>NZ_JBWKDS010000025.1:15453-135390 GCF_056435845.1 Streptomyces sp. NPDC043867 | reverse complement strand
GGGAGTCGACGCGGAGCGTCGGCGACCGACGACAACGCCGCAGATGTGCGTGCCGGACCCCGCGACGCCGGCATGATCCAAACGACAGGCCCTAGCCGTTGGCGAGTGCCGTCACGCGGTCGAGGGCGCCGTTGAACTTGTCGTGGTCGCCGACCGTCGGGCCCGAGGACGTGTACTGCCACATCGTGTAGAAGCCCCAGCCGGCGGGCAGTGTGCCCGGATCGGTGTCGTAGCGGGCGATCCACAGCGGGTTGGCCGCCGCGAAGCCGCCGTAGTTGCCGGTGCACTGGGTCCACCAGGTGGTGGCCGTGTAGATCACCGCGTCGCGGCCGGTGCGCGCCCGGTACTGGTTCAGGAAGTCCCGGATCCAGGTGACCATCGCGCTCTGCGTCTTGCCGTAGCAGGCCGCTCCGTACGGGTTCCACTCGATGTCGAGGGCGCCCGGCAGTGTCCTGCCGTCCCGGGACCAGCCGCCTCCGTGGTCCACGAAGTAGTTGGCCTGGGCGGCTCCGCCGGTGGTGTCGGGGGTCGCGAAGTGGTACGAACCGCGGATCATGCCGACGTTGTAGGCGCCGTCGTACTGCTGGGCGAAGTAGGGGTTCGTGTAGTACGTCCCCTCCGTCGCCTTGGTGTAGGCCCAGCGGACGCCGCTGTTCCACAGGGTCGACCAGGCGACGTTGCCCTGGTGGCTGCTGACGTCGACGCCCTCGGTCTGGGCGGCGTCACCGGTGGACGGCGTCCCGCCCCGGCCGTCGTGCGCGAGGACGCCCATGCCCATGTGGGCGGAGCCGCGGGCGGGTGTGCCGGCGGCCTGGGCGAGGGCCGCCGGAAGGCTGAACAGGAGGGAGAGCGCGGCGAGCAGGATCCCGGCCGTGGGGAGTCGCCTGGGGGAGCGCGACGGTCGGGCTGTTCCGCATCTGTGCTCGGGCATGGCGTGCCTCCGAGGGGTTCGGTGGTGCGCGGTGATGCTCGGTGGGGGAAAGCGGGAGAACGCCGGCAGGCGCACGCACTCCGGGGGAGGACGGGCCGTCGCCGGCCGGTCAGTGGCGTGGGCATGCCAGTAATTGCCTCCTAAAGAAGCTACGCACGTAGAAGTGCGGCTGGGAAGAGGCGCCGGAGGCTGCCGTTGGTCTACTCCTGCGAAATACTGGCGGAGCTGCGGCAACGGCCACTTTTGGCGGAAACTTTCAGGATCGGGAAACCGGGTCAGGGGTGCTGACGTGCACGAGCACGGGAACGACGACGGGCATCGCGTCGAATCCACCGCGTCGGGAAATGGTGTGGACCAGGAATTCCCGGCGCTGGAAAGGGAGTTGACGGTGTTCCTGCGGCGCGCCCGGGCCTCCTCGGGGGAGATGGCCCGGGAGGTCCACCCCGACCTGGAGTCCTCCGCGTACGGACTTCTCGTCCGGCTTGAGGAGTGCGGCCGGCAGCGGGCCACCGAACTAGCCGCCTACATCGGGGTCGGGAAGGCCACGATGTCCCGCCAGCTGCGCGCCCTCGAGGACCTCGGCCTCGTCGCCCGCGAGCCCGACCCGGCGGACGGCCGGGCCTGGCTGGTCCACCTCACGGAGGAGGGGCGGGTGCGCTTCCGGGCGGTACGGGAGGCGCGGCGGGCCCGCTACGTCCGCCAGCTCTCCGGCTGGGACCCCCGCGAGGTTGCGGAACTGGCCCGGCTGCTCCACCAGTTGAACCGCGGGGTGGAGGGCGGGTAGCTCCGGGACGCGACGACCCGCGCTCGCCGGGTCGCGTGAAGTGCCTGAACACGCTAGAGCTCCACGTACACCACCGTCGCGTCGTCGTGCGTCTTGCCCCGGCGCAGCCGCGTCCGCTCCACCGCGTCCGCCGACTCCAGTACCCGTATCCGGTCGACGAGGGACGCGGCACCCTCCTTGCGGACGAGGGTGAACAGGTCGGCCCAGTCGCCCTGATGGAAGCGGTCCGTCCAGCGGGTCGCCCCGTCCGTGAGGGCGGCCAGGGCGCGGACGTCCGCGCGGGGCAGCGTGCCGGTCACCGCCCGCCGGCCCACCGAGGCGTCGGCCGCCGCGGTGAAGAAGCCGCCCTCCTTGTTGCGGACCGTCGCGTCCGCGACGGCGTCCGTGGCCAGGGACGCCGTCGGGATCCGGGACAGCCGGTCGTCCAGGACAGCCGTCACCCCGCCCGTGGAGTCCTGGATCAGCAGCGCCGAGTCCGAGAGGACCAGGTACTCGACCGTGTCCGCGGACCAGCGCGCGAGGACGACGGTTGCCTGCGGCGTGCGCGGGTGAGAAAGGTCACACGTGTCGGCATGGGCGGCGGCCGTGCGGCGGATCGCCCGCGCCAGCACCTCCGTCAGCGTCATATCGGGCTGCGAAACGGACAGTTCGGTCAGTGCGCCACCCAGACGCGCGGTGAACCAGGGGACCGAATGCCGGCATCCGGCGTCGCCCCTCGGGGGCGTCACCCCGTCCAGCACGACCAGGGAACCGCCCTGTCCCGAGGCCGGAAGACCGACCGCGGCGAAGTCCTCATTGAGGCGGTCCGGGTCGCCGGGCCGCGTGACGAGTTCAGTGCGCATCCAGCCAGTCTGCACGAGCCCTTCACACCGCGTACGAGACGCGGCGCCGACTGCCGCGCGGGCGTCGACGGGCAGGTCAGGCGCCCTGTTTGGCATGTAATGATCGACTCCGGCGAAGCGTGGCGGCGAATACTGCCAAAGCGCGTCGCCGACGTCCAACCGGCCCGCCGTGCGGGCCCGTGGCAAGCGCCGCGGGAACTTGCCCGCCAACTCCTCGCCGATGTTCACTCCTTCGGGTGGCGGCTCGGAAGATGCGGGACCACTGCCCACCGGCACTGGGAGGGTCGGGAGCCGTACCGGGCGGCGGACGCCCCAGTTGACGGAACGTCACCCGGGCCCATGGGTACACGAGTACAGGAATGCGAGCACCGGTGCAGAAAATGCGGCCTCGGCGCACAGCCAAGCAGACGGCCTCCAAGGAGGGTGCGACCGGCGACGCCGCCGCCGACTCCGCGGGCAGGGGCGCTCCCGCCCACGTACGCAACCGGCTCATCGTCGCCGTGGCCGTCGTCGCGGCGGCCATCGCGGGCGCGGCCGCCCCGACGGTCCTCGCCGCCTCCGGCCAACTGAGCGACTCCCAGGACCTGGTGACGTTCGCGCGGCAGACGCAGGAGGCGCTCACCCTCGCGCACTCGCTGGCCGACGAACGGGACGAGGTCGTCCCGTACATCGCCGCCGGCCGCCCCAAGACCAGGGCGCCCTCCGAGCAGCGCAGCGCCCGGGTGGACCGGCAGGTCGAGGAGCTGCGCGCGGACGCCGACGCCCCCGCCGGACTGCGCAAGGACCTCGACGCCGTCGCGGCCGTGCGCCGGGCGGCGCTCACCGGCAAGAGCACCGCTCTCGAAGCCCACCAGGCGTACTCCGAGGCCATCACCGAACTGCACGGCCTCGCCGAGGAACTGGCGCAGCTGCTGCCGCCCCGCGCGGGTTCCGGCGCGTACGCCCTCGCCGAACTGGACACCGCCGTCCAGCAGGCCGCGTCCACCCGCGGGCTGCTTCTCGCGGCGCTGGCCGTCCCCCGCTCCACGCGGACCTCCATCGACCCGGTCACCGGACTGCCGACCACCTCGGAGAACTCGTCGGACGCCGACGCCAAGCAGCGTGAGGCGCTCAGCGCCGCCGCCCAGCAGGCCCGCCTGCGCTCCGACGCGGCCCTCTCCGACTTCCGCGACACCGCGCCCAAGGCCGCCCGGGCCTCGTACGACTCCACGGTCAACGGACCCGACGTCACCTCGGCCGACAAGTACCTGGCCACCCTCACCGACCAGCCGACGCTCTCCGACGACGAACTCGGCACGAGCGTCAAGAAGCTGGACGCCGCCCTCTCCGCCCGCGTCGAGCTGATGCGCGGCGTGGAGGCCTCGCTCAACGACCGCCGCACGAAGGAACTCGCCCAGCTGCGCGACGACGACGTGACCGGCCTCGAACTGCGCGTCGCCCTCCTCGGCGCGCTGCTGCTGGTCGCCGTCGGCGTCAGCACGGCCATGGCCCGCACGCTGACCCGCCCGCTGGCGGTCCTGCGGATCGGCTCGGCCCGGGTGGCCGCCGACCCGGCCACCGAGGAACCGGTCAAGTTCACCGGCCGCAACGACGAGTTCGCGCAGGTCGTCCGGTCCGTCAACACGCTGCGCGCGCACGCGGCGGCGCTCCACGAACGGCAGGCCACCCTCGAGGCCGACCGCAAGCACCTCATCGGCCAGCGCCAGACGATGGCCGACGAGCGCGCCCAGCTGCGCACGGAACTCGCCGCGGCCACCGCCCACCTGGAGCAGGTGCGGCACAGCATCCACGGCACGTTCGTCAACCTGGCGCTGCGCACCCTCGGCCTCGTCGAGCGGCAGCTCGCCGTCATCGAGAAGCTCGAGGAGCGCGAGCAGGACCCCGAGCGCCTCTCCACCCTCTTCAAGCTCGACCACTTCGCCACCGTGATGCGGCGGCACAGCGAGAACCTGCTGGTCCTCGCCGGCGCGGAGCACATCCAGCAGCACGCGGGCCCGGTCCCGCTGGTCGACGTCGTGCGGGCCTCGGTCAGCGAGATCGAGCGGTACGAGCGGGTGCGGATCGCCGCGCTGCCGCCGCACGCGCACCTGGCGGGCTTCGCCGCGGACGACCTGAGCCACCTGGTGGCCGAACTGCTGGAGAACGCCACGTCGTTCTCCCCGCCCGACATGGCGGTCGAGGTCTCCGGCTGGCTCCTGGAGAGCGGCGAGGTGATGCTCTCCGTCCAGGACGAGGGCATCGGCATGACCACCGAGCGGATGGAGCAGCTCAACTCCCGGCTCGCCGACTTCGATCCGGACGACGCCTACGACGAGGAGAGCGGCGAGGGCCTCGGGCTCGGTCTGTACGTGGTGGCCCGGCTCGCCCACCGCCACGGCGTGCGCGTGCACCTGCGCGAGCAGAAGCAGGGCGGCGTCGCCGCGGTCGTGGTGCTGCCCAAGGCGCTGCTGGCCGCCGCGCCGGCCGCCGCCGCACCCGCCGGGACCGCGTCCGCGCCGGCCCTCGGCGGTGCCCCCGCGCTGTCCCTGCCGGGCGTCGACGCCGAGGCCAACTCCAACGTCCTGCACGGCCGTTCGGCCGCCGCGCCCACCGCGACACCCGGCCCTGCGGAGCCCTCCGGCGCCCCCACCGCCGGGGACCCGCTCATAGCCGCGGCCGAACAGGCGGTACGCGCCCACGCGGCGCCCGACGGGTCGGTGCAAGAGACCGGCAGCACCGAGGCCACCCGAGCGCACCGCGCCGACCCGGCCGCACGGGAGCCCGGCACGGACGAGGCCGTACGGGCCCCCGGCGCCGACCACGCCGCCGTACCCGCCCCCGGCACCGGGGAGGGCGTACGGGAGCCGCGCGCCGACGCGCCGACGCCGGAGTTCCGCACCCGTGACGCGTCGGGGGACCCCGGTGCCGACGCCGCCCCGCACGCCTCCGGTGCCGGTGACGCCCCGCGCGACGGCGAGAACGTCTCCCGGGCCGAGCGGCCCTCGGAGACGACGATGGAGCTGCTCGCGCCGGAACCCCCGGCGGACGAGCCCCCCGCCTCCGCCCCAGCGGCGGAGCCCGAGACCACGGCAGAGACCGACTCCGAGCCCCCCACGGACGCCGGCCTCCCCGCCCGGACCACCACCGATCCCTACGCCATCGGCCCCGACACCCACGACCGTGTCGCGGACGAGCCGCAGCGGGTCACCGCCAAGGGTCTGCCCAAGCGCACGCCGAAGATCTCGGCACCCGCGCCGGCCCCGAGGCAGCGCACCGGAGGGGTGGACGCCGACGCCCTGCGCCGCAGGCTCGGCGGATTCCACCGCGGTGCGCTGGAGGGCCGCCGCGACGTCGAGGCGGAGATCGCCGAGGAGACCTCGCAGACGAGGGCGCCCGAGGCGGACGCCGTACCCGCGGCACACGACGTACCAGCCACGGGGGGCACAGTCGAGGAGGCAAGCAGTTGACCGCGCCCAGTACCTTCGGACTGAGCAGTGAGGCCCGCAACCTGCACTGGCTGCTGACGAACCTCGTCGAGGAGGTGCCGGGGCTGCTGTCGGTCGCGGTCGTCTCCTCCGACGGCCTGCTGCTGCTCTCCTCCGACCCCGGGAGGAACGCGGAGGCCCGGACGGCATCCGAGCGGAGCAGCGGCCCCAAGGGGTCCGCCGCCGACCTCGCCACCATCGTCTCCGGCATCGGCAGCCTGACCATCGGCGCCGCCAAGCTGATGGACGGCGGCGGGGTCAAGCAGACGATGGTCGCCATGGACGAGGGCAGCCTGTTCGTCATGTCGATCAGCGACGGCTCCCTGCTCGGAGTACACGGCTCCCCGGACTGCGACATGAGCGTGGTGGCGTACCACATGGCGCTCTTCGTCGGCCGCGCCGGACACGTGCTGACCCCCGAACTCCGCACCGAGTTGCGCCGATCCCTGGAGACCGAGTCGATGGGGAGTGCCCGATGAGTACCACCAGGCTTCCGGTCCGCGGCGGCGACCGCAAACCCGCCCGCGTGCGCCCCTACTCCCTCACCGGCGGCCGTACCCGCTTCGGGCACGTGCTGCTCGTCGAGACGTTCGTGGCGGCGCTGGAGGCACCCGAGGAACGCCGGGAACTGACGAACGGCTCCCTCGCCACCCGGGTGATGCCCGAGATGCGGGCCATCGTCGAACTGTGCCGCCGGATGCGGACGGTGGCCGAGATCGCCGCGCTGCTCAAGATGCCGCTCGGCGTGGTCCGCGTGCTGCTGAGCGACCTGGCGGACCAGGGAAAGATTCGCGTGTACGGAACAGGTCACGGCCCGGGACAGCCGGACCGCGCACTGCTGGAAAGGGTGCTGAGTGGACTCCGTCGTCTCTGACGCCACCACAGGTGTCTCCCCGGACGTCGAGACCGACGTCTTCCGCCTCGTCGAGCCCGAGGAGGAGCTCCAGGCCTGGCAGACCGACCGGACGCGCGCCCCGATCGCCACGAAGATCGTGGTGGCGGGCGGCTTCGGCGTCGGCAAGACCACCCTCGTCACCGCGGTCTCCGAGATCACGCCCCTCCAGACGGAGGCGCTGATGACGCAGGCCAGCGAGGACACCGACGACCTCAGCGCGACCCCGGAGAAGCTGACCACCACGGTGGCCATGGACTTCGGGCGCATCACGCTCGACGACGACCTGGTGCTCTACCTCTTCGGCACGCCGGGGCAGCAGCGCTTCTGGTTCATGTGGGACGACCTGGTGCGCGGGGCGATCGGCGCGGTGGTCCTCGCCGACACCCGCCGCCTGACGGACTGCTTCCCGGCGCTCGACTACTTCGAGAGCTGCGGACTGCCGTACGTCGTCGCCGTGAACCACTTCGACGGCAGCGAGCGGTTCGAGCCGGAGGACGTGCGCGAGGCCCTGACGGTGCCCGCGCACATACCTGTCATGATCATGGACGCGCGGCGCCGGATCTCGGTCGTGGAGACCCTGCTGGCCCTGGTCGGCCACGCACTCGACGTCACCCCCGAATAAGTCGTACGCACTTGCACAGTTAAGGACCCGCATGCGGAAGATACTCGTCGTCGGAGCCGGCCAGTCCGGCCTCCAGCTCGCCCTCGGCCTCCAGTCGCACGGGTACGAGGTCACCCTGATGTCCAACCGGACAGCGGACGAGATCCGGTCCGGCCGGGTCATGTCGACGCAGTGCATGTTCGACACGGCACTCCAGCACGAACGCGACCTCCAGCTGAACTTCTGGGAGTCCCAGGCCCCGAAGATCGAGGGCCTCGGCGTCTCGGTGGCGGCGCCCGGATCGCACGACCCGGGCCCCACCCAGCGCGCGATCGACTGGGTGGGCAAGCTGGACGGCTACGCCCAGTCCGTCGACCAGCGCGTCAAGATGGCCGGCTGGATGGAGACGTTCGCCCAGCGCGGCGGCCAGCTCGTCATCCACGGCGCGGCGGTCTCCGACCTCGACTACTTCTCCCGCACCTACGACCTGGTGCTGGTCTCCGCCGGCAAGGGCGAGCTGGTCTCCATGTTCGGCCGCGACGCCGCGCGTTCCCCGTACACCGAGCCGCAGCGCGCCCTCGCCGTCGCCTACGTCCACGGGCTGGGTCCGCGCCCCGAGCACCCCGACTTCGACGCGGTCCGCTGCAACCTGGTCCCCGGCGTCGGCGAGCTCTTCGTCATGCCGACGTTCACCACCTCGGGCCGCGCCGACATCCTCTTCTGGGAGGGCGTACCCGGCGGCCCGCTGGACGTCTTCAACGGCGTCAAGGACCCCGCCGAGCACCTCTCCCTGACCCTGGAGCTCATGGAGAAGTTCACGCCCTGGGAGTACGCGCGGGCCACCAAGGTCGAGCTGACCGACGCGAACGGCACCCTCGCCGGCCGCTACGCCCCGACCGTCCGCAACCCGATCGGCCGGCTGCCCGGCGGCGGCCTGGTCCTCGGCGTCGCCGACGTGGTCGTGGCCAACGACCCGATCACCGGCCAGGGCTCGAACTCGGCGTCCAAGTGCGCCGCCGCCTACCTCGCCTCCATCCTGGAGCGCGGCGAGCAGCCCTTCGACGAGGCCTGGATGCAGGCCACCTTCGACCGCTACTGGGACACCGCCCAGCACGTCACCAAGTGGACCAACGCCATGCTCGGGGTCCCGCCGGAGCACGTCCTCAACCTGATCGGCGCCGCCGGGCAGCTCCAGCCCGTCGCCGACCGGTTCGCCAACGGCTTCAACGACCCGGCGGACTTCGAGAACTTCTTCTTCGAGCCGGCCAAGACCGAGGTCTACCTCGCCTCCGTGACCGGCTCCGCGAAGGAGTAGCCCTCGTCGGACCCGTCCCCGGCGTCCCGGGGCGGCTCCGGCGGCGTGTACCGCCGCAGGGGCTCCCCGCCGGGGTCGGGCCGCACGGCGCCCAGCACCGGGTTCGCCGCGATCGGCGACACCTTGATCCGCGCGCCGGGCCGCGGCGCCTGCACCACCATGCCGTCGCCGAGGTAGAGAGCGACATGCGTGGCCTCGGGGAAGTAGACCACCAGGTCGCCGGGGCGCAGCTCGGCCAGCGGGATCCGCGGCAGCTCGGCCCACTGCTCCTGGCTGGTGCGCGGCACGGCCCGCCCGGCGTGCTCCCACGCCCGCGAGGTCAGTCCCGAGCAGTCGTACGACTCCGGGCCCTCGGCACCCCACGCGTACGGCTTGCCCAGCTGCCGTACGGCGTAGCGGAGCGCCTCGCCGCCCTCCCGCGACGGGGTGCGCCCGCTGCTGAGCGCACCCGACGCCATGAACGTCCGCTGCGCCTTCGCCGTCCCCGTCTCCTCCAGCTCGGCCAGCTTCGCCAGCCGGTCCGCGCTGAGCGAGGCGAGCAGCTCCTCGACCTCCGCCAGCTTTCCCCTGACCTTGTCGCGGTCCTTCCTGCGCCGCTCGGTGAGGGTGAGCTGGTCGTCCAGGGCCTTGCGCGCGGCCCTCGCCAGGGCGTCCCTGCGCCTCTCGTCGACGGTGAGCCGGCCGACGGTCTCCGCCCGCCGGCGTGCCAGCTGCCCGATCACGTGCCCCTCTTCCAGCGCGTGCTGCGGATCGCGGGAGAGCAGCAGCCGTACGTAGGGGGAGATCTCGCTGCTGTTCTGGTACTGCTGGCGGGCCAGCCGTCCCGCGGCGCCCCGGCTGTCGTGCAACGAGAGCCGCGCCCCGGCCAGCTCCTTCTCCAGCCTCGCGGCGTCGGCCCGCTTCGCCCGCAGCCGCTCCTCGGTCGCGTTGTACGTCTCGGTGGCCTGTTCGGCCTGCCGGTACAGCTTCTGAAGATCCGTCAGCAGGGCGGCCAGGGAACGGCCGTCCGGCGCGGACTCGGCGACGGCGGAACCGGTGCCCGGTCCGGGTGCGGCCAGGGCGGGGGAGGGGGCGAACAGTGCTCCGGCCGCCACCGCCGCCGTACAGACCAGGTGCAGAAGCCTTCCTGACATGTCATCACCTCCGAGGGGGGGCGGTGTCTCCGTCCCGCACCGTGAGGATCAGATGCCTGCGCGCGGTCCGCGCGCGGAAGGTGGGCGGTTCGGCCCAACGGGGTCACTCGTCGGCGTCGTCCGGCTTGCCGGTCGGCGTGGCACCGTGCTCCGTGCCCTTCCCGGTGCCCAGGTCCGGGGCGGGGGCCGGCTTGGACCACGGCCACTTCAGGCCGCCGCCCTTCCCGCCCGCCGGGTCGTACGCGTACTTCCACCCCGGATGCAGGGCGAACCGTCCGCCGGGCGGGCGTTGGACGCGGCGGTAGACGAGGACGGTCGGCGGGCCCCCCGCGGCGTCCGGCACCGGGACGCGGTACACCTTCGGGGGGTGTCCGGTCATGCCGAGCAGGACGGGCAGGACGCGGCCGTCCAGGGGCCCGCCCTCGAAGGGGGTGTCTTCGCTCTTCACGCCCCCAGTGTCACAGCAGGTGCGCCGCGTCGCCGACCACGGGCAGCACACGCCGGACCAGCGCGCCCACGGGCCCGTCCGCCGGCTCCATGGCGAGGGCCGCCCGCACCACGGCGGCGGCCTGCGGGTCCCGGCCGGCGGTCGCCGCGAGCACGGCCACGAACTGCTCGACGAGCGAGTCGCGCAGCTCGTCCAGCGGCGGTTCCTTGTCCTCGTCGAGCCAGATCAGCGAGGCCGCCTCGACCGAGGTGATCCACATCCGGACGGTCATGCGCAGCCGCGGCCCCGGATCCGCCACGTCCAGGTGCGCGAGGATGTGCTCGGCCGCGGCCCGCCGCACCCCGTCCACGATGGCCGTCGTCCGCGAGGTCTCGACGACGCTGCCGCCCTGGAGCAGGGCACTGAATCCGGCGTCGTGCTGGTCGACGAAGGCGAGGTACCGGTCGAGGGCCCGCGACAGCCGCCGGGTCAGCGGCCCTTGAGGCGGCTCCGCGAAGCACTGCTCCAGCTCCTCGGCGGCGGACCGCAGCGCGGCCTCGTACAGCTGCTGTTTGCCGCCGGGGAAGTACCGGTAGACCAGCGGACGCGACACCCCCGCCGCCTCCGCCACGTCGTCGAGCGAGATCTCCTCCGGCGCGCGGTGCGCGAAGAGGGACAGCGCCGCGTCGAGCAGCTGACTGCGCCGCTCCTCGACACTCAGCCTGCGGTACGCGGGGGTGGAGGCCTGCGGGGTCATGTCGGGCAGCGTAACCGTGTTCGCCCCCGGGCACGCCGCGACCGCGGGGCGCGGCTCCCCGGACACGGCTACGCCAGCAGCCCCGACGACCTCCACAGCCGGCGTCCGGGCCCGCGCAGCACTCCGATGTCGTCCAGGAAGTCGGTCAGGCGCTTGGAGCCGGTCTGCATGACCTCGCGGCGGTGACCGCTGGCCTTCACCTGGGCGACGGCCTCGCGCCGGTCGAGACCCACGTTCGTGTAGACCTCGGGGTTGATGAAGGCCTGCGAGAAGACGCGGGCGAACTCGCCGGAGGTGACCCGGGTGAACTCCTGCGACCAGCGCGGCGCCGTCATCATCTGGCGGCGCAGCTCCTCACGGGCGTACCGGACGTGGCGGGCCTCCTCCACGACGTGGATGCGCGTCACACCGCGGACCAGGGTCTGCACGCGCTCGTCCGGGAACGTCAGCCGCTGCATCCAGTCGAGCACCTCCTCGCCGAGCAGGGTGGCCGTGAAGGAACCGGGCGTGGTCGAGACGGTCTTGAAGAGCCGGCCCAGGTTCTGGTGCGCCCGGCTGACCGGGTAGTGGGGCGTCCCGCTCCGGCTGATCAGGCGCGCGAACATCTTGGAGTGGCGGCACTCGTCCTCGATCTCGGTGAGCGCGTACCGCACGTGGGCGCTCGTCGCCGCCTTGTCGTAGATGTGCCGCACCAGCAGCTGCATCAGGATGATCTCGAACCAGATGCCGAGCGAGGCGAGGGCCGCGGCCTCGTGCTGCGAGAGCGCGATGCGCTGCTCCTCGCTCATCCGCTTCCACAAGGGGGTGTCGTAGAGGGACACCAGCTCCGGGGGCCAGAACCACTTGCCCGGCTCGAACGGGGCGTCCCAGTCCAGCTCCTCGTCCGGGTCGAAGGAGTGCTTGGCGGAAGAGTCGAGCAGGCGCTCGGCCACCTGCTCCCGGTCCTTGAGCAGGCCGAGCGCGTCGCGCAGCACATCGGCTTCCGTGACTGTCGTCATGACTGTTCCCACCTCGTCGTACCGGATGAACAGGAGCCGGGCACACCAGCGTTACCGGCGGTCACGTCTTATGAGAGTGCTTGTCAGCAAGCTCGTCAATCCCCTGCGCGCGACTTGTTGACCCCGGGTCCGCCTCGTGTGAGCCTGCCAGGTATGCCGACGTATGAGCTCTATGCCATGAACGCGGGAGACCCTTCGTGGAGCGTGCCGGCCGGCGGAGCCGCGCGCTTCAGCTGGGAGTACGACGACGGACGCGACCGCCTGCTCGCCCTGTACCAGAAGGGCAAGGACAAGCAGTGGGACGGCCGGAAGCGGATCGACTGGGACCAGGAGGTCGACCCGTACGATCCGCTCGGCACCCCGGACGAGGCGATGACCCTCCACGGGACGCCGTACTGGGCCAAGATGACCGACCGGGACAGAGGCGAGCTGCGCAAGCACTACGCGTCCTGGCAGTTCAGCCAGTTCCTGCACGGCGAGCAGGGCGCCATGGTCTGCGCCGCCCGGATCGTCGAGTCCGTCCCCGACCTGGACGCCAAGCTCTACTCGGCCACCCAGACGATGGACGAGGCCCGCCACGCGGAGATCTACTCCCGCTTCCTGCACGAGAAGATCGGGATGCTCTACCCGATCAACGACAACCTCCAGGCGCTCCTCGGCGACACCCTGCGCGACTCCCGCTGGGACATGCCCTACCTCGGGATGCAGGTCCTCATCGAGGGCCTCGCGCTCGCCGCCTTCGGCATGATCCGCGACACCACGGACAAGCCGCTGCCCAAGCAGATCCTCGCCTACGTCATGCAGGACGAGGCCCGGCACGTCGCCTTCGGCCGCATGGCGCTGCGCGACTACTACAAGCAGCTCACCGACGCCGAACTGCGCGAGCGCGAGGAGTTCGTCATCGAGGGCTGCTACCTGATGCGCGACCGGCTGCGCGGGGACGAGGTCCTGGAGAACTTCGGCATCCCCAGGGCCGAGGCCGCGGAGTACAGCGAGCAGTCCGAGTTCCTGCACCTGTTCCGGCAGTTGCTGTTCAGCCGCATCGTCCCCTGCGTCAAGGACATCGGCCTGTGGGGCAAGCGCCTCCAGCAGGCCTACGTCGACATGGGCGTCTTCGAGATGGGCGACTCGAACCTCGACCTCCTGATGGCCCAGGACGAGGAGATCGCGGAGAAACTGGACGCCGAGCGGTTCGCGGCCGAGGAGCGGGAGCGGGTGGCGGAGGTACGGGAGGCGATCGAGTCGGGGGCGACGGAGGACTGACGTTCCGGCGACTTCCGGCCGGGTCACCGCGGTTCACCCGTCTGGAGTACGGTTCTGGCGTGTCCACGCCTCCACCGCCCCAGCATCCGCAGAACCCGTACGGGCAGCAGCCCCAGGGCCCGTACGGCGGACAGCCGCCCGCGCCTGCCTACGGTCAGCAGCCGCCCCCGAGCCCGTACGGCCAGCAGGCCGCGCCCTACGGAGCGCCGCAGGGAGCCCCGTACGGGCAGCCGGGTCAGCCCGGTCAGCCCGGCCAGCAGCCCTACGGCTGGGGTGCGCCCCCGATGGCGCCGCCCCCCAAGAAGAGCCGGGTGGGTCTCGTCCTCGGCATCGTGGGCGGAGTCGTCGCCCTCGTCGTCGTGATCGTCGTGGGGCTCGCGGTGATCGGTTCGAAGACCGACAGCGGCTTCCCCGAGGCGGAGTTCAAGCTCACGCTGCCCAAGACCCTGCTCGACGAGCGCTACGAACTCGCCCAGGACCTCTCCGACTCCGAGGGCTCCAAGGTCGAGGGCGAGGCGGACGGCGCCTGGGACGCGCGGGACGTCACCGCCGTGGTCGGCCAGTACAGCGTCGGCGGCGACACCACCAAGGGCAACCTGGTCATCTCGGGCATGTACGGCCGGTTCAAGAACACCGGCACCGCCCGCGACAAGATGATGGAGGGCGCCGCCGAGTCCGACGGCGCCAAGGTGGCCGTACCGCCGAAGGACTTCAAGCCCGCCGGCTCGGACACCACGATCACCTGCCAGGTGCTCACCAAGGACCAGCTGGGCACGACGATGACCATCCCGATGTGCGGCTGGGTGGACGGCAACACCGGTGCCTCCGTCGCCGAGATCACCGCGGAGAGCATGACGAAGGACCCCTCCGACGTGGACCTGGAGGCGGCCGCCAAGACCGCGGTCGAGGTGCGCTCGGAGATCAGGAAGCCGATCGGCTGATCGGTCGCCGCGGCGTCACGGGGACGCCACGGCGGACGGGGGCCATCACGGCGGGCTCGGCAACTCCCGCCGGTTCACGGTCCCGCCGGCCCGCCGCTCTCGCCGGCCCAGGGTCCCGCCGACCCGTCGCTCTCGCCGGGCCCGTCGCTCTCGCCGGCCCGGCGGGAACAGTGTCCGCAGGGTGGTGGCAGTGGGCGGTGCAACGGCCGCCGCCCGCGCCCGCCCGCGTTCACGAGTCGAGCACGGCCTGCATGACGGCCCTGGCGATCGGCGCCGCGTCCCCGCCGCCGCTGATGTCCCCGCGGCGGGCCGCCGCGTCCTCCACCACCACCGCGACCGCCACCGCGGGCTGCATCTCGTCCGCCGCCTGCGCCCAGGAGATGAACCAGGCGTACGGCGTACCGGAGTTGCCGATGCCGTGCTGGGCGGTGCCGGTCTTGCCGCCGACCGTGGCCCCCGGGATCGCGGCGTTCGCGCCGGTGCCCCTCTTCACCACGTCCGTCATCATCTGCCGCAGCTTCGCGGCGGTCGCCGGCCGCATCGCCTGGTGGAGCGTCCTCGTGCCCTTCGTCCGCACCGGGGTGCCCGCCTCGGTGGTCGTCCGCTCCACCAGGTACGGCGCCTTGACCGAGCCGCCGCCCGCCACCGCCGCCGAGATCATCGCCATCTGCAGCGGGGTCGCCCGGGTGTCGAACTGCCCGATGGACGACAACGCCAGCTGTGCCCGGTCCAGCCGGGTGTCGAAGTTGCTCGGCGCGACGGACAACGGAATCCTCAACTCGCGGTCGTTGAAGCCGAAGTTCGTCACCGACCTGGTCATGTCGTCCAGCCCCACGTCCACGCCGAGCTTCGCGAAGACCGTGTTGCAGGACCACTCGAAGGCGTAGCGCAGGGAGGCGTCCCGGCAGTCCGACACCTCGTTCGTCAGCCGGGTCGTGGTCCCCGGCAGCGTGTACGGGTCCGGGGACTTCGTCCGCGCGTCCAGGTCGGTCACCGTACCCGAGTCCAGCGCCGCCGCCGCCGTCACCACCTTGAACGTCGAACCCGGCGGATAGGTCTGCCGGATGGCCCGGTTGAGCATCGGCCTGGCCTCGTCGCCGTTCAGCCGCGCCCACGCCCGCTTCACCGCCGGGCCGGTGCCCGACAGCCGTCCCGGGTCGTACGAGGGCGCCGAGACCAGCGCGAGGATCCGTCCGGTGGACGGCTCGATCGCGGCCACCGCACCCCGGCGCGCGCCCAGTCCGCGGAACGCCGCCCGCTGCGCCGCCGCGTGGATCGTGGTGACCACCTCACCGCCCGGACTCCTGGCCCGCGTGAAGCCGTTCCACAGGGGGAGCGGGGCCAGCAGGGGATCGGCGCCCGACAGGACACCGTCCTCCGCGTTCTCCAGCAGCGAGGTCCCGTACACCTGCGAGGCGAAACCGGTGACCGGCGCGTACAACGGCCCGTCCCGATACGTCCGTTCGTAGCGGAGCTGCTCGCCCGTGTCCTTGGACCCGGTGACCGGCGCGTCGCCGACCACGATGTCCCCGCGCGGCTGGCCGTAACGCGCGATCGTCCCGCGGCGGTTGGCCGGGTTGTCGTCGTACGACGGCGCCTCGACGAGCTGGACGCGGACCGCGTTCACCAGGAGCGCGACGAACAGCACCGCGCACAGCACCGCCGCTCGGCGGATGTAGCGGGTCACGGCGCCTCCGTCCCGTCGTACTGACTGCGCGCGGAGTCGCTGATCCGGATGAGCAGCGCGACGATGATCCAGTTGGTGACGACCGAGGAGCCGCCCTGGGCGAGGAACGGCATCGCCATTCCGGTGAGCGGGATCAGCCCGGTCACCCCGCCCGCGATCACGAACACCTGCAGCGCCAGGATCGAGGCGAGACCGATCGCCAGCAGCCGCCCGAACGGGTCGCGCAGGGCGATGCCGGCCCGGTAGCCGCGCTCCACCAGCAGTGCGTACAGCAGGAAGATCCCGCAGAGCCCGATCAGGCCCAGTTCCTCGCCGGCCGTCGCCAGGATGAAGTCCGACTTGGCGGCGAAGCCGATGAGGATCGAGTGCCCCAGGCCCAGACCGGTGCCCGTCACACCGCCCGCGGCGAACGCGAAGAGCGACTGGGCCAGTTGGTTGGGTCCCCGGCCCGCCTCGATCGACGCGAAGGGGTGCAGCCAGTCCTCGACCCGGCTGTGCACGTGCGGTTCGAGCCGGCCGACGGCGACCGCGCCGACCACCGCGAGCAGCAGCCCCACCGCGATCCACCCGGTGCGGCCCGTGGCGACGTACAACAGGATCACGAAGAGGCCGAAGAAGAGCAGCGAGGTGCCGAGGTCCCGCTCCAGGACCAGCACGCCCACACTCAGCAGCCAGATCGCGACGATCGGCCCGAGCACCCGCCCGGTCGGCAGCTGGAGCCGGGTGAACCGCCAGAGCTGCCGGCCCGAGTACGCGAGCGCGTGCCGGTTGGCCGCCAGGTAGCCGGCGAAGAAGACCGCGAGCAGCACCTTCGCGAACTCGCCCGGCTGGAAGGAGAAGCCCGCGACCCTGATCCAGATCCGGGCGCCGTTCACGGACGGGAAGAAGATCGGCAGGGTGAGCAGGGCGAGCGCGGCGACCACGCTGACGTAGGTGTAGCGCTGGAGCACCCGGTGGTCGTGCAGCGCGACGACGGCCACGATGAAGAACGCGACGCCGAGCGTGGACCAGACGAGCTGGGTGGTGGCCGCCTGGTCGTGCGGCGTCTCCAGGTCGAGCCGGTAGATCAGCACCAGGCCCAGGCCGTTGAGGAGCACGGCGATCGGCAGCAGCACCGGATCCGCGTACGGCGCCCGCAGGCGCACCGCGAAGTGGGCCAGCAGCGCGAGCACGCCGAGCCCGGCGCCGTAACCGGCGGCGCCGGGCGGGAGGGTGCCGTGCTGCGCGAGACCGACGGCGCAGTAGCCGTAAACCGAGAGCAGGACGGCGACCACGAGGAGGGTGAATTCGACGCCGCGGCGCCGGGGCAGGCGTACGGCGGAGGTGGGCGGATCCGCTGCCACGGTGGTTCCGGCCTCGATCATGTCCGGAACGTAGCAAGCGTGGGACCCTGATGTCCTGTTATGTCGCTACAAACGGGCCAACGCGGTCCGCCTCGGAGTGCGGTGCGCGCGTCGGGGTGGCGCGGTCAGCACCAGCGGGGGTCCGCACCGATGGTGTCGATGTACTTCGCCGAACCCCAGGCCCAGGTGCCGTCCGTCAGGAGGTACCAGAGGTTGTCGTGGCCGACCTGCTCGCCGCTCGTCTTGCAGAAGATCTGGACGGTCGCGCCGTAGGGCTCGACGCGGACGACCGCGCTGCCGCGGGCCGGCGCGTCGCGCAGCACCAGCCCGCCCCGGGCCGTGACCCGGCCGGTGTAGAGGCTGGGGCTGTGGTTGCCGTCGTGGTTCCAGTCGCGGCCGCTGTTGTTCCAGCCGAGGCCGCCTTCGTTCCAGCCCTGGGTGTCGTCGTGGTCCTGGCTGCCGCTGACCTGGTTCTCGCCGGAGTCGGAGTCCCGGCCGTCGGCGAGGGCCGGGGCGGTCGTGGCGGCCAGCGCGGCGAGGGCGCCGCCGGCGGCGACTGTGCCGAGGCGGGTGAGCGTGGACCGCAGGGTCATGGGTGCTCCTCCGTGAACGGGGCGAAGCTGACTGCTCGCCACACTAGGAGGGGCGCCGCCGGTACGCCCGTCACACTGCGCCATCGGAGAGATGCGCAGGTGTCTCCGCGGCGAGGTCCGGCGGCGCCTCCGGCCCCGTCGGCGGGGGCCGCGTCCCGGCCCGGGGAAGCGTCAGCGTCGCGACCGCTCCGCCGTCCGCGGCGTTGCCGAAGGTGAGCCGCGCCCCCAGCACCTCGGCCTGGCCGGCCGCGATGGTCAGACCGAGCCCGTGCCCCCTGGCGCCGCCCTCCGTACGGAACCGCTGCGGTCCGTGCGCCACGAGGTACTCCGGGAACCCGTCACCGTGGTCCCGCACGGTCACCACCGGCCCGTCGACGGTCAGCACCACCGGGGGCCGCCCGTGCTTGTGCGCGTTCGCCACCAGATTGCCGAGCACCCGTTCGAGCCGGCGCCGGTCGGTCTCCACCCAGACGTCCCGGACCACGCGGATCTCCGTGCCGGACTCCCGCACCACCCGCCCCGCGAGCGCCGCGAGCCGCATCGCGTCGAGGGCGGGCCGCTCGCCCCCGGTGTCGAGCCGCGAGATCTCCAGCAGATCCTCGGTGAGCGTGCGCAGGGCGGCGACCCGGTCGCGGACCAGCTCCGTCGGGCGGCCCGGCGGCAGCAGCTCGGCCGCCGCGTGCAGCCCGGTCAGCGGGGTGCGCAGCTCGTGCGCCACGTCCGCGGTGAACCGCTGCTCGCTCAGCAGCTTGCCCTGCAGCGTCGACGCCATGGTGTCCAGCGCGCCGGCCACCGCGGCCACCTCGTCCTGGCGCCGCGACGGATCCTTCGTACGGGGATCGTCCACCCGCGCGTCCAGATCCCCCGCGCTGATCCGCCGGGCCACCTGCGCAGTCCCGTGCAGTCGCCGGGTCACCCGCGTCACCGCGAACGCGCCCACCAGCAGCGTCGCCCCGATGGCCGGCGCCGAGGACCACACGATCGCCTCGTCCAGCGCGTCGATCGTGCGGGCGCCCTGTGCGTAGTCGACCCGTACGGCGAGCGCGTGTCCCTCCTCGGCGGGCCCCGCCGCCCACATCGTGGGGCGCGGGTCGTGCTCGCCGACCATCGTGCCGCGCCGCCCGCCCGCCGCGAGGGCCCTCAGCCGCGCGGGCAGCCCCGGCAGGTCGACGCCGGCGCCCGGCGGCAGCCGGTCCCCCGCCTCGTACGACTCCGTGGCCGCGGTGAGCCGGTCCAGCGCCTGCGTCCGGGCCTCGCCCACGGTGTGGTTGGTCACCGACACGTGCACGAGCAGCCCGAGCAGTGCGGCGAGCGCGCAGCACATCACCGTGATGAAGGCCGCCGCCTTCCCGGTGAGGGTGGCCGTCCACCGCGGCAGGGCCGGTCTCACGAGGCGCTCGCCGACGGCACCGGCGACCCGCTCGGCGTCGGGGTGCCCACGCGCAGGATCTCGTCCCGGGTGGCCAGCATCGCGTGCTGGTGCCGGTCCCATGTCCACACCGTCCGGTACTCGTAACCCGGCAGCGTCGAAGGCGAGCGGATGATCACGGCCCGGCCCGCGAGCTCGACGCCGGCCGTGCTGTCGGCGGTGCCCATGATCTGGACCAGCTCGTGCTTCACGAACGTGTACACCCGCACCGCCAGCTGGTTCCCCGGGAAGCGGATGCCGAGCACCATGTCGTCCTTCCCGTCGCCGGTGAGGTCCCGGTAGCAGGCGCGCAGGACCGGACATTTTCCGCCGTGCGTAGTCCCGCCACCGCAGTCCCCGAGCCGGTCCGCCGTCTCGGCGTACGAGGCGTGCGGGCCGCTGTACTGGTCCGGGTGCGCGGCCACCTCGGCGCGCACCACGTCGAGCGGGTCCACGCGGTGGATGTCGTCGCCCGGCGCCGTGACTCCCCGGACCGTCTCGGTGTCCGCCTCGCCGTAGTCGAGGGCGGGCGTCGAGGCGGGCGGCACCTCCGGCCACAGCCGCGTCGGACCGACGGCCGTCGGCGTGGATCCGGCTCCGCGCAGGTCGCCGGGGTCGCCGCAGGCCGTGGCGGTCGCGAGGAGGAGAGCGGCGAGGGCGGCAGCCGGGACGAGGGCGGTGGGGAGGCGCGGGGCGCGAGCGGTGCGTGGGGAGGGGGCGCTGCGTGGGGTGGCCGGGGCGGTCCGGTGTCACTGGGCTCCTGGGTGCGGGGCGACGCGACTGTCCGGTCCACCTTATGCGCGTTATGTGCGGTGCTCCTCGGCAGGAAACCTCCCTTGTGCCCCGGGTCGGGGCGCCGCGCTACTCGGCCAGTTCCTCGAGAAGCCGGGCCGTCGCCAGGCCTGACCGCAGGTACTCCACGAACAGCTCGTTGTGCAGCGCCCACGGCGAGCGGCGCGTACGGATGAGGCGGATCGCCTCTTCGGGGGCGCGACCCGCGCGGATCAGGGCGTGCGCCACGACGAGCCCCGACCGGTTGTAGCCGTGCCAGCAGCGGACCAGCACGCGCCTGCCGTCGTCGAGCGCCTCGCACGCGGACTGCGCCAGACGCATCACGCCCGCCAGTTGCGTACCGTCCAGGGGGCCGTCCGGGATCGGCCACACGTGGTGCTCCACGCCCGGGTCCGGACCGTGTCCGGGGAGCCGCAGCAGCGTCAGGACCAGGTCGAACTCGTCGTGGACCACCGCGAACTCGTGCTGTCCGGAGTGTGCCCGGAACTCGTGGCCGCCCATCCACAGGCCGGGGACGATCTCGCTCCACGCGCTGTCCGGGGCCGGTACGTCGGAATGCTTCCCGCGGGTCCGCAAAGGTGCCTCCCCCCATGGCGGTCCCCAGCCTCGGGCCCGGCCGACTCCTGACAAAGGTAACGGGGTGTTGCCCCTGGAGCACCCCTCCTGTTCCCATGGTCATGGGGTGATGGTGCATGAGCGGACTGCGCGTCATACCGACCTGGCGGCACGGCCAGGAGCGGCTGTACGTATGTCGTACGGACGGGAGCAACGTCGCCTGGTACGACCGCGAGGCGGCCCGGGTGAGTGTGCTCAGCGAGGACCGGCGCGAGGACGTGCTCGACGCGCTCGGGCCCTTCCTGACCGGGCCGGTGGCGGTGGGACCGCCACCCGTCCCGACGCCCGCCGAGCTGGCCCGCCTCACCCTGCACCCGGACGACGACCTGGCGCCGAACCGGCCTGGCGAGGCGCTGCTGATCGCCCTCGACCGTGATCCGGGGCCCGCGCACCGGCTGCGGCCCGATCCGCGGCGGCGGGCGCTGGCCGTCGAGCAGGCCGTCGGAGAGGCGCTGGACGAGTTGGACGGCGCCGGGTGGCACACGCTGCACTCGGTGCCGCTGCCCGGCGGGGACCGTCTCCACCACCTCGTGATCGGTCCCGGCGGGCTGTTCTCCGTACGGACCCTGTACGCGCGCAGGCAGCGGGTGTTCGTCGCCGACCCGATGGTGACGGTGGGGCGCCGGGAGCCGCAGCCGCTGCTGCGGGAGGTCCGGGCGGAGGCGGACCGTGCGTCGTACGCCCTGACGGCGGAGGTCAGGCCCGTGCTGGTGCTGGCCGAACCCGCCGGTGTGGCGGTGACCGCTCCGCCGCGTGCGGTCCGCATCCTGCGGGATGCGGACGTGCCGTCCTTGGCCCGCCTGGGCGGCGTCCTGAAACCGGCGGACGTCGAGGCGCTGCACGCGATGGCGCGGGACCGGGGGACGTGGCTGCGGGCGTGAGCGGTGCGGGTGCCGCGCCCGCTCTCGGGTGGGTAGGGCGGGCCCGCGCCTGTCTCCGGTGGGTGGGTTCGCCCGGTTGTGTCTTTGCTCCGGTGGGTGGGTCCGTCCGGTTGTGTCTTTGCTCCGGTGGGTGGGTCCGTCCGGTTGTGTCTTTGCTCCGGTGGGCGGGTGCGCCCGGTTGCGCCTTCGCCCCGGTGGGTGGGTCCGTCCCGCTGCGCCTTTGCCCCGGTGGGTGGGGCGCCTTGGCCCGGTGGGTGGGTCGGGGCCGTGCCGGTGCATCCGCCCGTTGCATGTCGGGCGTGCACGCTGGTTACCGAGGTGCGCCGGGGTTGTCTGCCCGACCTGCAACGGGCATCTGATGTACCGGCACGGCCCCTTCTGCGGGCGGGCGGGTGCGGGTCGTGTCGGCTTGCTGCGGGCAGGGGTGGGGGCAGGCGGCAGCTCGTCGGCTCAACGCACCCGGACGACCCCGGTCACTGAGGGCGGCGTAGGCCCGCGATCAGGAGTTCGACCAGGCGGCGCGCGTCATAGCGGGGGTCACCTTCCGCCCCGATGCAGAGATTCCCCACCCCCCGCATGAGGCCGTACGCGTCGATCCCGGACCGAATCTCCCCCGCCCGGTCCGCCGCCTCCAGCAACTGGGCGCACACCGGCAGGAGCCGGTCGAGGAAGTACGCGTGCAGCGCCTCGAACCCGGCATCGCCGGACTGCCAGACCGCGGCGAGCCCGTGCTTGGTGACCAGGAAGTCCACGAAGCGGTCGATCCACCGCCCCAGCGCGGCGTGCGGGGTCGCACTGCTCGCCAGCAGCTCCGGCCCCGCCTCGGCACAGGTGTCCACCTGTCGCCGGTAGACGGCGATGATGAGATCCGCCCGCGTCGGGAAGTGCCGGTAGATCGTGCCCAGCCCGACCCCGGCCTCGGCCGCGATCTCGCGCACCGGCGCCTCGACGCCCGACCTGACGAAAACGGCGGCGGCCGCGTCGAGCAGGGTCCCCTCGTTGCGCCGGGCGTCCCTCCGCTTGGGCCGGGCCCGCTGTCCCGCCCCCTCGTCGCTGTCGTTCACCGCGTCGCTCCCTCCATTACGGGCTTGCCAAAACGGAACGTCGTTCCGTATCGTCTTTTCCGGAACAACGTTCCGTTTCATTATGATGCCAGGCGCCGTTCCGGCGACAAAGTGCCGGCCCCGTGCGGCCGTCGCACAGCTATCGAATGGAAGTACGGCCATGCCCGTCCCGACCACCGCGATCCTGCCGGACAGCGCGGGTGCGCCCGCCCCGATCCTGTCCGTGAAGCCCGGCGTCCTGCCGGCCCCCGGCCGGGGTGAGGACCTCCAGGTCCGCGTGTCCGCGCCCGCGACCGGGACCGACCTGCCCGTCATCGTGTTCTCGCACGGCTACGGCTCTTCGATGGACGGCTACGCCCCGCTGGTGGACTTCTGGGCCGCTCACGGCTTCGTGGTCCTCCAGCCCACCCATCTGGATTCGAGGACGCTCGGCATCCCCGCCGACGATCCCCGTACGCCGCGCATGTGGCGCTTCCGCATCGAGGACGTCAAGCG
Organism: Streptomyces sp. NPDC043867; assembly: GCF_056435845.1. Classification (NCBI taxonomy): domain Bacteria; kingdom Bacillati; phylum Actinomycetota; class Actinomycetes; order Kitasatosporales; family Streptomycetaceae; genus Streptomyces; species Streptomyces sp. NPDC043867. The sequence continues at coordinate 112,161 of NZ_JBWKDS010000025.1, read as the reverse complement.
CGTCCTCGACGAGATCGACGTCCTGGAGGCCGCCGTGCCGGGACTCCGCGGCCGCGTCGACCGCGAGCGCATCGCCGTGGCCGGGCACTCCTGGGGGGCCCAGACGGTGAGTACGCTGCTCGGCGCGCGTGTCCTCGACGCCGAGGGCAACCCCGGCGAGGACTTCTCCGACCCGCGAGTCGGCGCGGGCGTACTGCTCGCCTGCACCGGGCGGGGCGGCGACGACCTGTCACCGTTCGCGGCCGAGCACTTCCCGTTCATGAACCCGTCCTTCGACGGCATGGCCGTCCCCACCCTCGTCGTCGCCGGGGACGAGGACCAGTCCGCGCTGACCACCCGCGGGCCGGACTGGTTCACCGACCCCTACTTCCTCAGCCCGGGACGCAAGAGTCTGCTCACCCTGTTCGGCGCGGAACACTCCCTCGGCGGCGTCTCCGGCCACGACGCCGCCGAGACGACCGACGCGAGCCCCGCACGCGTCGCCCTGATCCAGCGGCTCACCTGGGCCTACCTGCGCAGCGCCCTGCACCCGGAGGACTCCGTCGGGCAGGCGGCGTGCTCCGCGCTGGAGGAGTACCCCCACCCGCTCGGCAAGCTCCAGAGCAAGTAGGCCCCCGGACCCGGCGCGGGAGGCCGCTCACTTCGGGAGCGGTCTCGCGTGGCCGGGGTCCAGCAGCGGTGCCAGCAGGTCCCCGTACCGCGCGAGGCGGGGCTCGATGTCCGCGGCTAGGAAGACCAGGTGGCCGGGGTCCGTGCAGTCCGCGACCTCGTCCCACGTCACCGGCGCGGAGACGCTCGGCTCGGCCCGGGCCCGCAGGGTGTACGCGGTCGCCGTCGTCTTGCGTGCCGCGTTCTGGCTGAAGTCGACGAACACCTTCCCCGGCCGCAGGCTCCGGGTCATCCGGTGGGTGACCCGGCCGGCCAGCGCCCCCTCCGCCTCCACGGCGAGCTTCCTGGCGTAGGCCGACACCTCGTCGGACGGCGTCGGCTCGATCCCCGCCAGCAGGTGCAGCCCCTTCGAACCGGACGTCTTCGCGTACGCCTCGATCCCGTCCGCCGCCAGCCGCTCCCGCAGCCACAGCGCCACCTCGCAGCATTCGACGACGGTCGCGGGCGCCCCCGGGTCGAGGTCGAAGACCATCCGGTCGGCGCACCCGGGCGTCTCGATCCGCCACTGGTGCGTGTGGAACTCCGTGACGAGGTTCGCCGCCCACATCAGGCTGGCCAGATCCTGGATCATCACCATCCGGGCGGGGCCCTCCGAACGCGGGACCTCGGCCGTGGTGACCCAGCTGGGCGTACCGGGCGGCACGTTCTTGGCGAAGAAGACCTGGCCGTCCGGGCCGTCCGGGTAGCGGAGGAAGGACAGCGGCCGGGCGTGGAGGTGCGCCAGCAGGGCGTCCGCGGTCGTCGCGTAGTAGTGCAGCAGCTCGCCCTTGGTGAAGCCGGTCGCCGGATACAGGACCTTCTCCAGGTTGCTCAGCGCGAGCCGTCGCCCCTCCACCTCGGTAATCGGCGTCATACGATGAGAATCCCACGAAACCAGGTGATATCGACCTGAAAGGTGCGGCACGTGAGATCCATCTGGAACGGCGCCATCTCCTTCGGCCTGGTCAGCATCCCGATCAAACTCGTGAACGCCACGGAGAGCCACTCCATCTCCTTCCGCCAGATCCACCTGGAGGACGGCGGCCGCATCCGCTACCGCAAGGTCTGCGAACTGGAGGACCGCGAGGTCACGACCGGCGAGATCGGCAAGGGCTACCAGGACGCCGACGGCACGATCATCCCGATCACGGACGACGACCTCGCCCAGCTCCCGATCCCGACCGCCCGGACCATCGAGATCGTCGCCTTCGTCCCGGCCGACCGGATCGACCCCCTCCAGATGGACACGGCGTACTACCTCTCCGCGAACGGCGTCCCCGCCGCCAAGCCGTACACCCTGCTGCGCGAGGCACTGAAGCGCAGCAACAAGGTCGCCATCGCGAAGTTCGCCCTGCGCGGGCGGGAGCGCCTCGGCATGCTGCGCGTCGTCGACGACGTCATCGCCATGCACGGCCTGCTCTGGCCGGACGAGATCCGGGCGCCCGAGGGCGTCGCCCCCGAGACCGGCGTCACCGTGCGCGACCAGGAACTGGACCTGGCCGACGCCCTGATGGACACCCTCGGCGAGGTCGACCTGGAGGATCTGCACGACGACTACCGCGACGCCGTCGAGGAACTCATCGCCACGAAGGCGTCCGGCGAGGAGGTGGCGGGTCCGCCCGCCCGGGAAGGGGACGGCGGCAAGGTGCTCGACCTGATGGCCGCGCTGGAGAAGAGCGTGCGCGCCGCCAAGGAGTCCCGCGGCGAGGAGACCCCGGCGGGGGAGGAGGCGGAGGTCACGCACCTCACGGCCCGCAAGCAGTCACCCCGCAAGCAGACCTCGCGGAAATCGGCCGAGGCCGCCCCGAAGGACGTCGGCGGAAAGAAGTCCACGTCGGCCGCGAAGAAGACCGCGGCCAAGAAGACGGCGGCGAAGACGACGGCCACGAAGACGACAGGCGCGAAGAAGGCCGCGGAGAAGAAGTCGACGGCGGCCGGGAAGACGGCCGCGAAGAAGACGGCCGGGACCACGGCCAGGTCCGCGGAGAAGAGCGGAACGAAGAACGCGGCGAAAAAGGCCGCACCGCGCAAGCGCGCATCGGCCTGACGGCCACCGCGTCCCGGTGAGGCGCAGCCCGAGTACGCCCCGCTGCGCCCGCCGAAACCGATCGAGTTGCCGAGTCTGGGGTCGCCGAGCGCCGCCGACCAGCGCAGCAGCGCATCAAGTGGGCATCTCCCGACGCGCCGAACAGTCTCGCGCGAGCGGGACGAACACCTCGGATGTCGGATGCGGCGACAAACCTGAGTCCCCGGAGCGCCCTTGCTTCGATCCCTGGGCCCGGTGGGCGCAGTCAGGCCGGTGGTCGAAGCCTCGTAAGCCCTCATTGTCCGCGCCGACAAGCCGATGTGATGATTGCGGTCGTGTCCAACAACGGGGAAGACAGAACGGCGAACGCGCACCGACCAAGATCCCGCTTGTCCGATTACGTGGACAAGTACGTCCCGGCACCGGCCGGGCAGCCCCCGGTCCCGGTTGCCGAGGATCCTGAAGTGGCCGCCCGCAGACGGCGGTTCGCGGAGCTGCTGGAGGAGTTCCGGCATACGGCGGTGCTGGTGCCGCTGGGTGAGGCGGACGGCCCGGACGCTGAGCGCGGGCTGCTGACCGCCGACTGGAACGGGGTGCGCTTCATCCTGGCGTTCTCCGACGGGCAGGCGCTGGCACGCTACGCGCAGGCACGGGGTGAGTTCGCGCGGAAGTGGACGTACCAGACGGTCCTCGGCGCGCGGTTGCTGGATGTGGCGGTCCCGGCCGCCGGGGTGCCCTGCGGGGTGGCGCTGGACTGCGCGGACGGGCCGGACGGGATGGTGTTTCCACCGGTGCGGGGCGTCGTTCCCGACCGGGCGGCGGTTGACTTCGAGACGGGGGGCGCGGCATGACCGGCGACGGGGGCAAGGATCTCAAGGCGGACGGGCTCGCCCTGATCGCCCAGGGCCTGACCGAGGCGCTGGGCGAGTTGAAGGAGCTGGGCATGGTGGGCGAGGCCGGTGCCGGGCGCGGCTTCGGCGACATCGCCCTGTCCGGACTGGAGCTCGGCCACGAGGGGCTGACCGCCGGCTTCAAGTCGTTCTGCGAGCGCTGGGAATGGGGCGTGCGGTCGCTGATCAACGAGGGCAACGGGTTCGCCGTGAAGACGGGTCTGTCGGCGGGCACTTACTACGAGACCGAGCACTACGTCGAGGGCAGTTTCAAGGTCGTCGCCAACTCGGCCATCGGCAATCCGTACGCCTCCGAGGAGGAGGTGGAGAAGATGGGCTGGGGCGACCTCGCCAAGTCCGGTGTCTACGGCGGCGACGTGGACTACAGCAAGGAGTCCTTCGACCAGGCGCTGGCCAACAGCGGGCAGGCCTGGAAGGACGCGGGCCGGGACGTGATGACCTCGCACACGGTCGGCCCGCTGGGCCTCAACCCCGAGAATCTGCACGGCACGCTCGGGGTGTCGGACCAGGAGTACGACAGTTTCCTGGACGACACCTTCGGCCCCTCTCCCGAGGAGCGGGCCAAGGCGGCCCAACAGCAGGGCGCTGACGGCTGATGGGACTCGGAGACCTCACCAACTCGCTGCTGGGCGGCGCCGAGGACCTCTACGACGCGGGCAAGGAGAAGCTCGGGGAGGGTGTCGACTGGACCACGGACAAGCTGGGCGAAGGCCTGGACAAGGTCGGTGCGCACGACTGGGCCGACAGCGTGGAGGACTGGGGCGACGAGGTCGCCTCGGACCTGGGCGCCACCCCCGGCGAGCAGCAGCTCGGCCAGACCGAGGAGGCCAACGAGCTCGTCCACGGCAACCCGGACAAGATCCGCGAGAGTGCCAAGCACCTCAAGGACTTCCACGGCGCCTTCGACAAGGTCGGTTCGGGACTGAAGAAGATCGACTCGTCCGGCTGGCAGGGCGAGGGCGGCGCCGCGTTCCGGGAGAAGTTCGGCGTCCACCCCGCCAAGTGGGCACAGGCGTCCGAGGCGTGTGAGGCGGCGGCGGGGGCGCTGGAGGCGTACGCGGGCACCGTCAAGTGGGCGCAGGGGCAGGCCAAGGAGGCGGTGGAGCTCTACAAGAAGGGCATCAAGGCGTCCAAGGACGCGGCCGACGCGTACAACAAGAAGGTCGACGCCTACAACGCGAAGATCAAGGCGAACGAGGACCCCGGTCCGCGGCCCGAGCCGTTCAAGGACCCCGGCAAGGCGGACGTCAGGGCGGCCGCCGAGAAGCTCGCCGAGGCCCGCAGGCAGCGCAACACGGCGGCCGCCGAGGCGCAGGGCAAGGTGAAGGCGGCCGTGGCCCACGCGCCCGCCGAACCCCCGCCGCTGGAGCGCCTGGGCAACGACTTCGTGGACGGCTACCAGGCCGTCAACACCGAACTCACCCATGTCGTCGGCGGCGCTCTCAAGGGCACGGCCGGACTGCTCAACTTCGTCCGCGGCCTCAACCCCACCGACCCGTACAACCTCACCCACCCGGCCGCCTACCTGCAGAACGTCAACATGACGCTGGCCGGCCTGGTCTCCACCGCCTCCCATCCCGAACGGGTCGTCCAGGCCGCCGTCGACGGTTTCAAGAAGGACCCCTCCGAGTTCGTCGGCCGCCTCATCCCCGAACTCATCGGCACCAAAGGCGCCGGCCTCGCCCGCGGCGGACTGCGCATGGCGACGAAGGAGGGCCTGGAGACGGCGGCGCAACGCGGAGCGAGGGAGGGCCTCGAGCGTCAGGCGGCCAGAGGTTCCGGGGACCCCATGCCCGAGCGTGCGGACGTCATGCAGGCGCTGCGCGACTCCAACCCGCAGATCGTGAACAAGAAGTGGCCCGACACCGAGGGCCATTACTATGCGGACCGCGTGCTGTCCGGTGGCCGTCTGGACGGCGAGAAAGTCTTCGCCGGTCACGGCTATCTCCCAGCCAGAGCCGGCGAAACCGTGGTGCCCGAGGGAACCAACATCTCCTTCTACGTGCAGCACGGAGACGCACTTCCCGGACTCAACGGCCTGACCGTCGAGCGAGGCGTGTATCCGGGAGGCTACGTGGAGACGTTCGGTCCGGGCGATGTCATCCCGAACTACACGCTGGCGCCTCCCGCATCGACGGGCGGCGGAGGTTTCAGCGTGTTCGAGAATTCGACGACCGTCGGAAAAGAGACTGCGATGAGCGAACTGCTGAAACCCGGCATGGGAAATGTGCACTGGGCGGCGTGCCGTGAGCTCAAGTAGAATGCCCTGATCTGTGAGGAGCCGTACATGGCTGTAGAAGAAAAGCGCCACTGGGTACTGACCGATGTGTCACTCGTCGTCAAGGGACGTGATCTCGAGCCCGCGGAGATCACGTCCTTCCTCGGTATCGAGCCCACTGGTGTGCGCAACCCGGGACCCAGCAAATGGGGTCGTCCGGACGAGGTCGACGGAGAATGGGGGATCAACTGCAACTCGAACGTCAGCCGTGACTTCCACGAGCAGTTGGACACCATCCTTTCCACTACGGAGAGCAAGCGGACCGAGCTCGCGCAACTGGTCGAGCGGGGATATGACGTGATCGTCGACATCTACGGATTCTCCGGTAACGACTGCGCCCTCACCCTCCACCCCGAGGAACTCAAGCGAATCTCCGTTCTCGGCTTCCCTCTCCGGGTCGCGGCCAACATGAACGAACGCTGAACGAACGCCGAAAGAGCAACCATGGAACCTGGAGCGAAAATGAAGACGTGGGCTGACCTGAGCGCGTCCTTGGTTGTGGCAGGTCAGGAAGTGGACTCCGCTTCTCTGCTCGGGGCGTTGCAACTCGCCGCGAGTGAAGAGCTGTCCTCGTCCGGAGGCGTGGACGTCTATTCCGGCCCCGGCTGGGCCACGCTGACCGTTGACGAGCGGCACTCGAAAAGCGCCGACGAACAGGCCGCGCACCTCGTCGCGCTCCTCGGCCCCCGCAAGCCGGCGCTCGACGCGCTGAAGGCAGCCGGGAAATCGGTGAAGGTCGATGTGTCAGGCGTCGCCGAGTCAGGATCGGCACTCCGCATCTCACCAGACGTTCTCGCCGGTCTCGCCGACCTGGAAGTCCCGGTCACCTTCACGACGGTCCAGGCATCTGGTCAGGACGAGGAAGACCCACTCGCCTGGCTGGGGTGAATCACCGGGGGCGACTGGAGCCCCGGGCAGGATTCGAACCCCCGGGCACTTCCGGGTGATTGATCGGGCGGGTGGAGTGCCGTCAGATCTTGATGGCGGTGACGCGCTCGCGGCAGAGCACGGCGAGGTCCTCGGGGTCGGAGGTGAGAACGGTGACGGGGCCGGGGGCAGCCAGTGCCGTGGCGCTGAGCATGGCGTCGATGGCGTACTTGTGGCCGTGCAGACCGGCGTCGGCGAGGAGGGCGGCGGCGTGACGGGCGATGGGCTCGGTGACCGGTTCGATGACGAGGCGGGACAGGGTCCATTCCAGGGCTGGCCGATTGATCCTTGGGTGAATCACTTCCACGAGGGTGGCTGCGGAAGTGATTACCCGCAGGTCGTCGGCGCGGGCGAGGGCGAGCCAGCCGGTGACCGTACGGTCGCGCAGGACGGCCTTGGCCAGCCCTCCGCTGTCAAGGACCAGGGTGCCGCCGGGGGTGACGGGAGAGGGGGTCACGCGGTGCTCGCCCCGCCTCGGGGCTGCTGCTCCCGGGCTTGGTGGAGTTGGTCGCGCAGCGCCTGGATCTCTTCGTCGGCGATGGGGCCGTGTTCGGCCTCCGCCACCGTGATGAGGTCGTTGAGGTTGTCCCGCTCGATCTGGCGGGCGACGGCTGCGGCGACGTAAGCGGACAGTCCGGAGGGGCCACCGCGGGCCTTGGCGGCCTCGGCGATATCGCGCGGCATGGTGATCGAGTACTTGCCGGTAGGCTCGCTCATGCCACCTATCCTACCTCGCATCCTCCCTTGATCGAATGGGGCTGGCAAAGGCGTTGCCGCAGTGTCGTCCCATGCAACACATATGGTTCGCGATATCAACGCGGCCCATTGTGCGGTCGACTTGGGGGAGCTGCGTGGAAATCCGATCACAGCCGTCCGCCGGCAGAGGCCGAAGGTCTCCCCAGGGGTCTCGTCGTCCCCTGGCCGTCACGCGGGCCGGGTGGCCCGGGGTTCGGAGGCGAGGCTCGACTCCCCTGAACCCGACTCACGTGTCCTGGGGCGGGCCTGGTAGGCCCCTGTGGCCGTCAGGAGGCAGAGGAAGATCTCGTACGTAGATGCCGACTCGCTTAAGGGCGAGCAAGTACGTTTCGTTCAAGTACACGCGGGCCTTGTTTGCATCTTCGATCATCGCCTTGACCGCAGCGGCGTCTGGAAGCTGCTGCGGGTGCATGACCTGGAAGCTGGCGGGCGGCGTAAGGGGGACACGCCCGGCGTTTTGAAGCCGGAAAATGTAGAGCGCCAACTCTCGTCCTGCCTCGCGGGAAAGCTGGTTGAAAGTGATGGACCCTGAACCAACGTGTATGAACGCTCGACCTGCGTTCGCTTGAGCTTCGTACGACTTCCGATCCAGGTCCGCCAGCTGAATCTTGAATTCCTCTAAGTCAACAGCTTGCCCGGATGAAATGGCATGCATGGTGTCTTGGAGGAAGACGATCACGTCTCGCCCTTTGATACGGATCTGGATGCCAAGCTCAAGGGCTTCTCGGACCCTCTCCTCGCGGCCCTTCTCTTCGCGATCGCTGCTGCTTCTCTTCGCTGCGGAGAGCGACATCCAGCCGGTGAGTCCTGCGCCGATAATCGCCCCGACCAATCCGCATATGGCCTCCCACATGAGCACAGGGTCCCAGAGGGGATTCGCTAGCACCAGAGCACGTAGCGGCGGTCAGGTCTCTGGTCTCCAGGGAGATCAGACGCTGCCTTGGAAGGGCCATGAGGGGGTGTCAGGGCCTGCTCGTATCTTCAGACCATGACCGTCGCCGCACGGCGGGAAGTGGTGAGCGCCGCGACCCGCAATGCCTTCCGATCTCTAGCGACGGACCGGACACTCAGGATCGTGGCGGAGCTGGGGGAGAACCACGGATTCGCGCCCATCCCCGCCGGATGAGCTGAAGCAGGTTGGACGAGTCCACGGACAGTACACAGCTGGCTGAGCACAAGCTTTGAAGTTCGATCAATGGCTAGATCTCCAACCAAGATCAGCCCGGGGAGGACGAGGATGGTAGTCCGCGCGCCCCGTGGGTCTTGGCTCTGGTGAGCTTGGCCCCGGTGAGCCGTGCTCCTCGCAGGTCGGCGTTGGCGAGGTTTGCTCCGGTCAGGTTCACACCGCGCAGGTCAGCGTCTGTTAGGTCGGCACCGCTCAGGTCGGCGTTCGCCAGATTCGCGCTGTCCGTGACTGCGCCAGAGGTGATCTTCGATTGTAGGGACTTGTCAGCCGCACTGAGCTTCGCGCCGTGCAGCTTCGCCCTAGGCAGGGATGCGCCCTCCAGGTTGGCATCAACCAGGATCGCTCCGGTCAGGTTCGTTCCTTGAAGGCTTGCACCTGTGAGATCCGCGTCCCAGAGGACGGCATTGGTGAGATCGGACGATTCGGTGCCGACTGGCGCGTCCGGTCTTTGCCCCAGCTCGGCCTCGTGCAAGTTCGCGTTGCTGAGGTCTGCACCGGTCAGGTCTATCTCAACAAGTGCCGCGCCGGTCAGGTCTGCTCCGTCCAGTTGGGCATTGGTCAGGCTTCCACGCAGGAATGTGGCTCCGCTCATGTTGGCCTCGCTGGCGAACGCGTTCCGCAGATCTACTCCCGCAACCACTGCATGTCGCAGGTCTGCCCCCTCCATAATCGCGTAGCTGAATGAGGAACGCGTGCTGGGAAGTTCGCCGCCCTTGGGGATTGCCGCGATGTCCCTTATTTCCCAGGTGGACAGCGTCAGGCCGCGTAGGTCCGTTTGGTTCCAGTCGAGCTGCGCTCCTCCGTCATGGCCAAGTGGGCGGCGAGCCAGCACATTTATCACGGCCGCTACATCAGTGGACGGGCGGTGTTTGAGTGCCACCGTAAGGTCCCTGGGCTCTTTCACGAAGCCGCTGGCCGGTACAGGCGCGTGGCTTCGCACGTACGCCGACAGGACCGAGATGATCCTGGGCTGATCGCGAGGCGAGTCCTGCATGATGCGCTCCAGCGCGTAGATCCCTCCGAAGCGCACGTCCAACGACGGCGACCCCAGATTGGTGATCGCGTCGTTGAACCGGCTGGTGAGCTGTCCCTGTTCGGCAACCCGTACTTCCCGCCAGGTGAACAGCAGCGCAAACACTGCGGCCAGGCCAGGCAAGGTGGCCACCATGAGCCCAAGCCACTGGGCCCGGCCCAAACCGCCAAAATGCTGCCCGCCCGCACCGCTGCTGAGGCGCCGTTGCCTGACCGCGCGCCTGTGCGCGATCCGACTTAGCCCTCCCCGATCTGTATGGCTCCTCACCTTGTCCATGGCAACCGACGGACACAGAAACGAGCTGGTGCCACACTGGCGACGCACCCGATCGCCACGATCACCCGCAAGCTTCGTGGCGCCCCAACACGAGCCCGCACACCAGTCGGCTTTGAGGGATACGACAGCACGCTTGGGCTCGCCGCTGACCGGTCGTGAGGTGCGTGCGTGGGCTCCTCGCGGCCGACCCACCTACGAGGAATGGGACGCCGCTCTCGATTCCGAGCGGTTGGACTTCCCAAGCCGCACCCAGGGGAACTGCACAGTGTTCTACCGCGACGGTAGGCCCGTGCAAATCGGCTACTGGGGGTCACTGCCACCAGGGGGGCTGGTGCCACTTGGCGATATGGCCCCTGAGCCTGTCCCAGGGTCACATCGTTTTGCGGGGCTCACCTGGCCTGATGCCCCAAGATCCCGTCCACGGACCCCGACATACGCCCGCCGCGCTGCATCCGCCTGCACATACGCGAAGACCCCGGCCTCAGCGTTTCCGCTGATGACGGGGTCTTTGGGCACCTGAATCAAGGTGCCCCCGGCAGGATTCGAACCTGCGCACACGGCTCCGGAGGCCGTTGCTCTATCCCCTGAGCTACGGGGGCGTGTCGGCCGTGGTGTGCGGCGACGGGTAGAACCCTACCAGCTCAGTAGGGGGTGCCATGAACAGGTTTCCGTGGGGAGTCGGCGCCCTGAACTGGGCGCCATGACCCGCAGGGGGTGGAAGTCGGGAAATCCCGGACGCGGCGCCGGGTGCCGACCTACTCTCGAGTTGTGCCAGGCGCGTCCGGCCGGGTCCTTGTCGTGGACGACAACAAGGTTATCCGGCAGCTGATCAGGGTCAACCTCGAGCTGGAGGGCATCGAGGTCGTGACCGCTGCCGACGGTGCCGAATGTCTGGACATCGTTCATCAGGTCCGGCCCGATGTCGTCACCCTCGACGTGGTCATGCCCCGCCTCGACGGGCTGCGGACCGCCGCGCGCCTTCGTGCCGACCCTCGCACCCGGGATCTTCCCCTCGCCATCGTCAGCGCCTGTACCGAGTACGAGGTCGACAGCGGGCTCGACGTCAGTATCGACGCCTTCCTCGCCAAGCCCTTCGAGCCCGCCGAACTGGTCCGAGTCGTACGGCAGTTGATCGGCCGTGCGGCCGGGACCGGCAGCGCGGCCGAGCCCGCCTCCGGCCCCTACGGCAGCGCCCACGGTGGCAGTGCCCCCGGCCCCGGCGACCCCGAGCGCGCCAGCCGCACCGGTCATTGAACGGACAGGCGTCCAGACAGGCCTGCGGCGAGCGGACGGTTAGGCAGGCCGACGGACGGATGGACTGGCAGGCAGGGCCACCCCCGTCCACATCCCGGACCCCCGGGAAACCGACTCGCCTCCCCACCCCCCTCCTCCCCTACGCTTGTCCCGTGACCCCCGTCGAGCTCTCCCGTACCGTGCTGCGCGCGGTGCGTCGTGCTGTGGACGAGGGGGAGCTGACCGTGGCCGTGCCCGCACGCGCCGTGGTGACCGTGCCCGGGCCCGGAGGCTGCGGGGACTACGCCACCACCATCGCGTTGCAGTTGGCGCGTCCCGCCGGACAGCCGCCCCTGCGTGTGGCGCACATCCTGCGGCCCCACCTCACCCGCGCCGACGGTGTCGCCGGCGTCGAGATCACCGGGCCCGGCTTCCTGAACATCCGCCTCGACGCGGCCGCCGGCCCCGTCGCCTCCCTCGTACGGGAGATCCAGGCCGGTGAGTACGGTCACAGCGACGCCCTCGCCGGGCAGGTCCTGCGGTTCCGTATCCCGTACGACATCCGGGCCGAAGTCGTCGCCGACACCCTCGTCCGGATCGTCGCCACCCAGGGCGGCCGCGCCGAGGTCGAACACCGTACGTCCGGTGGTGCCCTCGCTGCCGCCCACGGCCCCGCCCCCTCGGGGCCCGCCGCTCCCCAGGGCAGCCGTGCCCTGGTCAAGCACCGCACGCCCGGCGCCGCCCACGGCCCCACCCCCCTGGGGCCCGTCGCCCCCCAGGGCAGCCGTGCCCAGGTCAAGCACCGCACGCCCGGTGACGCCCCCACCGCCCCCACCGGCCCCCGCCCCGTCGACCTCCGGCCCGTCCCCGCACCCGAGGACCCCACCCCCCTCGGTCCCGACGCCGCCCGGTGGGCCCTGCTCCACCCCGCCGGCCATGACCGGCCCCGCGTCACCGCCGACCACCTCGTGCAGCGCGCGGCCAACCCGTTGTTCCGCGTGCGCTACGCCCACGCCCGCACCCGGGCGCTCACCCGTAACGCCGCCCACCTGGGCTTCACCGGCGTCCCGGGTGATCCGCAGGCGCCGGACGCCGCCGCCGCTCTCCTGCGCGCCCTCGCCGACCACCCCCCGGCCCTGCGCGCCGCCGCCACCCAGTACGCGCCCGACCGGCTCGCCCGGAACCTCGTCGTCGTCGCCTACGGGGTCCTCGGCTTCCAGCACACCGTGCTGCCGCTCGGGGACGAGAAACCCTCGGCCGCCCACCGTGCCCGGCTCGCGCTCGCCGAAGCCGCCGGGGCGGTGCTGGCCGGCGGCCTGTCCCTGCTCGGCATCAGTGCCCCTGACTACCTGTGAGAGAAGAATGAGCCGTTCCGCACACCCCGCCGGGCCCCGTCACGCCGATGTGCTGCCCGAGGGCCACTACAGCGCCCCTCCCACGGACCTGAACGCCCTCGACCCCAAGGTGTGGGCCCAGACCGTCACGCGTACCGAGGACGGAGTCGTCAGCGTCGGCGGGATCGACGTGACGCGGCTGGCCGAGGAGTTCGGCACCCCCGCCTACGTCCTCGACGAGGCCGACTTCCGGTCGCGGGCGCGAGCCTGGCGCTCCGCCTTCGGGCACGACGCCGACGTCTTCTACGCCGGCAAGGCCTTCCTGTCGCGTGCCGTGGTCCGCTGGCTGCACGAGGAGGGGCTGAACCTCGACGTCTGCTCCGGCGGCGAGCTCGCCACCGCGCTGTCCGCCGGGATGCCCGCCGACCGGATCGCCTTCCACGGCAACAACAAGTCGACCCGCGAGATCACCGAGGCCATCGAGAGCGGGGTCGGGCGCATCGTGCTCGACTCCTTCCAGGAGATCGTCCGGGTCGCGCACATCGCCGACAGCCTCGGCAGGCGGCAGCGGGTGCAGATCCGGGTCACCGTCGGCGTCGAGGCCCACACGCACGAGTTCATCGCCACCGCGCACGAGGACCAGAAGTTCGGCATCGCGCTCGCCGACGGGCAGGCCGCCGAGGCCGTACGGCGCGCGCTGGCCCTCGACGGGCTCGAACTGATCGGCATCCACTCGCACATCGGGTCGCAGATCTTCGACATGGCCGGGTTCGAGGTCGCCGCCCGGCGGGTGGTCGCGCTGCTGGCCGCCGTGCGCGACGAGCACGGGATCGAGCTGCCCGAGATCGACCTCGGCGGCGGTCTCGGCATCGCGTACACCAGCGACGACGACCCTCGCGAGCCGCACGAGATCGCCAAGGCGCTCGGCGAGATCGTCACGCGCGAGTGCGACGCGGCGGGGCTGCGGACGCCGCGCATCTCGGTCGAGCCGGGGCGCGCCATCGCCGGGCCGACCGCCTTCACGCTGTACGAGGTCGGCACCATCAAGGAGCTGGACGGTCTGCGGACGTACGTCTCCGTCGACGGGGGCATGTCCGACAACATCCGGACCGCGCTGTACGACGCCGAGTACAGCGTCTCCCTCGTGTCGCGCGCGAGTGACGCCGAGCCGATGCTCGTCCGGGTCGTCGGCAAGCACTGCGAGAGCGGTGACATCGTCGTCCGCGACGCGTTCCTGCCCGCCGACCTCGCGCCGGGGGACCTCATCGCGGTGCCGGCCACCGGTGCGTACTGCCGCTCGATGGCCAGCAACTACAACCACGCGCTGCGGCCGCCGGTCGTCGCGGTCCAGGACGGCGAGGCGCGGGTGATCGTCCGCCGGGAGACCGAGGAGGACCTTCTGCGGCTCGACGTCGGATGACATCTGCCCGGAGGCCCGCGAGCGCCTCCGGGGACACCTGCGGGCGGGCGCAAGATCTCCTGTGTCCGCCGCTCAGGAAAATGAAATAGACATCTCACGATCCGGACGAAGGATAGAAACTCCCGTCCGGTGAGTGAGACTGGTCCCACCGTGACGGTATGAGGAAACGAGGTCGGATGATGCGTACGCGTCCGCTGAAGGTGGCGCTGCTGGGCTGTGGGGTTGTCGGCTCAGAGGTGGCGCGCATCATGACGACGCACGCCGACGACCTCGCGGCGCGGATCGGCGCCCCGGTGGAGCTGGCCGGCGTCGCCGTGCGCCGGCCCTCCAAGGTGCGCGAGGGCATCGATCCGGCGCTGGTCACCACGGACGCCACCGCGCTGGTCAAACGCGGGGACATCGACGTCGTCGTCGAGGTCATCGGCGGTATCGAGCCGGCCCGCACGCTCATCACCACCGCCTTCGAGCACGGCGCGTCGGTCGTCTCGGCCAACAAGGCCCTGCTCGCCCAGGACGGCGCCGCCCTGCACGCCGCGGCCGAGCAGCAGGGGCGGGACCTTTACTACGAGGCCGCCGTCGCGGGTGCCATCCCGCTCATCCGGCCGCTGCGCGAGTCGCTCGCCGGTGACAAGGTCAACCGCGTGCTCGGCATCGTCAACGGGACGACCAACTTCATCCTCGACAAGATGGACTCGACGGGCGCCGGCTACCAGGAAGCCCTCGACGAGGCCACCGCCCTGGGGTACGCCGAGGCGGACCCGACCGCCGACGTCGAGGGCTTCGACGCCGCCGCGAAGGCCGCGATCCTCGCCGGGATCGCCTTCCACACGCGTGTGCGTCTCGACGACGTGTACCGCGAGGGCATGACCGAGGTCACCTCCGCCGACTTCGCCTCGGCGCGGCGGATGGGCTGCACCATCAAGCTGCTCGCCATCTGCGAGCGGGCCGCGGACGGCGGGTCGGTCACCGCGCGCGTGCATCCCGCGATGATTCCCCTCAGCCATCCGCTGGCCTCGGTGCGCGGCGCGTACAACGCGGTGTTCGTGGAGTCGGACGCCGCGGGCCAGCTCATGTTCTACGGGCCGGGTGCCGGCGGCGCGCCGACCGCGTCCGCCGTGCTCGGCGACCTGGTGGCCGTGTGCCGCAACCGGCTGAACGGCGCGACCGGGCCCGGCGACTCCGCGTACACCCAGCTGCCGGTCTCGCCGATGGGCGAGGTCGTCACGCGCTACCACATCAGTCTCGACGTGGCGGACAAACCGGGTGTACTCGCCCAGGTCGCGACCGTCTTCGCCGAGCACGGGGTCTCCATCGACACCGTGCGCCAGCAAGGCCGACAGGACGGAGGCGGCGACGCCTCCCTCGTCGTGGTCACCCACCGAGCGTCCGACGCGTCTCTGAACGGGACCGTCGAGGCGCTGCGCAGCCTCGACACCGTGCGGGGTGTCGCCAGCATCATGCGGGTTGAAGGAGAGTAACCAGCAATGACCCACCAGTGGCGCGGAATCATCGAGGAGTACCGGGACCGGCTGCCGGTTTCCGACAGCACTGAGGTCGTGACGCTCCGGGAGGGCGGTACGCCGCTCGTGCCGGCGCAGGTGCTCTCCGAGCGCACGGGCTGCGAGGTCCACCTCAAGGTGGAAGGCGCGAACCCGACCGGGTCCTTCAAGGACCGCGGTATGACCATGGCCATCACGCGGGCCAAGGAGGAGGGCGCGAAGGCCGTCATCTGCGCCTCCACCGGCAACACGTCGGCGTCCGCGGCCGCCTACGCCGTACGGGCCGGGATGGTCTCCGCCGTCCTGGTGCCGCAGGGCAAGATCGCGCTCGGCAAGATGGGCCAGGCGCTCGTGCACGGAGCGAAGATCCTCCAGGTCGACGGGAACTTCGACGACTGCCTGACGCTGGCCCGCGCGCTGTCCGACAACTACCCGGTGGCGCTGGTCAATTCGGTCAACCCGGTGCGGATCGAGGGCCAGAAGACCGCGGCGTTCGAGATCGTCGACATGCTCGGCGACGCGCCCGACATCCACGTCCTGCCGGTGGGCAACGCGGGCAACATCACGGCGTACTGGAAGGGTTATCGCGAGTACGCCGCGGACTCGATCGCCTCGCGCACTCCCCGTATGTGGGGCTTCCAGGCCTCCGGCTCCGCGCCCATCGTGCGCGGCGAGGTCGTCAAGGACCCGTCGACGATCGCCACCGCGATCCGTATCGGCAACCCGGCCTCGTGGCAGTTCGCGCTCGCCGCGCGGGACGAGTCGGGCGGCCTCATCGACGAGGTGACGGACCGTGAGATCCTGCGCGCCTACCGGCTGTTGGCCGCGCAGGAGGGCGTGTTCGTCGAGCCCGCGTCCGCCGCGTCCGTCGCCGGTCTGCTGAAGGCCGCCGAGCAGGGCCTGGTCGACCCCGGGCAGCGGATCGTCTGCACGGTGACCGGGAACGGGCTCAAGGACCCGGACTGGGCCGTCGCGGGCGCGCCGCAGCCGGTGACTGTCCCGGTGGACGCGGTGACCGCGGCCGAGCGGCTCGGCCTCGCGTAGAGCGGGACGCCGCCACGCCCCGGGCCCCCGGGTCCGGGGCGCGGCCCCGTGCCCCGGGGAGGACCGACGAACGCCGGCGCTCACCTCGCGCGGCGCCCGGCGAACACCGGCGACGGTGCACGCAGGGCGCCCCCGCGGGCTCCGGGGCGGCACGCCGAAGCCTTCCTCGCGCCCCTGCGGGCTCCGGGGCGGCACTCCGACGGCTTCCTCGCGCCCCTGCGGGCTCCGGGGCGGCACTCCGACGGCTTCCCCGCGACCCTGCGGGTTCAGGGGCGGTACCGCCGACGGCTTCCCGGAGTCCGGTCAGCTGACCATGGCTGGTTCAGGCGACACGCGGCCGGCTCCGCCGGTGGCTGTACCCGGGAGCATCCAGCGCCGACACCCGACGTCGCCTGCACCGCCCGGGACACCCGCAAGCACCGCCGACGCCTCCCCGCAGGGCCGGACGGCGGGCACCCGCGGCGGCTGCCCCCCGGGCGCCGCAAGTACCGCCAACGGCGCCCGAAGGCACCGGAAGCGGCCGCCCGCGGCCCCGGTTCGGGCGCACCCGGCGGCGGATGCACGAGGGGCTCACGACACGCATCGTGCGCCTCCCGTGCGCCCTATGTCGCCACAGAACCTTCCTTCGATAGGCTGTACCGAACCCGCCCGCCGCATATGCCGCGGAGCGCGCCGCGCCAGCGGCCCACGGGTCCTTCGCACGTATCGCAGTTCATCGACATCTCGTACATCACGCAGCTCAAGGAGAGTCATCGAGCGATGGCCGGTCCAGCCTTCCGCGCCGCCGCCGTCCGGGTGCGCGTCCCCGCCACCAGTGCCAACCTCGGCCCGGGCTTCGACGCCCTCGGCCTGTCACTGGGGCTCTACGACGACGTGGTCGTCCGGGTGGCCGACTCCGGGCTGCACGTCGACATCGCCGGCGAGGGCAGCGAGACGCTCCCGCGCGACGAGAGCCACCTGCTCGTACGCTCCCTGCGCACCGCCTTCGACCTGCTGGGCGGACAGCCCCGCGGTCTCGAGATCGTCTGCGCCAACCGCATTCCGCACGGCCGCGGCCTCGGCTCCTCGTCGGCCGCCATCTGCGCGGGCATCGTCGCCGCGCGTGCCGTGACCATAGGAGGGGACGCCCGGCTCGACGACACGGCCCTGCTGGAGCTCGCCACCGAGATCGAGGGCCACCCCGACAACGTCGCGGCCTGTCTCCTCGGCGGCTTCACGCTCTCCTGGATGGAGAGCGGCGCCGCGCGGGCGATCCGGATGGACCCCGCCCGGTCCGTCGTTCCGGTGGTCTTCGTGCCCGGCAGGGCGGTGCTCACCGAGACCGCGCGGGGACTGCTGCCGCGCACCGTCCCGCACGTCGACGCCGCCACCAACGCGGGCCGCGCCGCGCTGCTCGTCGAGGCCCTGACCAGGCGCCCCGAGCTGCTGCTGCCCGCCACCGAGGACCGGCTGCACCAGGAGTACCGCGCCCCGGCCATGCCGGAGAGCGCCGCTCTGGTGGAGCGGCTGCGGGCCGACGGCGTGCCCGCGGTGATCTCCGGCGCGGGGCCCACGGTCCTGGCGCTGGCCGACGACGCGACCGCGGACAAGGTCGCCCACCTGGCGGGCGAGGGCTGGGCCGCCAACCGGCTGGACCTCGACGCGCAGGGTGCGAGCGTGCTGCCGCTCGCGCCCACCGGCACCCACTAGGAGCCACGGTTGCCGGATTTCGAGAGGGGGAATGTTTGTTGGATCCGGTAGTGTTAACCTCAAGTCTGCACCCGACCCCGCCACGGCGAGGTGCTTCGTGTCCCCGTCCGGGACAACCATTCTTCCGGGAGCCTCCCAAGCCGCACGGTGTTTCGTACCTCGTACGACAACGCTGAGCGGTTTGCCGAGCACGCTCCGGAACCGGCGTGACCGAGCCGCGTGACACAGGCACCGAGTGCCACGGCTCCGGGAATCGTCATCACCAGATATCTCTTCCGCCGCTTAGGCGGACCACCGCCCCGGCACGGTCCACAGAGACAGGACCAATCCGGACAGCACAACCGGTCGCCGAGCCAGACAGGCCGACGTCCGCTCCAGGGAAGGACCCTTCGTGAGCGACACCACCGATCTGATGGGCGCACGTGTCGAGGAGACCGCTGCCGCGCCCGCCACGGACGCCTCCGCGCCTGCCGCCGGTGCCGGCTCCCGGCGGCGCCGCGGCACCGGCCTCGACGGCATGGTGCTGGCCGAGCTGCAGCAGGTCGCATCCGGCCTCGGCATCAGGGGCACCGCGCGTATGCGCAAGAGCCAGCTGATCGAGGTCATCAAGGAGGCGCAGGCCGGGGGAGGCGCGCCGGCGAAGACCGCCGACGCCGCCGAGACCAAGCCGAAGCGCCGCGCCACCTCCAAGGCCCGTACGGGTGACGAGGCCGCGCCCGCCGCGAAGTCCGCCGACAAGCCGGCGGAGAAGGCCGGCAAGGCCGCCGAGGCGGCCGTGGCCCAGCAGCAGATCGAGATCCCCGGCCAGCCGGTGGGCGGCCCCTCCCGCGACGGGGGAGACGACGCCCCCGCGGGCGAGCGCCGCCGGCGCCGGGCCACCGCCGAGGCGGGCAGCCCCGAGACGGTCGCCGCCGAGGCGAAGAGCGAGCCCAAGGCCGAGGCCTCCGTCGACGCCGGTGACGGCGGCGCCGAGGGCCGCCAGGGCCGTCAGGGCCGCCGTGACCGGGACCGGGGCGAGCGCGGTGACCGTGCCGAGCGCGGCGAGCGTGGTGACCGTGCCGAGCGGGGCGAGCGTGGTGACCGTGCCGAGCGCGGTGGCCGTGACCGCGACCGTGACCGCCGGGGCAAGGGCGACGACCAGCAGCAGGGCGGCCAGGCCGGCCAGGGCGGCGGCGGTCAGCAGCGCCAGGACCGGCAGGACCGCCAGCAGCAGGGCGGCGGCCGCCAGGACCGCCAGGACCGGCAGCAGCGCGACAACGGCCCGCAGGACGACGACGACTTCGAGGGCGGGCGCCGCGGCCGCCGCGGGCGTTACCGCGACCGCCGTGGCCGTCGTGGCCGTGAGGAGTTCGGCCCCAACGAGCCGCAGGTCGCCGACGACGACGTCCTGATCCCCGTCGCGGGCATCCTCGACATCCTCGACAACTACGCGTTCATCCGCACGTCCGGCTACCTGCCCGGTCCGAACGACGTGTACGTCTCCCTCGCCCAGGTCCGCAAGAACGGCCTGCGCAAGGGCGACCACGTCACCGGTGCGGTCCGCCAGCCCAAGGAGGGGGAGCGCCGCGAGAAGTTCAACGCGCTCG
Source organism: Streptomyces sp. NPDC043867 (assembly GCF_056435845.1). Taxonomy (NCBI): domain Bacteria; kingdom Bacillati; phylum Actinomycetota; class Actinomycetes; order Kitasatosporales; family Streptomycetaceae; genus Streptomyces; species Streptomyces sp. NPDC043867. The sequence goes on along the minus strand of NZ_JBWKDS010000025.1, from coordinate 92,315 downwards.
TCCGCCTCGACTCCGTCAACGGCATGGCGCCCGAACACGGCCGCGGACGCCCGGAGTTCAACAAGCTGACGCCGCTGTACCCGCAGGACCGCCTCCGTCTGGAGACGGACCCGGGGGTGCTGACGACCCGGATCATCGACCTCGTCGCGCCGATCGGCAAGGGCCAGCGCGGTCTGATCGTGGCCCCGCCGAAGACCGGCAAGACCATGATCATGCAGGCGATCGCCAACGCGATCACGCACAACAACCCCGAGTGCCACCTGATGGTCGTCCTGGTCGACGAGCGTCCGGAAGAGGTCACCGACATGCAGCGGTCGGTCAAGGGCGAGGTCATCTCCTCGACCTTCGACCGTCCGGCCGAGGACCACACCACGGTCGCCGAGCTGGCGATCGAGCGCGCCAAGCGTCTGGTGGAGCTGGGCCACGACGTCGTCGTGCTGCTCGACTCGATCACGCGTCTGGGCCGTGCGTACAACCTCGCCGCGCCCGCCTCCGGCCGCATCCTGTCCGGTGGTGTCGACTCGACCGCGCTGTACCCGCCGAAGCGCTTCTTCGGTGCGGCCCGCAACATCGAGGACGGCGGCTCGCTGACCATCCTCGCCACCGCGCTGGTGGACACCGGGTCCCGCATGGACGAGGTCATCTTCGAGGAGTTCAAGGGCACCGGCAACGCCGAGCTCAAGCTCGACCGCAAGCTCGCCGACAAGCGCATCTTCCCGGCGGTGGACGTCGACGCGTCCGGCACCCGTAAGGAAGAGATCCTGCTCGGCAGCGACGAGCTCGCCGTCACCTGGAAGCTGCGCCGGGTGCTGCACGCACTCGACCAGCAGCAGGCGATCGAGCTGCTTCTCGACAAGATGAAGCAGACGAAGTCGAACGGCGAGTTCCTGCTGCAGATCCAGAAGACGACGCCGTCGCCCGGCAACGGCAACGACTGACGTCAGAGCGCACGAACCGCCGAGGGCCGCCCCCGTCACGAAGGTGACGGGGGCGGCCCTTTGTGCTGCTCGGGGCCGGTGTACGATCGCGACTTCATCTTGAGTCGAAGAAGTCTTCGATTGTTGTTCGACGGCGCTTCGCTCTCAACTCTTGACTCTGTGGGGGGACTTGAGTGGGTACAACCACGTCCGGAGCCGGACGGCACAGACGCCGGATCCGCATAGCCGTCCCGTTCGCGGCGGCCTCTCTCGCGGCCGCCGTCGCCGGTGCGCTCCTGATGTCGTCCGCGGACGCCGCCACCGCGCTGCCGAAGCCGACCGTCAAGCCCGCCACCAGCTCGGCGACGCTCGCCGAGCTGACGGAGCGGGTGGCGGGCGCCGTCGCCGGTGACGACACGGCGGGTGAGACGCCGAAGAAGTCGTCGCTCAGCGCCGGGACGAGCGCCGCGCGAATCGACCCGAAGATCATCGGCGGCACCGAGACCACCATCACCTCCGCTCCGTGGATGGCGCAGCTCTGGTACCACGACAAACAGGGCACCTCCGACGAGAGCGACGACCTCGGCTTCTTCTGCGGCGGCGCCGTCATCTCGCCCACGAAGGTCCTCACCGCCGCGCACTGCGTCGACGGCTACGACTGGCACGCCAACGGCGCCGTCATCACCGGCACCTCGCAGCTGCCGACCACCGACGAGGCAAACGGCACCGACCTGCACGGCGGCACCGTCTCCGGCGTCTGGCGCCAGTGGGACCACCCGTCCTACAGCGAGTCGACGATCGACAACGACATCGCGGTCCTGACCCTGCCGAACCCCGTCAGCGCCAAGCCGATCCGCATGACGACGTCGGACGACACCGCGTCGTACACGGCCGGCACCAAGGCCACCCTCTTCGGCTGGGGACGCACCACCTCCACCACCGAGGACATCTCCGAGACGCTGAAGACCGCGACGCTGCCGATCCAGTCGGACAGCGCCTGCGCCGGCTACTACGGCAGCGACTTCGTCAAGGGCCACATGGTCTGCGCGGGCGAGCAGGCGACCGGCAGCGACGCCGGCACCACCTCCGCGTGCAACGGCGACTCCGGCGGCCCGCTCATCGTCGGGGGCCGCATCGTCGGTGTTGTCTCCTGGGGTGTGAAGGACTGCGTGCAGGAGGGGGCGTACAGCGTCTTCTCGAAGGTCAGCACGTACGCCGGGGCCGCGTACCCGCGCGTCGAGGACAGCAACCTCAGCGGCGACCACAAGGCCGACCTGTTCCTGCGCCAGGCCTCCGACGACGAGGGGTTCGAGAAGGACTCCAAGGGCACCACGTTCGCCGCGCGCGAGTCCTGGGGAAGCTGGAGCGGCGTCAACGTCATCCTGCAGACCGACCTCGACCGTGACGGCTACCAGGACATGGTGATCCGGCGCAGCGCGGACGGCGACGTGTTCTGGCAGCACTACGTGCCCGCCAGCGGAACCTGGGCGACCAAGCAGATCTTCGACAACTGGAAGACCCGCACCCGCACCGTCGCCCCCGGCGACGTCACCGGGGACGCCCTGCCCGACCTGCTCTCCGTCGACTCCGCCGGCTACCTGTGGATCTACCCGGGCAAGGGCAACGGCTCCTTCTCGGCCCGCGTCCAGGTGAGCTCGGGCTGGAACCAGTACAACTCGGTCCGCGGACACGGCGACTTCACCGGCGACGGCAAGGCCGACCTGATTACCCGCAGCAAGAGCGGCTCGTACGTCTACCTCTACAAGGGCACCGGCAAGGCGGGCACCGGAGCGTTCTCCGCCCGCGTCAAGGTGCGCACCTGGAGCGGCTACAACGCCTTCGACGCCCCGGGTGACGTGACCGGCGACGGCAAGGCCGACTTCCTGGCCCGCACCCCCGGCGGCACGCTCTACCTGTACAAGGGCACCGGCAAGGCCACGTCCGAGATCTTCGCCACAAGGATCACGGTCGGCACCGGTTACGAGAAGTACGACATCTTCGCCTGAAAGCGCAGGTGAGCGCGGATCCGCCGCGGCTCACCGGTCACGCACTGTGCCCACCGCTCCACGCGGTGGGCACAGTGCGTTGTGCAACCCTTTCCCGGGTTTCCCCGTCTGACCGTACGGAGTCACCATGGACCGGTACGAGTCACGACAGACCGGGCCCAGCCCTGAAAGCAGGGGGTAACCGAGCGCACAAGGACTGAGGAGCACATGTCTGCCGAGAGCACGCCGGTACCCGGTACACCTCCGGAACGCGAGCCGAGCGGCCCCCGCCACCGCGCCCCGGGCCGCCGCCGCGACACCGACGGCAAGCGGCGCAGGGGCGTGCTCGTCGCGGCCTGGACCGCGGCGGGCATCCTCGTCCTCGGCGGCACCGGCGTCGGGTACCTGTACGTCAAGCTCAACGGCAACATCAAGAGCGTCGACATCAACCAGGCCCTGGGCGGCGACCGCCCCCTGGACGTCGACAACGGCTCGCAGGACATCCTCGTCCTCGGCTCCGACACCCGCTCGGGCACCAACAAGAAGCTCGGCGGCGGCACCGACGACGGCACGGCCCGCTCGGACACGGCGATGGTCGTGCACGTCTACAAGGGCCACAAGAGAGCCAGTGTCGTGTCGATACCGCGGGACACCCTCATCGACCGGCCGTCCTGCACCGACGCCGAGGGCGTCGGCCACGACGCCGCGCGGGACGTCATGTTCAACTCCGCGTACTCCACCGGCGGCGCCGCCTGCGCGGTCAAGACCGTCGAGTCGCTGAGCGGCATCCGCATGGACCACTACGTCGAGGTCGACTTCAGCGGCTTCCAGAAGCTCGTCGACGACCTGGGCGGGGTGGACATCACCACCACCAAGGACATCTCCGACCCGGACAGCCACCTGGAGCTGAAGGCAGGCAGCCACACTCTCGACGGGAAGCAGGCGCTCGGCCTGGTCCGTACCCGGCACGGCGTCGGCGACGGCTCCGACCTCGGCCGCATCCAGCTCCAGCAGGCGTTCATCAGGGCCCTGGTCGACCAGGTCAGGGACCTCGGCGTGCTGACCAGCCCGAAGAAGCTGTACGACGTCGCCGACACCGCCACGAAGACCGTCACCACCGACTCGGAGCTGGCCTCCGTCAAGGCCCTCGCCTCCTTCGCCGGCGGCCTCAAGGGCATCAGCGCCTCGAAGATGACCATGGTGACGATGCCGGTCCGGTACGACAGCGCCAACGCCAACCGCGTCCTGGTCGAGAAGACCAAGGCCGAGCAGGTCTGGACGGCGCTGAAGGACGACCGCGCGATCCCGGAGTCGGCCACCGAGGGCACGGCGACCGGCGAGGCCAAGGGCGTCGTCAGCTCCGGCTGACCGGCCGGGGCAGTCCCCGGACCCTCCGGGAAGCCCCGGGGAATAGATCGTCCCCCACCCCGGTTTTGGGGGATGCGCCCAGTCCTGGCAGACTGGTACGTCGGCCCCGGTTCACGCACCCGCATCCCGCGGCGGCGACCCGGCGCCCTCCCGAAACTAGGAGACACCCTTGAAGCGCGACATCCACCCCGAGTACGTCGAGACGCAGGTCAGCTGTACCTGTGGCGCGTCGTTCACCACCCGCAGCACGATCTCCAGCGGCACCGTCCGCGCCGAGGTCTGCTCCGAGTGCCACCCGTTCTACACGGGCAAGCAGAAGATCCTCGACACCGGTGGCCGTGTGGCCCGCTTCGAGGCCCGCTTCGGCAAGGCTGCCGCTGCCAAGAAGTAGCGAGCCCACAGCGCCGGTCTCCGGTGTCCCCGAGCAGGGGACGCCGGGACCGGCGCTTTGCGGTGCAGCCCCCATTCGTCGTAGTACCAACGTCCTCACGCTCGTACCGGAGCCGGGGACAGTCCATTGGAGCCGGAGATGTTCGAGGCGGTCGAGGAACTCATCGGCGAGCACGCCGATCTGGAGAAGAAGCTCGCTGACCCGTCGGTCCACGCCGACCAGGCCAACGCGCGCAAGCTCAACAAGCGCTACGCCGAGCTGACCCCGATCGTCGCGACCTACCGCTCCTGGAAGCAGACCGGGGACGACGTCGGGACGGCGAAGGAGTTCGCCCTCGACGACCCCGACTTCGCCGCCGAGGTCAAGGAGCTGGAGAAGCAGCGCGAGGAGCTCACCGAGAAGCTCCGCCTGCTGCTGGTCCCGCGCGACCCCAGTGACGACAAGGACGTCATCCTCGAGATCAAGGCGGGCGCGGGCGGCGACGAGTCGGCCCTGTTCGCCGGCGACCTGCTGCGCATGTACCTGCGCTACGCCGAGCGCGTCGGCTGGAAGACCGAGATCATCGACGCCACCGAGTCCGAGCTCGGCGGCTACAAGGACGTCCAGGTCGCCGTGAAGACCAAGGGCGGCAACGGCGCGACCGAGCCCGGCCAGGGCGTCTGGGCCCGCATGAAGTACGAGGGCGGCGTGCACCGCGTGCAGCGCGTGCCCTCCACCGAGTCGCAGGGCCGCATCCACACTTCCGCCGCCGGCGTGCTCGTCACGCCCGAGGCCGAGGAGGTCGACGTCGAGATCCACGCGAACGACCTGCGCATCGACGTCTACCGCTCCTCCGGCCCCGGCGGTCAGTCCGTCAACACCACCGACTCCGCGGTGCGCATCACGCACCTTCCCACCGGAGTGGTCGCCTCCTGCCAGAACGAGAAGAGCCAGCTGCAGAACAAGGAGCAGGCGATGCGTATCCTGCGCTCCAGGCTCCTCGCGGCGGCCCAGGAGGAAGCGGAGAAGGAGGCCGCGGACGCCCGCCGCAGCCAGGTCCGCACCGTCGACCGCTCCGAGAAGATCCGCACGTACAACTACCCGGAGAATCGCATCTCGGACCACCGCGTCGGCTTCAAGGCGTACAACTTGGACCAGGTGCTCGACGGTGACCTCGACGCCGTGATCCAGGCGTGCGTCGACGCGGACTCGGCGGCCAAGCTCGCCGCCGCGTAAGGACACGTACCAGCCAGACCGTACGACAACAGCTCAGTCCCGGAGGACCAGCGTGCAGCAACATTTTGGGGGGCGACCCCCGAACCCCCGCAGCGTGCTGCTCGCTGAAGTGGCCCAGGCCACCCAGCGGCTGGCCGACGCAGGCGTGCCCTCGCCGCGCAACGACGCGGAGGAGCTCGCCGCCTTCGTGCACGGCGTGAAGCGGGGCGAGCTGCACACCGTCAAGGACATCGACTTCGACGCCCGGTACTGGGAGATGATCGCGCGCCGCGAGGCGCGCGAGCCGCTGCAGCACATCACGGGCCACGCCTACTTCCGCTACCTGGAGCTCCAGGTCGGCCCCGGCGTCTTCGTGCCCCGGCCCGAGACCGAGTCGGTCGTCGGCTGGGCCATAGACGCCGTGCGCGCCATGGACGTGGTGGAACCGCTCATCGTCGACCTGTGCACCGGCTCGGGCGCCATCGCGCTCGCCCTCGCCCAGGAGGTCCCGCGCTCGCGCGTGCACGCCGTGGAGCTGTCCGAGGACGCCCTCAGGTGGACGCGCAAGAACGTCGAGGGGTCCAGGGTGGACCTGCGCCAGGGAGACGCCCTGGAGGCCTTCCCCGACCTCGACGGCCAGGTCGACCTGGTCATCTCCAACCCGCCGTACATCCCCCTCACGGAATGGGAGTACGTCGCTCCGGAGGCCCGCGACCACGACCCCGAACTCGCCCTGTTCTCCGGCGAGGACGGACTCGACCTCATCCGCGGCATCGAACGCACCGCGCACCGGCTGCTGCGGCCCGGCGGGGTCGTCGTCGTCGAGCACGCCGACACCCAGGGCGGACAGGTGCCGTGGATCTTCACCGAGGAGCGGGGCTGGGCCGACGCGGCCGACCACCCGGACCTCAACAACCGGCCGCGGTTCGCGACCGCCCGCAGGGCGATGCCGTGAGCGCGCCCACCGTCTCTCCCAACCAGCAGTACGTGTACGAGGAGGCCCGCTAAATGGCACGGCGATACGACACCAACGACGCGACCGACCGCGCGACCGGGCTGCGCGAGGCCGCGTCCGCAGTCCGCCGTGGCGAGCTCGTGGTGCTGCCGACCGACACCGTGTACGGCGTCGGTGCCGACGCGTTCAGCTCCGAGGCCGTCGCCGACCTCCTGGCGGCCAAGGGCCGGGGCCGCAACATGCCCACCCCCGTCCTCATCGGCTCCCCGAACACGCTGCACGGCCTCGTCACGGACTTCTCCGAGATGGCCTGGGAGCTCGTCGACGCGTTCTGGCCGGGCGCCCTCACCCTCGTCGCGCGGCACCAGCCGTCCCTCCAGTGGGACCTGGGGGACACCCGCGGCACCGTCGCCGTGCGCATGCCGCTGCACCCGGTCGCCATCGAGCTGCTCAACGAGGTCGGCCCGATGGCCGTCTCCTCCGCGAACCTCACCGGCCACCCCTCGCCCGAGGACTGCGACGCCGCGCAGGAGATGCTCGGCGACTCCGTCTCGGTCTACCTGGACGGCGGCCCGACCCCGGGCATCGTCCCCTCCTCGATCGTCGACGTGACCGGCAAGGTGCCCGTGCTGCTGCGCGAGGGGGCACTGTCCGCCGGAGAGCTGCGCAAGGTCGTACCCGACCTCGAGGTGGCGAATTGACAGCCCCTGACTCCCCCAAGCTCCCGACTCCGCTCGACCAGGGGGCACCCCCATGCGTGGCATAGGCACGGGGATCACGGGGGCCAACGGGTCCCCCCAGGGGTCCTTCCGCATCCTCCACGTCAGCACCGGCAACGTGTGCCGCTCACCGATCACCGAGCGGCTGACCCGCCATGCCCTCGCGGACCGCCTCGGCGACCCCCTGTGGGGCGGTCTGATCGTGGAGAGCGCGGGCACCTGGGGCCACGAGGGCGCGCCCATGGAGGCCAACGCCGAGGCCGTCCTCGCGGACTTCGGCGCGGACGCCTCCGGCTTCGTCGGCCGGGAACTCCTCGACGAGCACGTCATCCGGGCCGACCTGGTGCTGACGGCCACCCGCGACCACCGCGCCCAGGTCATCTCCATGGGCCACTCGGCGGGCCTGCGCACCTTCACCCTCAAGGAGTTCACCCGGCTGGTCCGCGCCATAGACCCGGCGACGCTGCCGCCCCTCGACGACGGCGCGGTCACCCGCGCCCGCGCCCTCGTGCGGGCCGCCGCGGCGCTGCGCGGGTGGCTCCTCGCCCCGACCGCGGAGGCGGACGAGGTCTACGACCCGTACGGCGCCCCCCTGCCGTTCTTCCGTTCGATCGGCGACGAGATCAACGAGGCGCTGGATCCGGTCGTCACGGCGCTGACGGGCGTGCCCGCGCGGACCTGACACCGGGCGTGCCCGCGCGGACCTGACACCGGGCGTGCCACCGGTCCCGGTTCTACATTGGACACAAGCCACGCCCCGCCGAGGTCCGGAGTCCACCATGCCGGTCACACCCACGCTCGAAGCGGACGTCCTGCGCCGGCAGGACCCGGAGCTCGCCGACATCCTGCTCGGGGAGCTGGACCGGCAGTCGACCACCCTGCAGCTCATCGCCGCCGAGAACTTCACCTCCCCGGCCGTGCTCGCCGCCCTCGGGTCGCCGCTCGCCAACAAGTACGCCGAGGGCTACCCCGGCGCCCGGCACCACGGCGGCTGCGAGATCGTCGACGTCGCCGAGCGCGTCGCCGTCGAACGCGCCATGGCCCTGTTCGGCGCCGAGCACGCCAACGTGCAGTCCCACTCCGGTTCCTCCGCGGTGCTCGCCGCGTACGCCGCGCTGCTGCGCCCCGGCGACACCGTGCTGGCGATGGGCCTGCCCTTCGGCGGCCACCTCACCCACGGCTCACCCGCGAACTTCTCCGGCCGCTGGTTCGACTTCGTGGGCTACGGTGTGGACGCCGAGAGCGGCCTCATCGACTACGAGCAGGTGCGCGCCCTGGCCCGTACGCACCGCCCGAAGGCGATCGTGTGCGGGTCCATCTCCTATCCGCGCCACGTCGACTACGCCGCCTTCCGGGAGATCGCCGACGAGGTGGGCGCGTATCTGATCGCCGACGCCGCGCACCCCATGGGTCTCGTCGCCGGGCGGGCGGCGCCCAGTCCGGTGCCGTACGCCGACGTCGTGTGCGCCACCACCCACAAGGTGCTGCGCGGTCCGCGCGGCGGGATGCTCCTGTGCGGGAGCGAACTGGCCGAGCGCGTGGACCGGGCGGTCTTCCCGTTCACGCAGGGCGGTGCGCAGATGCACACCATCGCCGCCAAGGCCGTCGCGTTCGGCGAGGCGGCGACACCGGCCTTCACCGCGTACGCCCGTCAGGTGGTCGCCAACGCGCGCGTGCTGGCCGCGGCGCTGGCGGCGCAGGGGCTCGCGGTGACGACCGGGGGCACCGACACCCATCTGGTGGTCGTGGACCCGGCGCCGCTCGGCGTCGAGGGACGCACCGCGCGGGGCCGGCTCGCCGCCGCGGGCCTGGTCCTCGACACCTGCGCGCTGCCGCACGGGGACGCGCGCGGACTGCGGATCGGCACGGCGGCGACCACCACGCAGGGCATGGGCGAGGCGGAGATGGCGCGGATCGCCGTACTGTTCGCGCGGGTGCTGCGGGACGAGACCGCGAGCCGGGCCGCACGTGAAGAAGTACGGGAGCTGACCGGAAGATTTCCGCCCTATCCCGGCTAGGGAGGGGCGGGCGGCGCAGGGTGCACAGCCACTCGTGCAACCATCGTCGCTACCCGGAAGTCCTCACTCATATGCGCGCGAAGCTAGGGTGTGGGGCTGTGATGGCCAGCGAGACCTGTGGGGAAGCCCGTGCGTGAATACCTGCTGACGCTCTGCATCACGGCCGCGGTGACGTATCTGCTGACAGGGCCGGTACGGAAGTTCGCGATCGTGGCCGGAGCCATGCCGGAGATCCGGGCGCGCGACGTGCACCGGGAACCCACTCCGCGGCTCGGCGGGATCGCGATGTTCTTCGGACTGTGCGCGGGTCTGCTGGTCGCGGACCACCTGGAGAACCTCAACGGGGTCTTCGCCAGCTCGAACGAACCGCGGGCGCTGCTGTCCGGGGCGGCGCTGATCTGGCTGATCGGTGTCCTGGACGACAAGTTCGAGATCGACGCCCTGATCAAGCTGGGCGGCCAGATGATCGCCGCGGGCGTCATGGTCATGCAGGGTCTGACGATCCTGTGGCTGCCCATCCCGGGTGTCGGCCTCGTCGCGCTGACCCAGTGGCAGGGCACCCTGCTGACCGTCGCGCTCGTCGTCATCACCATCAACGCCGTCAACTTCGTGGACGGCCTCGACGGTCTCGCCGCCGGCATGGTGTGCATCGCCTCCGCCGCGTTCTTCCTGTACGCGTACCGCATCTGGTACAGCTACGGCATCGAGGCCGCCGCCCCGGCGACCCTCTTCGCGGCGATCCTGATGGGCATGTGCCTCGGCTTCCTGCCGCACAACATGCATCCCGCGCGGATCTTCATGGGCGACTCCGGCTCGATGCTCATCGGGCTGGTGCTGGCCGCCGGAGCGATCTCCATCACCGGGCAGATCGACCCCGACGCGATGAACCTGTTCTCCGGGTCGGAGCGCAACACCGTCCACCAGACGGTGCCCGTGTACATCCCGCTGCTGCTGCCGCTGACGATCATCGCGGTACCGGCCGCCGACCTCGTGCTCGCCATCGTGCGGCGCACCTGGCGCGGTCAGTCGCCCTTCGCCGCCGACCGCGGGCACCTGCACCACCGGCTGCTGGAGGTCGGGCACTCGCACAGCCGGGCCGTCCTGATCATGTACTTCTGGTCGGCGGTGATCGCCTTCGGCGCCCTCGCCTATTCCGTCAACTCGGCGTCCATGTGGATCGTGCTCGGCGTCATGCTGTTCAGCGCGGTCGGGCTGGTGCTGCTCCTGCTGCCGCGGTTCACTCCGCGCATCCCGCGCTGGGCGGAGCGCTTCGTGCCGCCGCGCTACCGCCGGCGGGGGGCCGTCGCCGTCCCGGACGGCGAGGGCGGGCCGTCCGCCGCGTACGCGCCGGGCGAGGAGGAGCACCGCGCCCCGGTCGTCACAGGCGTCTCAGGAGTCAACGGGGCCACGGCAGTTGGGGTCCGGGAGCACCGGCTGGACCGCCGCGGGGCGGGGTCCTCGCGCTGACGCGAGGTAAGAATCCCGCAAGAACGCTGCGCGCAAAGCGGCCCATTACCAGACAAGTTGCCCCCGATTCCGCACAGACGCGCGGAGTAACTCTCATGTGTGACAGCGAGCACACCAACCAGGTAAAGACCTCATCAAATAGTTTGTGATACGGTTCACGAGAACCCGGGATAGAGCCGAAGGGCCGTGATGCGACGGTCTCTTGGCGTGAGGTCCTCACTCGGCCCGGGACTACGCTCGTCCATGACGACACGCCCCCCTTAGCAAGCGGAGTTGCCGCCATGCCGTCCAATGACGCCCGAAACCTCCTGCATACCGCTGTACCCACAGCGGCCGCCGGTGTGCTCGTCGTTGCCGTCAGTGGTGCGGTCGCGGGCGGCCAGGGGGCGCTCGGCGCGGCTGTCGGCACGGTGCTGGCGATCCTCTTCATGGGGATCGGCCTGTACGTCCTGCAGTGGACGGCAAAGACGCTCCCGCAGTTGTTTCAGGCCATGGGGCTGATGCTCTATGTCGCCCAGCTCCTGCTGCTCCTGATTTTCGTCGCCCTCTTCAAGGACACGTCTCTCTTCAATCCGAAGGCGTTCGCGATCGGACTCGTCGTCGCGACCGTCGTCTGGATGGCGGCGCAGGCCCGGGCGCACATGAAGGCCAAGATCTTCTACATCGATCCGGACTCCGAGAAAAGCGAGAAGCCCGAGAAGACCGGGTCGTCGTCGTGAGGGGTAGGGCCGGGATAAAGACGTGCCAGAGACCCTGCTATCGTCCGGTGCCAACTGCGGCATCGCGGGCGCGGGCATCTGAGCTGACGCCTGCTCAATCGCGAGGCTTGATGCCCGACAGCCGCCCCCACATCCGAAACACCAGTCCGGTGCCGACCCGCGGCTGCGCGCCGCGCCGACACAACGAGGTTGCCGTACCTATGCGTCACGCCGAAGGAGCCCGTGGTGAGTGCTGACCAGACCCAGCTCGCCTTTGACTGGAGCTGTCGGATCATGTCCGACAACGGGTGTGGCTTTCCGGCTCCGGGTCTGCACTCGTTCCTCTTCCAGCCGCTGTTCACCGTCGGTGGCTTCGAGTTCAACAAGGTGATGCTGCTTGCGCTCATCACCACCGCGCTCGTCGTGGGCCTCTTCTGGGCGGCCTTCGGCAAGCCCAAGGTGGTGCCGGGCAAGCTGCAGATGGTCGGTGAGGCCGGGTACGACTTCGTACGCCGCGGCATCGTCTACGAGACCCTCGGCAAGCGGGAGGGCGAGAAGTACGTCCCGCTGATGGTCTCGCTGTTCTTCTTCATCTGGCTCATGAACATCTGGTCCGTGATCCCGCTGGCACAGTTCCCGGTGTCGTCGATCATCGCGTACCCGATCGTGCTGGCGGTCATCGTCTACGTGCTCTGGATGTCGCTGACGTTCAAGCGGCACGGCTTCGTCGGCGGCCTGAAGAACCTCACCGGTTACGACAAGTCGCTCGGCCCGGTGCTGCCGCTCGTGGTGGTCATCGAGTTCTTCTCGAACACCCTGGTCCGGCCGTTCACGCACGCGGTGCGATTGTTCGCCAACATGTTCGCCGGCCACCTGATGCTGGTCATGTTCACGGTTGCCTCCTGGTACCTGCTGAACAGCTACATGATCCCGGCGGCGGGCGTCTCCTTCATCATGACCATCGTCATGATCCTCTTCGAGCTTTTCGTGCAGGCTGTCCAGGCGTACGTGTTCGTGCTCCTCGCCTGCTCGTACATCCAGGGCGCGCTCGCCGAGCACCACTGAGCCCACCCCGCACCCAACCCCCCGTCGTCCGGTGGCCAACCCCCACCGGCTCGTAACAGAGAAGGAAGTAACGGCATGTCCGCGACCATCGAACTCGCCGCTGGCGTCACCGGCTCCCTCGGTTCCATCGGCTACGGTCTCGCTGCCATCGGCCCCGGCGTCGGCGTCGGCATCATCTTCGGTAACGGCACCCAGGCCCTGGCCCGCCAGCCCGAGGCCGCCGGCCTGATCCGTGCCAACCAGATCCTCGGCTTCGCCTTCTGTGAGGCGCTCGCCCTCATCGGCATCGTTATGCCGTTCGTGTTCGGTAAGTAGTCACCCCTTACTGACACGAGACGACGAAAGGCACTGATGTGATCGCCAACCTGGTACAGCTGGCGGCCGAGGAAGAGCAGAACCCGCTCATCCCGCCGGGTCCCGAGCTGCTCGTCGGCGCCATCGCCTTCGCCATCGTGTTCTTCTTCTTCTGGAAGAAGCTCCTCCCGAACATCAACAAGGTTCTGGAAGAGCGCCGCGCGGCGATCGAAGGCGGTATCGAAGAGGCCGACGCCATGAAGGTCGAGGCCCAGAGCGTGCTCGAGCAGTACAAGGCTCAGCTCGCCGAGGCTCGGCACGAGGCCGCGCGTCTGCGCCAGGAGGCGCAGGAGCAGGGCGCCACGCTCATCGCCGAGATGCGCGCGGAAGGCCAGCGGCAGCGTGAGGAAATCATCGCCGCCGGTCACTCCCAGATCGAGGCAGACCGCAAGGCCGCTTCGCAGGCGCTGCGCCAGGACGTGGGCAAGCTCGCCACCGACCTGGCCGGCAAGCTCGTCGGCGAGTCCCTCGAGGACCACGCCCGGCAGAGCCGCACGATCGACCGTTTCCTCGACGAGCTCGAGGAGAAGGCCGAGGCCGCGCGATGAACGGAGCGAGCCGCGATGCCCTGGCAGCCGCACGTGAGCGTCTCGACGCGCTGACGGACTCCACGTCCGTGGACGCGGCGCAGCTCGCCGACGAGCTGGCCGCCGTCACCGCGCTGCTCCACCGCGAGGTGTCGCTGCGTCGGGTCCTGACCGACCCGGCGCAGCCCGGTGAGGCGAAGGCCGTGCTGGCCCAGCGCCTGATCGGCGGCCAGGTGGGCGGCGCGACCGCCGACCTGGTGTCGGGTCTGGTGCGTTCCCGCTGGTCGCAGCCGCGTGACCTGGTGGACGCGCTGGAGGAGCTGGCGAACACCGCCGAGCTCACCGTGGCGCAGCGGGCCGGTCTGCTGGACGACGTCGAGGACGAGCTGTTCCGCTTCGGCCGGATCGTCGCCTCGAACACCGAGCTGCGCGCCGCGCTGACCAACCGCGCCGCCGGCAAGGCGGCCAAGGGCGAGCTGCTGGGCAGCCTGCTCGGCGGCCGGGCCAACGCGGTGACCGAGCGACTGGTGACGCGCCTCGTGACCGTGCCGCGTGGACGTAGCCTGGAGGCGGGACTGGAGTCCCTGTCCAAGCTCGCCGCCGCGCGCCGGGACCGTATGGTCGCCGTCGTCACCTCGGCGGTCCCGCTGAGCGACGGACAGAAGCGACGCCTCGGCGAAGCTCTGGCCAAGCTCTACGGGCGCCGGATGCACCTCAACCTCGACGTGGACCCCGACGTCCTCGGCGGGATCCGGGTGCAGGTCGGTGACGAGGTCATCAACGGCTCCATCGCGGACCGGCTCGAAGAGGCCGCCCGCCGCATGGCGAGCTAGCAGCAACTTCACAAGCAAGATCGCAGTACTTACGGCCCTGGTTGGGCCGTTGCAGAGGATTCCTGGGGGTCGCCCCCAGACCCCCAAGTTGAAACTTCGGGCCCAACAAGGAGAGCAGGGAACCCAGATGGCGGAGCTCACGATCCGGCCGGAGGAGATCCGGGACGCGCTGGAGAACTTTGTCCAGTCGTACAAGCCGGACGCGGCCTCGCGCGAGGAGGTCGGTACGGTCACCCTTGCCGGCGACGGCATCGCGAAGGTCGAGGGCCTCCCCTCGGCCATGGCCAACGAACTGCTGAAGTTCGAGGACGGCACCCTCGGTCTCGCCCTCAACCTCGAGGAGCGCGAGATCGGCTGCGTCGTCCTCGGCGAGTTCAGCGGCATCGAGGAGGGTCAGCCGGTCACCCGTACCGGCGAGGTCCTGTCGGTCGCCGTGGGCGAGGGTTACCTCGGCCGCGTGGTCGACCCGCTCGGCAACCCGATCGACGGCCTCGGCGAGATCGAGACCAGCGCTCGCCGCGCCCTCGAGCTGCAGGCCCCGGGCGTCATGGCCCGCAAGTCGGTGCACGAGCCGATGGAGACGGGCTACAAGGCCGTCGACGCGATGACCCCGATCGGCCGTGGTCAGCGTCAGCTGATCATCGGTGACCGCCAGACCGGCAAGACCGCCCTGGCCGTCGACACGATCATCAACCAGCGCGACAACTGGCGCACCGGTGACCCGAAGAAGCAGGTCCGCTGCGTCTACGTCGCCATCGGCCAGAAGGGCTCGACCATCGCCTCCGTGCGTGGCGCCCTCGAGGACGCCGGCGCGCTGGAGTACACGACCATCGTCGCCGCCCCGGCGTCCGACCCGGCCGGCTTCAAGTACCTGGCGCCGTACACCGGCTCGGCCATCGGCCAGCAGTGGATGTACGAGGGCAAGCACGTCCTCATCATCTTCGACGACCTCTCGAAGCAGGCCGACGCCTACCGCGCCGTGTCCCTGCTGCTCCGCCGCCCGCCGGGGCGCGAGGCCTACCCGGGTGACGTCTTCTACCTGCACTCCCGTCTGCTGGAGCGCTGCGCGAAGCTCTCCGACGACATGGGCGCGGGTTCGATGACCGGTCTGCCGATCGTCGAGACGAAGGCCAACGACGTCTCGGCGTTCATCCCGACCAACGTCATCTCCATCACCGACGGCCAGTGCTTCCTGGAGTCGGACCTGTTCAACGCCGGTCAGCGCCCCGCGCTGAACGTCGGTATCTCCGTCTCCCGAGTCGGTGGTTCCGCGCAGCACAAGGCGATGAAGCAGGTCTCCGGCCGACTGCGCGTGGACCTCGCCCAGTTCCGTGAGCTGGAGGCGTTCGCCGCCTTCGGTTCCGACCTGGACGCGGCGTCGAAGGCGCAGCTGGAGCGCGGTCAGCGGATGGTCGAGCTGCTCAAGCAGGCTCAGTACCAGCCGATGTCGACCGAGGACCAGGTCGTCTCCGTGTGGGCCGGTACCACCGGCAAGATGGACGACGTCCCGGTCAACGACATCCGCCGCTTCGAGAAGGAGCTCCTGGAGTACCTGCACCGCAAGGAGCAGGGCCTCATGACCTCCATCAAGGAGGGCGGGAAGATGTCGGACGACACGCTGACCGCCGTGGCGGACGCCATCACGGAGTTCAAGAAGCAGTTCGAGACCTCGGACGGGAAGCTTCTCGGCGAGGACGCTCCGGCCGCCGCCAAGTGACGTAAGGAAGGGACCTGACTCATGGGAGCCCAGCTCCGGGTCTACAAGCGTCGCATCCGATCCGTCACCGCGACCAAGAAGATCACCAAGGCGATGGAGATGATCGCCGCCTCGCGTGTCGTCAAGGCGCAGCGCAAGGTGGCGGCCTCCGCGCCGTACGCGACCGAGCTCACCCGCGCGGTCACGGCGGTGGGGACCGGGTCGAACACCAAGCACCCGCTGACCACGGAGGCGGAGACGGCGACCCGTTCCGCGGTGCTGCTCCTCACGAGCGACCGCGGACTGGCCGGCGCCTTCAACTCCAACGCCATCAAGGCGGCGGAGCAGCTGACCGCGCGTCTCGAGGCGGAGGGCAAGGAGGTCGACACGTTCATCGTCGGCCGCCGCGGTCTGGCCCACTACAACTTCCGCGAGCGCAAGGTCGCGGAGTCGTGGTCGGGCTTCACCGACGAGCCCACGTACGCGGACGCGAAGAAGGTCGCGGGTCCGCTGATCGAGGCCATCGAGAAGGAGACGGCTGAGGGCGGCGTGGACGAGATCCACATCGTCTACACCGAGTTCGTCTCGATGATGACGCAGTCGGCGATCGACAGCCGGCTGCTTCCGCTCCGCCTCGAAGAGGTCGCGGAGGAGACGTCCACCAAGGGCGAGATCCTTCCGCTGTACGACTTCGAGCCGTCGGCTGAGGACGTCCTCGACGCCCTGCTGCCACGGTACGTCGAAAGCCGTATCTACAACGCGCTGCTCCAGTCGGCTGCCTCCAAGCACGCCGCCACGCGCCGCGCGATGAAGTCGGCCACCGACAACGCGGGAGACCTGATCACCACGCTCTCCCGACTTGCCAACGCGGCCCGCCAGGCCGAAATCACCCAGGAAATCAGCGAGATCGTCGGTGGCTCCGCAGCCCTCGCCGACGCGACCGCGGGGAGTGACAAGTAATGACGACCACTGTTGAGACGGCCGTTGCCACGGGCCGCGTCGCCCGGGTCATCGGCCCGGTCGTCGACGTGGAGTTCCCCGTCGACGCGATGCCGGAGATCTACAACGCTCTGCACGTCGAGGTGGCCGACCCGGCTCTGGAGGGCGCGCTCAAGACGCTGACCCTCGAGGTCGCCCAGCACCTGGGTGACGGCCTGGTCCGCACGATCTCGATGCAGCCCACCGACGGTCTGGTCCGCCAGGCCCCGGTGACCAACACCGGTACGGGCATCACCGTCCCGGTCGGCGACTTCACCAAGGGCAAGGTGTTCAACACCCTCGGTGAGGTGCTGAACGTCGACGAGACCTACGACGGCGAGCGCTGGTCCATCCACCGCAAGGCGCCGAACTTCGACGAGCTCGAGTCGAAGACCGAGATGTTCGAGACCGGCGTCAAGGTCATCGACCTTCTCACCCCGTACGTCAAGGGTGGAAAGATCGGTCTGTTCGGTGGTGCCGGCGTCGGCAAGACGGTGCTCATCCAGGAGATGATCTACCGCGTCGCCAACAACCACGACGGTGTCTCCGTGTTCGCCGGTGTCGGCGAGCGCACCCGTGAGGGCAACGACCTCATCGAGGAGATGTCCGAGTCGGGCGTCATCGACAAGACCGCGCTGGTCTTCGGCCAGATGGACGAGCCCCCGGGCACCCGTCTGCGCGTGGCCCTGGCCGGTCTGACCATGGCGGAGTACTTCCGCGATGTGCAGAAGCAGGACGTGCTGTTCTTCATCGACAACATCTTCCGCTTCACGCAGGCCGGTTCCGAGGTCTCGACCCTGCTCGGCCGCATGCCCTCCGCGGTGGGCTACCAGCCGAACCTGGCCGACGAGATGGGCCTCCTCCAGGAGCGCATCACCTCGACGCGTGGTCACTCGATCACCTCGATGCAGGCGATCTACGTCCCCGCGGACGACCTGACCGACCCGGCCCCGGCGACCACCTTCGCCCACCTCGACGCGACGACGGTTCTCTCCCGTCCGATCTCCGAGAAGGGCATCTACCCGGCCGTGGACCCGCTGGACTCCACGTCCCGGATCCTGGACCCGCGCTACATCGCGCAGGACCACTACGAGGCCGCGATGCGCGTCAAGACGGTCCTCCAGAAGTACAAGGACCTGCAGGACATCATCGCGATCCTCGGTATCGACGAGCTGGGCGAAGAGGACAAGCTCGTCGTCCACCGCGCCCGTCGCGTGGAGCGCTTCCTGTCCCAGAACACCCACGTCGCCAAGCAGTTCACCGGCGTCGACGGGTCGGACGTCCCGCTGGACGAGTCGATCGCGGCCTTCAACTCGATCATCGACGGCGAGTACGACCACTTCCCGGAGCAGGCGTTCTTCATGTGCGGTGGCATCGAGGACCTCAAGGCCAACGCCAAGGAGCTCGGCGTCTCCTGACGCCGGCCCCGCATTCACGGCGAGAGGGGGCGGGCGCGTCCCGCCCCCTCTCGTACGCCCACTAGACTTTGACCCAACACCCGGCAGCAACGCCGGGTGGTGACCCGAGGAGCCCACCTTGGCTGCTGAGCTGCACGTCGAGCTCGTCGCCGCGGACCGCAGTGTCTGGTCCGGCGAGGCCACCCTGGTCGTCGCGCGTACCACGTCCGGCGACATCGGCGTCATGCCCGGTCACCAGCCGCTGCTCGGTGTGCTGGAGTCGGGCCCGGTGACCATTCGTACGAACGACGGTGCGACGGTCGTCGCCGCTGTGCACGGCGGTTTCATGTCGTTCGCGGACAACAAGCTCTCCCTGCTGGCCGAGATCGCCGAGCTGTCGGACGAGATCGATGTCCAGCGTGCGGAGCGGGCGCTCGAGCGCGCGAAGTCGGACGCGGACGCGTCCGCCGAGCGTCGCGCGGATGTCCGACTGCGTGCGGTGTCGGCTCGCTGACCCCAGCACGCACGTAATGACGTGACTCAGCCGCGGCCGGGACTGGAGCAATCCAGACCGGGTCGCGGCTGAGGCGATGCGGGTGCTTTTTTCCGTTCCATTACCTGCTTTACCTAGGAGACGAGGAGGTCGGTGTCGATGGTCCTCGCTCTGACTGTGTGCGGGTTGGTAGTGGCCCTCGTGGTGGTGGGGCTGTTCGTCTTCGGTCTCCGCCGCCGGCTGATCCAGCGTTCCGGCGGAACGTTCGACTGCAGCCTGCGCTGGGACGTCCCCGAGAAGAGCGACACCAACGGCAAGGGCTGGAGCTACGGGGTCGCCCGCTACAACGGCGACCGCATCGAGTGGTACCGCGTCTTCTCCTACGCCCCCCGGCCGCGCCGGACCCTGGAGCGCTCGGCGATCGAGGTGGCCGGCCGCCGCGCCCCCGAGGGCGAGGAGGAGCTGGCGCTCCTGTCCGACGCGATCATCCTCACCTGTCTGCACCGGGGTACGCGGCTGGAGCTGGCGATGAGCGAAGACGCGCTGACCGGATTTCTCGCGTGGCTGGAAGCAGCCCCGCCCGGTCAGCGCGTCAATGTCGCTTAGTGCTTAGTGCTTAGTGCTTAGTGCTTAGTGCTCAGTGCTTGGTGCTTTAGCGCCTGGGCCTGGTGCTCAGTGCCGGTGCCTCGCGGCGTGCCGTCTACTGCAGGCCGCTGTTGATCGCGCCCACCAGCTCTCCGTTGCTGGTGTCACCGCTGAACTCCCAGAAGAACGCTCCGCCCAGGCCCTGGCTCTTGGCCCAGGTCATCTTCGAGCCGATGGTCGCCGGGGTGTCGTAGCTCCACCAGTTGGTGCCGCAGTGCGCGTACGCCGTGCCGGCGACGGTGCCGGTGGCCGGGCAGGCCGTCTTGAGCACCTTGTAGTCCTCGATGCCCTGCTCGTAGGTCCCGGCAGCCGGGCCGGTCGCGGTGCCGCCGGGCGCGGACTGCGTGACGCCGGTCCAGCCGCGGCCGTAGAAGCCGATGCCGAGCAGGAGCTTGCTCGCCGGGACGCCCTTGGCCTTGAGCTTGGCGATCGCCGCGGCCGAGGTGAAGCCCTCCTTCGGGATGCCCGAGTAGGAGGTCAGCGGGGAGTGCGGGGCGGTCGGGCCCGTCTTGTCCCAGGCGCCGAAGTAGTCGTACGTCATCACGTTGTACCAGTCGAGCGAGGTGGCCGCGCCGCCGTAGTCGGCCGCGTCGATCTTGCCGCCGTCGCTGCCGTCCGCGGTGATCGCGGCGGTGACCAGGTTCTTGGACCCGAACTTCGCGCGCAGCGCGGAGGTGAGGTTCTTGATCGCTGCCGGGCCGCTGGTGTCACAGGACAGACCGCAGGCGTTCGGGTACTCCCAGTCGATGTCGATGCCGTCGAAGACGTCGGCCCAGCGCGGGTCCTCGATCAGGTCGTAGCAGGACTGGGCGAAGGCGGCCGGGTTCTTCGCGGCGTCGGTGAAGCCGCCGGACCAGGTCCAGCCGCCGAAGGACCACAGGACCTTGATGTTCGGGTACTTGGCCTTCAGCTGGCGCAGCTGGTTGAAGTTGCCGCGCAGCGGCTGGTCCCAGGTGTCCGCGACGCCGCTGACCGACTGGTCGGCGGTGTACGCCTTGTCGTAGTCGGCGTAGGCGTCACCGATCGTGCACTTGCCGCCCTGCACGTTGCCGAAGGCGTAGTTGATGTGCGTGATCTTCGCGGCGGAGCCGGAGGTGACCAGGTTCTTCACGTGGTAGTTGCGCCCGTAGACGCCCCACTCGGTGAAGTAGCCGAGCTTGACCTTGCCGCCGGTGCCCGGGTCCGTGCCGCCGCCGCCGGTGGTGTGGACCTTGACCGCGCCGCTCACCGGGCCGGTCTGGTCGGCGGTGTCGCGGGCCTGGACGGTGTAGGAGTAGTCGGTGCCGGCGGTCAGTCCGGTGTCCGAGTACGAGGTGGTGGTGACGGTGGCGACCTTGGCGCCGTCGCGCAGGACGTCGTAGTTCTTGACGCCCTTGTCGTCGGTGGCGGCGCTCCAGGAGAGCTTCACCGAGGTGTCGGTGACGCCGGACGCGGTCGGGGTGCCGGGGGCCGAGGGGGACGCGTCACCGGGGACGGTGGTGCCGTCGCAGCTGTCGCCGTTGAGCTTGCAGTTGGCGGGCGAGCCCGAGCCGGAGCCGTTGAAGCCGAAGGAGACGGAGGCGCCCGCGGCGAGCGTGCCGTTCCAGGACTTGTTCTTGGCGGTCCAGTGGGTGCCGGAGCCGGTGACGTCCGCGTCCCAGGACGAGGTGACGGAGGTGCCGGAGGGGAAGTCCCACTCCACCGTCCAGGAACTGATGCTGGTGGTGCCGGTGTTCTTGACGGTCCACTTGCCCTCGAAGCCCGAGCCCCAGTCCTGGGTCTTGGCGTACGTGGCGGTGACGGAGGTGGCCGCCGAGGCGGGGCTCGCGAGCCCGACCATCGCGGCGAACGGGAGCAGCAGGGTGGTGAGCCCCGCGATCGCTCTGTTTCTGGCTCTCTGCCGGAAGCGCATGATGCCTCTCCTCTTCTTCTGGTCGCCTCCGGGGGCTGCTGACCGGTGGCGGGGATGACGTGGGCATGTTCCAGCGCAGTGCGGCGAGAATAGAAAGGTCTGGACCATCGGTCAATAGGTCTGGACCAGTGAGGTGGGGGCGGATCAGACGCCCAACTCTTGTGCGAGCACGGCCGCTTGGACCCGGCTGCGCAGCCCCAGCTTCCCCAGCAGGCGGCTGACGTGCGTCTTCACCGTGGCCTCGGCCATGTCGAGGCGGACCGCGATCTCCGCGTTGGACAGTCCCCGGCCGAGACAGGACAGCACCTCCCGTTCCCGGCGGGTGAGGGCTTCGAGGACGGCCGGATCGGCCGACGGCTCACGCACGGGCCGGGCGCCGAACTCGGCGATCAGACGCCGGGTCACGGCCGGTGCGATCAGTCCCTCGCCGCGCGCCACCGTCCGCACGGCCGCCAGCAGATCCCGGGCGTCCGTGTTCTTCAGCAGGAAACCGGCGGCACCCGCGCGCAGCGCCCCGAAGACGTACTCGTCGAGGTCGAAGGTGGTCAGCACGAGCACGTCGGCCAGCTCCTCGGCGACGACCCGGCGGGTGGCCGCGACCCCGTCGAGCAGGGGCATCTGGACGTCCATCAGGACCAGGTCCGGCCGCAGTTCACGGGCGAGCGACACCGCCCGCTCGCCGTCCGCGGCCTCGCCGACCACCTCGATGTCGGGCGCGCTGCGCAGGATGAGGACGAGTCCGGCCCGTACGGCGGCCTGGTCCTCGGCGACGAGCACGCGGATCATCCGGTTCCTCCATGGCTCAGGGGCAGCGTGGCACGCACGGTCCAGAGCGGGCCGCCGGGGGAGCCCGGCGGCTCCTCGGGGCCCGCGTCGAAGGTGCCGTGGAGCAGGGCGACCCGCTCCCGCATACCGGTCAGGCCCGCCCCGGAACCGGGTGCCCGCGGCCCGTCCCGGTCGCCGCAGGGGCTGGTCACCCGCACGGTGAGCAGCCCGTCCCGCTGGGCGAGGGTGACGGCGACCCGGCCCGCGGCGGCGTGCTTGAGGGCGTTGGTCAGGGACTCCTGGACGATGCGGTAGGCGGCGAGTTCCAGCGGCGCGGGGAGTCCGTCCTCGTGCGCGGCCTCCAGGACGACGTCGAGACCGTTGGTGCGGGCTGCCGCGACGAGCGTGCCGACCCCCTCCAGCGTCGGTGCCGCGGCCGGCTCCCGGTCGCCGCTGTCGTGCCGCAGGATGCCGATGAGCCGGCGCATCTCGGCGAGGCCGTCGACGCTGTTCTCGCGGATGACGGTGAGGGCGTCCCGTGTGGTGCGAGGGTCGTCGAGGGAGAGCGCGGCCGTGGAGTGGATGGCGATCGCGGACAGATGGTTGGCGACCATGTCGTGCAGTTCGCGTGCCATCCGGGCCCGCTCGGCGGTGACCGCCTGCACCCGGTCCATCTCCGCGAGCAGCGCGGTCTGCTCGGCCCGCAGCCGGGCGGAGTCGGCGGCGTCCCGGTGGTTGCGGACCACCACGCCGGTGACGGCCGGGGCGAACGCCACGATGCCGGTCGCGAAGCCGATCAGCAGCGCGTCGGGCGTTCGCCACCAGGCGAGGAACCCGACCGTCATCCCGACGGTGACCAGCCCGGTGGTGACGGGGAGACGGCGGGCGGCGGCCGGGCTGCCGTAGAGGGCGGCCGCGTACATGAGGTCGGTGTACAGCAGCACCGTCACGATGCTGCCCCGCGTGAACTGGTCCGCGACGAGCGCCAGCGTGCCGGCCACGACGGCGGCCTGCGGCCTGCTCCGGCGCAGCAGCTCGAGGGCCGCCATCGCGGCGAGCGGGACCAGCACCCACGGTTCGGCGAGCAGCCGGCCGGGGTTCGAATACAGGCCGAACGCCCACACGAGTACGCCGCTGAGCAGGCCGGCGGCCGCGATGTACGCGTCGAAGCGGTGCGGGCGGGGGAGCGGGGCGGCCATGGCTCCATCCAACACGGCGGGCGGGCGGGGCGCGTGCTTCCCGCGGACGGTCCCCGGCTACATCGAAGGATGCAGTCGCGCCTCGTCATCGCCGACGACGCCCCGGCAGGCTGCGGCGGGGAGCCTTGAGGAGGTGAGCGAGAGGAGCGATCGTGATCATCGGACTGATCATCGCCTGTGAAGTGGGCTTCTGGGTGCTGCTGGCGGCCGGTCTGACGGCCCGCTACCTGCTGGGGCTGCGCCGTACCGGTCTTGCCCTGCTGCTGGGCGAGCCGCTGCTGGAACTCGTCCTGTTCGCGGTGACAGCCCTCGACCTGAAGCGGGGCGCCGAGCCGGGCTGGGAGCACGGCCTGGCCGCCCTCTACATCGGGTTCACCGTCGCCTACGGGCACTACACGGTGCGGTGGCTCGACGGTCACGCGGCCCACCGCCTCGCCGGCGGACCGCCCCCTGTGCCACCGCCCCGCTACGGCCTGGCCCGGGCCCGCCACGAGGGCGGGCTCTGGCTCCGTACGCTGCTGGCGGCCGCCGTCGCCTGCGCCCTCCTCCAGGGCGCGATCACCTACGTCGGCGAGGACGGCGGCACCGAGTCCATGCGTTCCTACCAGGGGGTGGCGCTGCGGGCGGCCGGGATCCACGGCCTGATCGCGCTCACCTACCTGATCTGGCCGAAGCGCCGCCCCGCGTCAGCGCTCCCCGCCCGGGACCCACAGCACGTCCCCGACCCCCTTGTTGGCCGTGCGGGCGAGGATGAACAGCAGGTCCGACAGCCGGTTGAGGTAGGTCGCCGTCAGCGGGTTCATCACCTCGCCGTGCACCTCCATGGCGGCCCAGGTGGACCGCTCGGCCCGGCGGACGACGGTGCACGCCTGGTGCAGCAGCGCCGCGCCGGGCGTGCCGCCGGGCAGGATGAACGAGCGGAGCTTCTCCAGCCGTTCGTTGAAGCGGTCGCAGTCGGCCTCCAGGCGGTCGATGTAGAACTGCTCGACGCGCAGCGGCGGGAATTCGGGGTTCTCGACGACCGGTGTCGACAGGTCCGCGCCCACGTCGAACAGGTCGTTCTGGACGCGGGTGAGGACCTTGACGGTCTCCTCGTCGAGCCCGCCGAGCGCGATCGCCGTGCCGAGGGCCGCGTTCGCCTCGTTGGCGTCCGCGTAGGCGGAGATCCGCAGATCGGTCTTGGCGACCCGGCTCATGTCGCCGAGGGCGGTGGTGCCCCGGTCGCCGGTCCTGGTGTAGATGCGCGTCAGATTGACCATGCGGCCAGCGTAGTTACGCTTCGGCCCCGCGGAAGCCGCGTGTGCCCACCGTCACGGCGAGCACGGTGAGGCCGAGGGCCACCAGGACGCCGTACAGCATGTGCGCCGTCGTGTACGAGCCGACGTACGCGTCCCGCACCGCGTCCACCAGATAGCGGAACGGCATGAAGTGCGAGAGGACGTCCAGCCAGCCCGGGGCGAGGGTCATCGGGAGCATCAGGCCGGACAACAGCATCGACGGCATGGACACGGCGTTGATCAGCGGGCCGAACTGCTGCGGGGTGCGGACCCGCAGCGCCACCGCGTACGACAGCGAGGCCAGCGACACCGTGAGCAGGCCCACGAACGCGAAGCCGATCAGGATGCCGGCGAGCGGTGCGCGCAGGCCCATCGCCAGCGCGGCCAGCACCAGCAGCACCGCCTGGAAGACGAAGACCGTGGCTTCGCGCAGGACCCGGCCGAGGAGCAGGGCGAGGCGGCTCACCGGGGTCACCCGCATCCGCTCGACCACGCCCTGACCGTTCTCGATGATGACCGCGAAACCCGCGAACAGGGCACCGAACAGGCCGAGTTGCATGAGCAGGCCGGGGACCAGCACCTGCCAGGAGCTGCCCTGCCCGCCGAGCGGGAGGTTCGTCAGCAGCGGGCCGAAGAAGAGGAGATACAGGAGCGGCATCAGCACGCCGAAGAGCAGGGCGAACCGGGAGCGGAGGGACTGGCGGAGGTAGCGGCCGTAGATGAGGGCCGTGTCGTGGAGCAGCATCTTCGGGTGACTCCTACAGGGCGGCGGGGGCGGCGTCGGCCGGTGCCGGGACGCGGCCGGTGATGGCGAGGAACGTGTCCTGGAGGGTCGCGTCCGGCGCGCCTCCGTAGCGCAGCTTCAGGGCGCCCGGAGTGCCCTCGGCCACGACGACGCCCTCGTCCACGATCACCAGCCGGTCGGACAGGGCGTCGGCCTCGTCGAGGTGTGGGTGGTCAGGAACACGGTCGTGCCGTGCTCGTCGCGCAGGCGGCGGATCAGGTTCCACAGGTCGGCCCGGCTGCCGGGGTCGAGGCCCGTCGTCGGCTCGTCCAGGAAGAGCAGCTTCGGGCGGTGGGTCAGCGCCATCGCGATGTCCAGGCGCCGCCGCTGCCCACCGGAGAGCGCGCCCGCCCTGCGGTCGAGCAGCCCGGTGAGACCGAGGTCCTCGGCGAGCTCCTCGGCACGGGCCGCCGCCCGCGCCTTCGTCAGCCGGTACAGACGGCCCTGGGTGACCAGCTCCTCCCGCACGCCGATCTGCGGGTCGACCCCGCCGGACTGGGCCACGTAGCCGCAGGCCCGCCGCACCGCGGCCGGGTCGGCGACCAGGTCGTGGCCGGCGACGGTGGCCGCGCCGCCGGTGGGCCTCAGCAGGGTGGTCAGCATGCGCAGGGTGGTCGTCTTGCCGGCGCCGTTCGGGCCGAGGAAGCCGAGGATCTCGCCCGCGCGGACGGTCAGGTCGATGCCGCGCACGGCCTCCACGGGGCCGTGCTTCGTCCGGAAGGTACGGGCCAGTCCGGCGGTACTGATGATTGCCATGCCCCCAGAAAAACAGAGCCGCTGCAATTTTGCAATGCCCCCAAAATTGTAGGGAGTCCAGTCGGCGTTACGATGCGGGGATGGCTGAGGGACTCAGGGAGCGCAAGAAGCGCGAGACCAGGCAGCGGATCTCGGACATCGCCACGGGACTGTTCCTGGAGCGCGGCTTCCTGGCGGTCACGATCGCGGACGTCGCGGAGGCCGCCGACGTCTCCGTGAACACCGTCTACAACTACTTCGCGACCAAGGAGGACCTCTTCCTCGACCGCAGCAAGGGCGTCGTCGACCGCCTCTCGCGCTGGGTGCGCGGCCGGGCCGTCGGGGAGTCGGCCGCCGCGGCCGTGCTGCGCGAGCTGCGCGAGGAGGTCGAGGCGGTCTCGCCCCGGATCGGCCTGATGGAGGGCTACGCCCGCTTCATGAAGGTGATCGACGAGGCGCCGCCCCTGCGCTCCCGCCTGTGGAGCATCCAGCAGGAGGTGCAGGACAACCTGGAGGCGACCCTGCGCGAGGAGACGGGCGCCGCCGCCGGCGATCCCGTCCCGGCCCTGATGGCGGGTCAGGTCAACTGGATCCACCACACGGTCATGGGCTCCATCGGACGCGAGATGGTCCAGGGGCGCAATCCGGGCGAAGTGTCCCGCGAAACGCTGGTGCTCCTCGACGAGATGGAGGACCTGCTGAGCGACCGGGTCCTCAACTACGCCGTCCGGGCGCCGCGATGACCCGGGCCGGTGTGATGTCCGTCAGATGAGACGTGACGCGCATTACTTACCGGTCACAGCGGCCCTCACGAGCGCTAGGGTCCGCCGGAGAGGCTACATAAACAGCGTGTTAAGGGGAGTCGGAGTGGCACGGAAGCTCGCCGTCATCGGAGCCGGTCTCATGGGATCCGGTATCGCCCAGGTCTCCGCGCAAGCGGGCTGGGACGTCGTTCTGCGTGACGTCACCGACGAAGCCCTGACCCGCGGCACCGACGGCATCAAGGCGTCCTACGACAAGTTCGTCAGCAAGGGCAGGCTGTCCGCCGAGGACGCCGAGGCCGCGCTCGGGCGCATCACCACCAGCACCGACCTCGACGCGGCCGCCGACGCCGACATCGTCGTCGAGGCCGTGTTCGAGAAGCTCGAGGTCAAGCACGAGATCTTCCGCGCGCTCGACAAGCTCGTCCGCGACGACACCGTCCTCGCCTCCAACACCTCCGCCATCCCGATCACCAAGATCGCGGCCGTGACGGAGCGCCCGGAGCGCGTGGTCGGTGCGCACTTCTTCTCACCGGTCCCGATGATGCAGCTGTGCGAGCTGGTGCGCGGCTACAAGACGAGCGACGAAACCCTCGCCGCCACGCGGGAGTTCGCCGAGTCCGTCGGCAAGACGTGCATCGTCGTCAACCGCGACGTCGCCGGCTTCGTGACCACCCGTCTCATCTCGGCGCTCGTCGTCGAGGCGGCCAAGCTGTACGAGTCGGGCGTGGCCTCCGCCGAGGACATCGACCTCGCCTGCAAGCTGGGCTTCGGGCACGCCATGGGCCCCCTGGCCACGGCCGACCTGACGGGCGTCGACATCCTGCTGCACGCGACCGGCAACATCTACACGGAGTCCCAGGACGAGAAGTTCGCACCGCCGGAGCTGATGCGCCGGATGGTTGACGCCGGTGACATCGGGCGCAAGAGCGGGCAGGGCTTCTACAAGCACTGAATCCAGGCACCGAATCCGTACGGTCCTCCCGGCCGTCACCCCCACGGGTGAATTCGGTATCGGTTCGCTCACAGACGGCAACCTCTGCGGCCCCAGGGCAGTCAGACGGTGCACACAGTCACACGCAGACAGACAGACGCGGAGTACGAAACGCACTCTCGGGGAGCGCATATGTACATCAGGGGCGACCACGCCGAGCTGGTCGTCGGGGGCCGCCTCGACGTCCGCAGCGCGGCGGACGCCCGTACGGTCCTGCACTCGGCCGTCGACGACGGAGTCGGCGACCTGGTGCTCGACCTGTCCGAGCTGGACTCCTGGGACGCCACCGGACTCGGCGTCATCATGGGAGCCCACCGACGGGCCGGGCGGTGCGGCCGACGGCTCGTCCTGCGCCGCGTACCGACGCAGATGCAGCGCCTGCTGGTGGCCACCCGGCTGCACCGGATCCTGGCGATCGAGGGCGGCCTCGGGGTCGAGTCGCTGCCCCGGGTCTGACCCGCCGCACGAAAGGTACCCTCGCACGCAATCCTCACGAAGCTGTGACGTCTCGGGCGACCCGGTACCCCGCCTGTTCCCGGATACTGAGCGAAGGTTTAGGGTTCGCCTGCCCGCAGTCTGAACCCCTGGAGCGGGCACCGGACCAGAAGCGACAGCGCGGTGTGCAGCAAGGCCGGGAGGGGCTCGGCACCCGACGCTTTTGGGGGGCAGGACATCATGGACCCGAATCACCGGGAACCCGCGGAGTACGGTCATGACGACGACGGCCGGACGCCTCGGCAGCGTCCGCCGCGCGAAGCACTCGCCTCCGACTTCGGCCAGCCCACGCCGGCACTCGCCCGCACCGTCCAGCTCTTCTCGGGCGACTTCCTGCTCACCGTCAACCCCGTCGACGGCAGCGAGATAGAGAACTGCCCGCCGGGGCAGCGGCCCCGCCGGCCGGCCAAGTCCACCGCCGCCGACCGCGCAGAACAGGCCCGCTCGGCCCACCCGCCCGTGCCGCCGGGACCCGCACAGGCCCGGCTCCCCCTCCTGGAGCGCCAGGACGAGCGCGAGCGCCTCGTCCGGCTGCTGGCCCGCGGCCGCTCCGTACGCCTCACCGGCCCCGCCGGTTCGGGCCGCACCACCCTCCTGGACGCCGTCGCCGACGACTGCGCGGACCTCGCGCCCGACGGCGTCGTACGCCTCAGCGGCTACCGGCGCACGGCCGGCGACCTGCTGCACGACCTGTTCGCCGCCGTCTACGACGCGCCCCGCCACCGCCCCGAACGGGAGGAGCTGCTCGGGCTCGTCCGTGAGATCGGCGCGGTCGTCGTCCTCGACGACCTGGAGTTCGGCGGCAGCGCCCTCGACGAACTGCTCGACGCCACCCCCGAGTGCGCCTTCGTGATCGGCACCACACCCGACGTCCCCGCGCCGTCCGGCGACTCCCTCCTCGAAGAGGTGTTCCTCGGCGGTCTCGACCGCAGTGGCGGCATCGAGCTCCTGGAGCGCGCCGTCGGCCGGGAACTGACCGAGGACGAGTCGAACTGGGCGGGCGACCTCTGGTTCGAGTCCGAAGGCCTCCCGCTGCGCTTCGTGCAGGCCGGCGCCCTGCTGCGGCAGCGCGACCGGCTGCACGCCCACCCCGAGCCGGCCGACGGCCTCGGGTACCGCGAGGACGCACACCCCGACGCGCCGAACGACGCCGACGACACCCCCGCGGTCCCGCTGCCCTCGCTCGCCGAGGGCGCCGCCCCCGCCGCGCTGCTCGCCTCCCGGCTCAGCGAGTCGGCCCGCGCCACCCTGCGGTTCGCGGTCGCGCTCGGCGGCGAGGTGCCCCACCAGGCGCATCTGCCGGCCCTCGTGGGCGACACCCACGCCGACGCGGCCCTCGCCGAACTCGCCAACTGCGCGCTGGTCACCCCGGTCGGCTCCCGCTACCGGCTCGCGGCCGGCGTACAGGCCCAGCTCGAGGCCTCCGGATACGCGGACGACATCGAGGACCACGCGCTCACCGCCGCCCGGCACTACACCTGGTGGACCGGACACCCCTCCGTCACCCCCGAGCGGGTCTGCGCGGAGGCGGACGCCGTCCTCGCGGCGCTGACCCTCCTGGCGCCGCTCACCACGGCCCCGCTCGACGACGAGGAGAGCGCCTGCGTCCAGCTGGCCCGCACCGCCGCGCCCGCCTTCGCCGCCGGCCTGCACTGGAGCGCCTGGGAACGGGCGCTGCGCGCCGGCGCCGAGGCCTCCCGGCTCGCCGGCGAGGTCCCGGACCAGGCCTACTTCCACCACGAGTTGGGCATCCTCGCGCTCTGCGCCGGCCAGCTGGACCGGGCCCGCGCCGAACTGGAGGCCTCCATCGGGCTGCGCGGCGCCCTCGCCGACAAGCGCGGCACCGTGGCCGGCCGCCGCGCCCTCGCGCTGGTCGCCGACCGCTCCGGGGCCGTACCGCCCGTCGGGCGCGTCGCGGCGGGCGGGGAGACGCCCGACGCGCGCAGCGAGGAGCCCCTGACGCCTCCCGGCGGCGTACCGGCCGCGTTCGCCCTGCCCGCGCCGCCCGAGCCCGCGACGCTCGTCGCCCGGCGGACGACCGCGGTACCCGCCCCCGTACGGCGGCCCGGCGGCATCAAGGGCCTCGTGAGCGGTACGCGCCGCAACCTGGTCGCCGCGGGCTCGGGCGCTCTCCTGGCCGCGGTGCTGGGCACCGTGGTCACGCTCGGCATGACCTCCGACAACAACGAGGACCCGTCCGACAGGGTCGGCGTCAGCCCCTCGGCCGGCCAGGACACCGACGACGACAGCCTCGGCGCGGACGAGGGCGACACGGGCGCCGGGGACGCGGGGGTGTCGAGCAAGCCGACCGATCCGGGGCCGGACGGCACCTACGGCACGTCGGACGACCCGACACCGACCGCAGGCGGGACGCCGTCGGACGACCCGAGCGGGACGAAGGGGCCGAGTCCCTCGAAGTCGCCGTCGAAGTCGCCCACGTCCAAGCCGTCGTCGCCGAAACCGTCGACGTCGCCCAAGCCTTCGACGAGCAAGCCGTCGACGAGCCCGTCGCCGTCGTCCTCGACATCCCCGTCGTCGAGCGGAACGCCCTCCGCGCCGGCCACCTCGAACTCCGCCAGTGGCCCGGCTACGACCAGTTCCGCGAGCGGGCCGGCCGGCCCGCCCACGGGGACGAGCGGTGCCCCGGTGATGTGAGCCGGGCCGTACGACGCGGGGGGCCGGATCCGGGAAAAGGATCCGGCCCCCCGCGTCGCGCCCCGGCTCA
The DNA here is from genome assembly GCF_056435845.1 of Streptomyces sp. NPDC043867. Taxonomy (NCBI): domain Bacteria; kingdom Bacillati; phylum Actinomycetota; class Actinomycetes; order Kitasatosporales; family Streptomycetaceae; genus Streptomyces; species Streptomyces sp. NPDC043867. The sequence goes on along the minus strand of NZ_JBWKDS010000025.1, from coordinate 60,989 downwards.
GAACAGCCGCAGCTTGTCGTCCTCGATGCCGCGCAGCGCGTTGTAGTCCAGCACCGTGCAGCCGATGCCGCGGTCCGTGGCGAGGACGCGGGCCTGCGGTTTGATCTCCTGGGCGGCGAAGATGCCGCGCACCGGCGCGAGATGCGGGTCGCGGTTCAACAGCTCCAGATAGCGCGTGAGTTGCTCCACGCCGTCGATCTCGCCGCGCCGCTTGATCTCGATGGCGACCGTCCGGCCCTCGGCGTCGCGGCAGAGGATGTCGACGGGGCCGATGGCCGTCATGTACTCGCGGCGGATGAGCGTGTACCCCTCGCCGAGCGTCTCGATGCGGTCCGCCAGCAGCTCCTGGAGGTGCGCTTCCACGCCGTCCTTGATCAGGCCGGGATCCACGCCCAGTTCGTGCGAGGAGTCGTGGAGGACTTCCTCCATCGTGATGATGAGCTTCTCGCCCGCCTTGTTGATGACGGTCCACACGCCTTCCTCGTCGCCGGAACCCTCCTTCAGCGTGCAGGGCGGCGACATCCAGTTGAGGGGCTTGTAGGCCCGGTCGTCCGCGTGGATGGAGACGCTCCCGTCAGCCTTCACGAGGATGAGGCGGGGGGCGGACGGGAGATGGGCGGTGAGCCGGCCCGCATAGTCGACGGAACACCGGGCGATGACGAGACGCATGGTCGGCAACGCTACTCGACCGGTACCGCTGCACGCGATTCGCCCGCGTCCCTCCGTCCCCGGGCGCACCGCGAGGCGTTTCGAACACGCCTGTTTGCCCTGGAACTCCCGTGTTCAGTACTGGCCGATTGTGTGCCTACGGGTTGTTCGCTGTGTGGGCATTCTCCTGGTGCCGCCATCCTCCGTTGCCTACCGTATAAACGGGAGGTCGCGATGCGTGTACGCAGCGTGTCTGATGTCGCGGTCTTCCGCCCTGTCCGTCAACCCCCGCTTTCCCGGGGGTGCGAGAGGAGAACCCATGTCGCTCGACGTCTCACCGGCCCTACTCGAACAGGCCGAGCGAGGCGAGGTCGACGAAGCTGACTTCGTCGACTGCGTCCGGACCTCCCTGCCCTACGCGTGGGAGATGATCAGCTCCCTGGTGGCCCAGCTGAAGGTGGACGGAGGCAACTTCGCCGACAACCAGACGCCGCCGCCGGACGAGCAGGCACGTGGCCAGCTGCTGCGTGCGCTCGCGAGTGACGCGATACGCGGCGCGCTCCAGCGGCACTTCGGAGTGCGGCTGGCCTTCCAGAACTGCCACCGGGTCGCGGTGTTCCCGTTGGACGCCACGGTGGACGACACGCTGGCACGCTTCACGTCGGTCCGCAGCCAGCTGCTGAACCAGTCGCCGGAGTTCCGGGACTGCTGACGCGGCCGGCCGCACTGCTTGCCGCTCCGTACGCGGGAGGTGCATCTGTACCGGGGCGGCAAGCTCCCCGCACGAACGGTCCGCTCAGCCGAGGTGAGGAAGCACCTCGGCGCCGAGCCGTCGTACGTTCTCCTCGGTCGTCGCCAGGTCTCCCGAGCCCTCGACCAGCAGGGCGAAGCGCGAGATGCCGGTGCGCTCCGACGTCGCCGCGAGCCGGTCGGCGCACAGTTTCGGCGTCCCCACCGGGTGCAGCCCGCAGAGCAGTTCGGTGTACGCCCACGGGTCCCGCATGCTGCGGGCGCGCCCGTCGACCGTCACATGGGCTTCGAGCCCCTGCTTCAGCCAGCCCGGCATCGACTTCAGCAGGGTCTCCGCCGCGTCCCTGCGGCGGTCGGCGATCTGGCAGACGCCCGCCGAGACATGACCGGCGGTGACGATCTCCTCGGCCGGACGCCCCGCGGCGCGCGCCTGCCGCCGCCAGAACGCGACCATTTCGGCCTTCTCCTCGTCGCCGACGTGCATCCCGAGAAGCATCGGCAGTCCGCGCTCCGCGGCGAGCCGGACACTCGCCGGGGAGGTGCAGGCGACGACGACCTCGGGGCCCGCCGCGCCGCTCAGGTTCTCCGAGGGCCTCGGCACGACGGGGACCTCGCGGAAGCGGAAGCGCTCCCCGGTGCCGGCGACGGACGGTTCACGCAGCCAGCGCACCAGCAGATCGAGTGATTCCGGGAACCCCTTCTCGTACGCGTCGAGGCCGGAGCCGAAGACCTCGAGGTCCACCCAGGGACCGCCGCGGCCCACCCCCAGTGAGAAGCGGCCGCCGGACGTCACGTGCAGCAGCGCGGCCTGCTCGCCGAGGGCCACGGGATGCGCGGTGGGCAGCACGCTCACCGCCGTGCCGACCCGGATCCGCCGGGTACGGCCGAGCAGCAGCGCGGCCAGGGTGACGGCCGAGGGGCACGTCCCGTACGGCACGAAGTGGTGCTCGGCCAGCCATACCGAGTCGAGTCCCGCCTCCTCGGCGACCTCGGCCGATCGCACCGCGCGGTGCAGCGCCTCTCCCGGGCCCTGACCCGGGAACTGGGCCGCCAGTACAAAACTTCCTACGCGCATCGCACTCCTGCCTCCTTGGCACCGACGCGGAGCTTCCCCACCGGCATAACCCCCTGACACGTGCCGAAGACACGGCTTGCCGGGGGGATTTGCGGATTGTCTGGAGAACAGGCCGGTCAGCGGGGGCGGAGGGGCCGGTGAAGTACGCCTGACCCGGGCGGCAGCCGCGTAGGCTGGACGCGGCTCCTGCTCCCTGTACAGCTCCGTGAGGTGTCCCGTGTCCCCGCGTCGCAACCGTCCGAAGGGCGCCGGCTCGTCCGGTTCGAGCGGGTCCGCGAACCAGGACGAGCGGTCCGGCCGCTACGGCGGCTGGCAGTCCACGGAGAGCTGGCGGGGCGAGGAATGGAGCGTACGCCACGTGGCGGGTGCCGGCGCCCAGGGCAAGTTCTACCGCTGCCCGGGCTGCGACCAGATGATTCCCTCCGGCGTCCCGCACGTGGTGGCCTGGCCCGAGCACTCAGGGGTGGACGAGCGGCGCCACTGGCACAAGGCCTGCTGGAACGCGAAGGACCGCCGCACCTCGCGGGTGCAGCGGTCCCGTAACGCGCCGCGGTTCTGAGGCTCCGTACCTCTCCGCCGGCCGGACGCCGGGCCGGGGCGGGCTCCGGACGGCTCAGACGTCGCGTCGTTCCAGCAGGACGAAGGCGCCGGCGATCGCCGCCAGGGTCACCCCGACGAGCAGGCCGAGCTGCGCGTTGCCGCCGCCGGTCTCGCTGTCCAGCTCGAAGATCTTGGCGAGGGCGTTGGGCGCGTTGTAGTCCATCATCTTCTCGCCGATGGAGCGCATGCTCTCGGACATCATCAGGAACGCGGGCATGATCGCGGGCACCAGCACGACACCCAGCATCGTGGTGATCGCACCGGCCGAGTGCCGCAGCATCGAACCGACGGCGAGCGCCAGCACCCCGAGCAGCGAGACGTACAGCGCGCCCTTGAGGACCGTGCCGCCCCACTCGTTCTCCGAGGAACCGCCGTGCAGACCCGACGTGATCAGGCCGACCAGCCCGATGGCGAAGGCCGAGACGACGAACGCGACCGCGAAGAAGATCAGCAGCTTGGCGGTGAGCACCCGGTGGCGCTGCGGCGAGGCCGTGAAGGTGGTACGGATCATGCCCGTGCCGTACTCGGAGGAGACGACCAGGACGCCCAGTGTGATCAGGCAGATCTGGCCGAGGATCAGGCCGAAGAAGGCCGGGATCGTGTACGGGACGTCGGTGTAGTCCGCGTCCTCCGTCTGGACGGCGACCAGGAAGCCGATGCCGATGACCAGGAGCAGGAACACGCCGAGCGTCCACATCGTGGAGCGCACCGACTTGATCTTCGTCCACTCGGAGGTGAGCGCGTGTCCGAGGTGGGTGCGGGTGACCGGGATCGGCGAGGTGTACGAACCGCCCGGCCCCGCCTGCCAGTCGGGGGCGGGCGCGGTCTGCTGCGGCATCGGGGGCTGGGGCGTGCTCATCGGGGGTCCTCGCTGTCGCGCTTGTTCAGGTCGGGAGCGGCAGAGGGCGCGGCGGGTGCCGCGGAGGGCTGTGCGAAAGGCTGCCCGGGGGCCTGGGGCGCGGCCTGGGCGTACGGGTTGGGCTGAGCGGCCGGGCCGGCGCCCGGGGTCGCGGGGGCGCCGTACGGGCCCGCCGGAGGCGCTCCCTGCGGCATCGCGAACGGCTGTCCGCCGTGCTGGGGCGGCGGCGGGGCGTACCAGCCCGGCTGGCCCTGGCCCGGTACCGGCATCTGCGGCACGGCGCCCGGGGGCACGGCACCCGGCGGCAGCTCCTGCTGGAGCCCCGCCTTCTGGTCGATGGTCGAGCGGTAGTCGACGGCGCCCTGCGTCATCCGCATGTACGCCTCCTCCAGCGAGGCCTGGTGCGGCGACAGCTCCCACAGGCGTACGTCGGCGGAGTGCGCGAGGTCGCTGATGCGGGGCAGCGGCAGCCCCATGACGCGCAGCGCGCCGTCCTGCTCGGGCAGCACCTGGCCGCCGGCCTCGGTGAGCGCGGCGGTCAGCTTCTCGCGCAGCTGGGGCTCGGTGTCCGGGGTGCGGACCCGGGCGAAGTCGGCCGAGTTGTGCGAGATGAAGTCGCGGATGCTGGAGTCGGCGAGGAGCTGGCCGCGCCCGATCACGATGAGGTGGTCGGCGGTGAGCGCCATCTCGCTCATCAGGTGGGACGAGACGAAGACCGTGCGGCCCTCCGCGGCGAGGGACTTCATCAGGTTGCGCACCCAGAGGATGCCCTCGGGGTCGAGGCCGTTGACCGGCTCGTCGAAGAGCAGCACCTGGGGGTCGCCGAGGAGCGCGGCGGCGATACCGAGCCGCTGGCCCATGCCGAGCGAGAACCCCTTGGACCGCTTCCTGGCCACGTCCTGGAGGCCGACCACGCCGAGGACCTCGTCGACGCGGCGGGCCGGGATGCCCGACAACTGCGCGAGGCAGAGCAGGTGGTTGCGGGCGTGCCGGCCGCCGTGCACGGCCTTGGCGTCGAGGAGGGCGCCGACCTGGCGGGGGGCGTTCGGCAGCTTGCGGTACGGGTAGCCGCCGATCGTCACCTGCCCCGAGGTGGGGTTGTCCAGGCCGAGGATCATGCGCATCGTCGTCGACTTGCCCGAGCCGTTGGGCCCGAGGAAGCCGGTGACGGCACCCGGCCGCACCTGGAAGGAAAGGTTGTACACGGCCGTCTTGGCGCCGTAGCGCTTCGTCAGGCCGACTGCCTCGATCATGCTCCGCACCCATCGAAAGGTTCAGGACGACGGGGCACACGCCCCCGTAAGGCTTAGGAGGATATCCGGGCGCTGACGGTTCCACTCAAGAGAAAGTAAAACCACGCAGGTCACGAGCGTGATCGGTCAGCGGGGCGTGCTCTTCTTTGTCAGGTACGCGTCCTGCCTGGTGGGGGCGGATCCGGAAGCAGGCGGTCCACTCCTGCGCCGCACCGCGAACTCGTGCGCGTCCCCTTCTCCGGAACGCCTAGGGCCTGTCGTTTGGATCAGGCTGGCTGTGACCGACGGTTCGTCCTGACCGACCCGAGTGGGGTCTGGCGCGTGCAGCTGCAAGGCGGAGGAGGGAGTCGACGCGGAGCGTCGGCGACCGACGACAACGCCGCAGATGTGCGTGCCGGACCCCGCGACGCCGGCGTGATCCAAACGACAGGCCCTAGGCGTCCCGCTTCCGGAGGAGCAGATACCCGCCGACCAGCGCCGCGGCCACCCACAGCACCATGATGCCGAGGCCGCCCCACGGGCCGTACGGGGTGTCGTCGTCCAGCGGGTTCACCACCCGCATGATCCTGCTGCCCGCCTGGTCGGGAAGGAAGCGGCCGACCTTCTTGGTCGCGGAGACGTTGCCGAGGATCGCGGAGATCAGGAAGAAGAACGGCATCAGGATGCCGAGGGAGAGCATCGGGCTGCGGAGCATCGTCGCGACCCCCATCGAGAACACCGCGATGAGCGTCATGTAGAGCCCGCCGCCGATCACCGCGCGCAGCACGCCCGGGTCGCCGATCGACGCCCGGTGCGGGCCGAGCGCCGCCTGGCCGAGGAAGAAGGCGACGAAGCTGGTGAGCAGCCCGACCAGCAGGGCGAGCGCGGTCGCCACGGTGATCTTGCTGAAGAGGAACGTGCCGCGCTGCGGCACCGCGGCGAGCGAGGTGCGGATCATGCCGGTGCTGTACTCGTTCGAGACGACCAGCACGCCGAACACGATCATCGCCAGCTGACCGAGGCTCATCCCGGCGAAGCTGATGAACGTCGGGTCGAACGCCAGCCGGTCCCGCTCGCTCATGTTGTCGAACTCGTTCTTCGACAGCAGCGAGATCAGGATGCCGAGCGCGACCGTGACCACCGCGGCGAGGCCGAGCGTCCAGACCGTGGACGCCACGGAACGGATCTTCGTCCACTCGGACCTGACCACCTGCGTCGCCGTCATGACCGGTCCCCCTGCCGGTCGTTGCCCCACCGCCGCGGCGCGGCAGCCGGAGCCGTAGCTGCCGCCCCGGCCCCGGCGAGCGGCGGCCCGGTGTGCGCGTGGTACTCCACCGACTCCGCGGTCAGCTGCATGAACGCCTCCTCCAGCGAAGCCCGCTGAGGGCTCAGTTCGTGCAGCACGAGCTGGTGCCGGGCGGCCAGCTCACCGATCTCCTCCGACCGCACGCCGTCCACTTCCAGCGTGCCGTCGCCCACCTGGAGGGCCGTGATCCCCGCCCCGTGCAGCACGTCGAGCAGCCGCTCGTGCCGGGGCGAGCGCAGACGGACGTACGACCGCGAGTTCTGCGCGATGAAGTCCGCCATCGACGTGTCCGCCAGCAGCCGGCCCTGGCCGATGACGACGAGGTGGCCGGCGGTGAGCGCCATCTCGCTCATCAGGTGGGACGAGACGAAAACCGTACGGCCCTGCGCGGCAAGGGACTTCATCAGCGTGCGGATCCAGTGGATGCCCTCGGGGTCCAGCCCGTTCACCGGCTCGTCGAACATCAGGATCCGCGGATCGCCCAGCAGCGCGCCCGCGATCCCGAGCCGCTGGCCCATGCCGAGCGAGAACCCCTTCGCCTTCTTCCGGGCGACCGAGGTGAGCCCCACCGTGTCGAGGACCTCGTGCACCCGCGCCCTCGGAATGCCGTTGCTCTGGGCCAGGCACAGCAGGTGGTTGAACGCGGTGCGGCCGCCGTGCATGGCCTTGGCGTCCAGCAGGGCGCCGATGTACGTCAGCGGATCCTTCAGCCGGTCGTAGTGCCTGCCGTCGATCCGGACGTCGCCCGAGGTGGGACGGTCGAGCCCGAGCATCATCCGCATCGTGGTCGACTTCCCCGCGCCGTTGGGGCCGAGGAAACCGGTGACGATGCCGGGCCGGACGGCGAACGTGAGGTCGTCGACCGCCACCTTCTCGCCGTACCGCTTGGTCAGCCCCTCGAGCTCGATCATGCGGCCACGTTAGAACGGGCCCCGGGGGCCTGCCACCGCAGGAAAAGGGCCGCACGACGAAGGCCCGCTCCTCCGGGGGAGGCGCGGGCCCGTGCTGTCGCTGTTCCTCGCTACCGGCTAGCGGGACTGCTGCGCGGGAACCCCACGCGAGACCGGCTCGTCCTCGGCGGGAGTGCCGGTCGCGGCCACCGCGGCACCCGTGAGCGTCGCGAGCATCTCGCGGACGTTCGTGAGCTGCGCGTTGATGGAGTCGCGGCGGTTGGTGAGCGCCGCCAGCTCGCGCTCGGACTCCGAACGGATCCGGTCCGCCTTGGCGTTCGCGTCGGCCACGATGTCCTCGGCCTGGCGCTGCGCGGTCTCCACCGTCTGACGGGCCCGGCGCTCGGCGTCCGTACGCAGCTTCTCGGCCTCCAGGCGCAGCTGCTCCGCGCGGTGCTCGATCTCCGCGAGACGCTTCTCGGCCTTGGCCTGACGGGACGCGAGGTCGCGCTCCGACTGCTCGCGGCGCTTCGCCAGGTTGGTCTCGAAGTCCGCGGCCGCCTGTGCGGCCTTGGCGCGGGTCTCCTCGAAGAGGGCGTCCGCCTCCTCGCGCTTCGACTGCGCGTCCTTCTGCGCGTCGGAACGCAGCTGGGAAGCCTCGCTCTTGGCCTTCTCGACGATCCGGACGCCCTCGTCCTCCGCCTTGGCCTTGCGGTCCGCAGCGAACGATTCTGCATCGTTGCGCACCTGCTGGGCCGCCGACTCGGCGAGCTCACGGTGCTGCTCGGACGCGCGACGGGCCTCCTCGCGCAGGTCCTTCGCCTCCTCCTCGGCGAGGCGGAGGATCTTCTCGACGCGCGCGCCGAGACCCGCGTACGAGGGCTCCGCGTCGCTGACCTGGGCCTGGGCATTCTGCGTCTCGAGGTGGAGTTCCTCGATGCGCTTCTCGAGAGCAGTGATACGGGCCAGAGCGCTGTCACGGTCGGAGACGAGCTTCGAAATGCGTTCGTCCACCTGAGCGCGGTCGTACCCACGCCGCACAAGCTCGAAGCCGTAGGGGGAAGTGTCGCTCATGGGGTTCCTGTCGAATGAGACCGGTGAGGTGATAGAGGGAATCCTAGGGGCCAAAGCGGTGTGTCATCGAGCGGATACGTGTTTGATCTGGAGAATGACACTCCTTTTGGGTGGCTACCTGTCGCAGAGCTTGCCAGCGGCTGTGCCGAAGGTCCTGGCCAAGCACCGAACAGGTGCTCTCCGCTAGCTCTCTGACGTCTTGCCACCCGAACGGGGCGCGCCGACGGCAGCACCCGCCTTGACCCCACCGTCCTTGCCGGCAGCCGGGGCCTCGAAAGACTCCAACGCCTCCAGGACGTCCTGGACACGGGAGATCTCGGCATTGATGTCCTCACGCCTGCGCACCAGCACATCGAGATCGCGCCTGCCCTCCTCGACCATGCGCCGTGCCTCCTGCTCGGCGTCGGCCTTGATCTTCGTGGCCTCGGCGACGAGCGAGGACTTCTTCTGCTCGGCCTCCTTGAGGAGCCCCTCGGCCTTCTTGACGGCGGCGATCCGCACCTTGCTCGCCTCGGAGTTGGCCTCCGCGACCAGATCCTTCGCCTTCGCCTCGGCCTGCGCGAGCTGGTCCTCGGCGGCCTTCACCAGCGCGTCGCAGCGCTCGCCCGCCGTCTTCATCGCCTCCGCGGACTCCCGCCGGGCCCGGTCGTGCAGCTCCTCGATCTCCGAGGTGATCCGGTCCCGCAGCTCCTCCGCCCGCTCCCTTATCGCCGTGGCGTCCCGGCGCGCCCCGACCAGCAGCTCGTCGGCGTCCGCACGGGCCCGCTCCACCAGCGTGTTGCCCTCCACGGTCGCCCCGGACACCAGACGCTCGGCCTCGTTGCGGGCCGCGCCCACCATCGTGTCGGCCTGCCCCTCGGCGTCCGCCGTGGTCTTCTGCGCCGCCTGCTGCGCCTCCGAGAGCAGCTTGTCGGCCTCGGCGGCCGTCTCCGAGATGAGCGTGTCGACCTGCTCGGCCGCCTCGGAACGCCGCTTGTTTGCCTCCTGGCGGGCCTCGTCCAGCATCTGCTCGGCCTTCTCGCGCGCGGCCGTCGTGACCCGCTCGGCTTCTGCGGCCGCCTCGGCCCCGACCCGCTCCGCCTCCGTACGGATCCGCTCCGCGTGCTGCTGCGCGGAACCGACCGTCTCCGCCGCCTCGGCGCGCAGCCGCTCCGCGTCGCCCGTCGCGTCCGAGATGAGCTTCTCGGCCTTCGAGACGGACTCCGCACGGACCCGCTCGGCCTCCGCCGCCGTCTCGTTCGCCAGCCGCTCCGCCTCGGACCGCGCCTCGTTGATGAGGGTGTCCGCCTGCGTGGCCGCGTCGGAACGGATCCGGTTCGCGTCCTCCCTGGCCTCCGCGCGGGTGCGCGACGCGTCCTGATCGGCGTTCGCGATGGTGTCGGACGCCTCCGTACGGGCCCGCTGGGCGTGCTCCGCGGCATCCGAACGCATCCGCTCGGACTCGGCGATCGCGTCCGCGACCGTGCGCTCCGCGAGGGACTTGGCGGCCTCCGACTCCTCGGACGCCTCCCGCCGCACCCGCGCCGCGTCCTCGGCGGCGCGCTCCCGCTCGGCGTACGCGTCGGCACGGACCCGGTCCGCCTCCGCCTGCGCCTCGGTCCGCGTACGGTCCGCCGCGTGCTCGGCGGCCGAACGCAGCCCGGTGATCTCCTCCTGCGCCTGCTCGTGCAGCCCGGCCACGGCGTCGCGCACCTGCTGAGCGGTCTGCTCGGCGCTCGCGACCATCTCCGTCGCACGCCGGTCGGCCTCCTCGACCAGCCGTACGGCCTCCGCCTGCGCCTCGTCCACGCGGGTACGCGCCGACGCCAGCAGCTCCTCGCTCTGCTCGCGGGCCCGCTCGCGCTCCTGGTCGGCCTCCTGACGCGCCGCACCGAGCAGCTCCTCGGCCTCGCGACGGCGCCGGGCGGCCTCCTCCTGCGCGGCGGCCAGCGTCTCGGCACCCTCGGCCGCCAGCCGCTCCGCCGCGGCCTGCGCCTCCGCCCGCACCCGGTCGGCGGTGTCCTGGGCCTCCGACTTCAGCCGCTCGGCCTCCGCCGCGGCCTCCGAACGCAGCCGTACGGCGATGTTCTCGCCCTCGGCCCGCGACGCGGACGCGTCCGCCGCCGCCTCCGTGCGCAGCCGCTCCGCCTCCGCCTCGGCCTGCCCCTGCAGCGTACGGATCCGCTCGGCGGCCTCCGTGCGCAGCCGCTCCGCCTCGTCGGCGGCCTCGCGGCGGATCCGCTCGGCCTCCGCGCGGGCGTCCGTCAGCGCCTGCTCGGCGACGGCGAGACGCTCCTCGGCCTCCGTGCGCAGCCGGTTCAGTTCCTCCGCGGCCTCGGCCCGCCGGGCCGTGAGCGCCCGCTCGGTCTCCTCGCGCAGCTCCAGCGCCGCCCGCTCGGCGTCCGCCGTGATGCCCTCGGAGTGCTCGACGGCCTCCGCACGATGCCGCTCCGCCTCGGCGCGCGTGCGCTCCAACGTCTCCTCGGCCTGCCGGCGCAGCGTCGTCGCGCGCTCGATGGCCTCGGTGCGCACCCGCTCGCTGTCCGCGGTGGCGGTCGTCCGCAGCTCGTCCGCGTCCGCCTTCGCCTTGGCCAGCAGCTCCTCGGCGGTCTTCGCCGCCTCCTCGATCTGCTGGACGGCCTCACGCCGGGCCTCGCCGCGGATCCGCTCGCCCTCGGAGACCGCGTCGGCGCGCAGCTGCTCGGCCTCGCCGCGCAGCCGGCGCGCCTCCTCCTGCAGCTCGACCGTCTTGGCCCGGTACTCCTTGGTGTCGTCCTTCGCCGCGCCCTTGAGCTCCTCGGCGATGTCGTGCGCCTGGGCCCGCAGCCGGTCCGCCTCGGCCTCCGCCTCGGAGCGGATCCGCTCGGCCTCCTCGGTCGCCGCCCTGGTGGTCTTCCTGGCGTCCTCCGACGCCTTGTCGAGGACCTCCTCGGCCGTGCGCGCCGCCTTGGCGAGCTGCGAGGCGGTCTCCTCGGCGGTGAGGGTGCGGGCGTTCTCCTCGGCCTCCGCGACGATCTTCTCGGCCGCCGCCCGGGCGTCGGCGACGAGCTGCTCGGCGTCCGCCTTGGTGGTCTCGGCCTCCTTGGTGGCCTCACTGACCAGCCGGGCGACCTGCTCCTTCGCCGTCCGCGTGCGCTGCTCGTTCGCCGACTCCGCGCCGGCCAGCGCCTTGGCGGCGGCCTCCTTCGCCTCGGCGACCAGCTTGTCGGCCTCGGCACGCGCCTCGCGCAGCGCCTTCTCGGCCTCCGCCATGCGCTGCTCGGCGGTCCGGCTCAGCTCGGTGGCCTGGCGCCGCGCGGCGTCGGACTCCGTCGCGGTGGAACTGCGGAGCTGCTCGGCGTGCTGGGTGGCCTCCTGGGCCTGCGTGGACGCGGCGTTCAGCAGGCGTTCGGCGTCCGTACGCGCCCGGCGCAGCAGCTGCTCGGCCTCCGCGCGGGCCGTCTCGGCGTCGGTGGTGAGCCGCTGGCGGGCCTCGGCGGCGATCCGCTCGGCCTCCGCGCGGGCCGCGGCCAGCGCCTGGTCGGCCTCGGCACGCGACTCCTCCAGGAGCCGGCGGGCCTGCTGCTCGGTGCGGGCGCGCAGCTGCTCGGCCCAGGCCACGTTCTCGTTGACGTGGGACTCGACGGTCTGCCGGCGCTCCGCCAGCTCCTGGTCGAGCTGCTGGCGGCGGGTGACGGCCTCCTGGTGCAACTCCGCCTGGAGCCGGGCGGCCTGTTCGGCGTGCTCCTGGAGGATGCGCTGCGTCTGCGCGCGGGCCTGGCTCAGCTCCCGCTCGGCGTCCGCGCGCAGCTGGTCGGCCTGGATCTGGGCGTTGCGGAGCAGCTGTTCGGCCTGATAGCCGAGGTCGGCTCCGTCGTAGGCAGGACGGGACGCCAGAGTGCGGCGCGCCTCGTGCAGCTTGGCGCGCAGCACCTCGACCTGATAGCCGAGGTCCTCGGCGTGCTGGACGGCCTTCTCCCGCTCGGTCTTCAGCCGTTCCATCTCGGCCTCGAACCGAGAGAGGTGGTCGACGTCAGCCGCCGGCTCTCGCTCCTGGCGTTCGTAGCCCCGCACTGCGCGGTCCCATCCGTCCCCTGGTCGCAAGTCTTTCCGAACGAGCTCCGTCCGTCCGCCGAACGGGGCCCCCGGGGAATGGTGTCAGATCAACGGCGGAGCACGGGCTGCTGCCCCGACGCTCGCCCCCCGAAACCTGGACCCCGGCCCTCGGTCCTGTCGCAGACAGAACCCCGGGGCCGGCCCAACGGCAGGCCCCGGGCCGCCCCGATGTGGCGGCGGCCGTCCCCAACCCTACCGGCCCAGATATACGGAGGTCAGTGCTCAGGTGACTCAACAGCCGCCGAAGTGACCAGTTCTGTCAGCACGCCATGACAATCCTTGGGGTGCAGGAAGGTGATCCGGGAGTCCATCGAGCCGCGCCGGGGCTCGTCGTAGAGGACGCGTACGCCCTTCTCCCTGATGTCCGCGGCGTCGGCGTCGACGTCCGCCGTGCCGAAGGCGATGTGGTGCACCCCCTCGCCGTTCTTGGCCAGCCACTTGCCGACCGCGGAGTCCTCGCGGGTGGGTTCGAGCAGCTGGAGGTAGGAGGCGCCGCCGTCGGACGTCCCGTTGATCTTGAGCATGGCCTCTCGCACGCCCTGCTCCTCGTTGACCTCGGAGTGGAAGACCTCGAAGCCGTACGTCGCACGGTAGAACTCGACGGTCCTGTCCAGGTCGAAACAGGCGATCCCGATGTGGTCGATTCGCGTCAGCATGGAGTCAGTGCAGCGCTCCTCGGGTGGTTACGCAACGTGCGCGCGATCACACCGCGGGCCGGATGACGGGTGGCGTACCGCTCAGTACATTCTCAGTAAACCCTCGTTCACTCCTCGGCTGTGCAAGCCGGTAAGGGGATCGCACCTCATGTCTGGAACGAACAGCACGACCTCCGTGATCGTCGCGGGTGCCCGCACCCCGATGGGACGGTTGCTCGGCTCGCTGAAGTCCTTCTCCGGAGCCGACCTCGGAGGATTCGCGATCAAGGCCGCCCTCGACCGCGCGGGTATCGGCGGCGACCAGGTGCAGTACGTCATCATGGGCCAGGTTCTGCAGGCCGGGGCGGGGCAGATCCCGGCACGGCAGGCCGCGGTCAAGGCCGGCATCCCGATGAGCGTGCCGGCGCTGACCATCAACAAGGTGTGCCTGTCGGGCCTCGACGCCATCGCGCTCGCCGACCAGCTCATTCGCGCCGGCGAATTCGACGTGGTGGTCGCCGGCGGCCAGGAGTCCATGACGAACGCCCCGCACCTGCTCCCGAAGTCCCGCGAGGGCTACAAGTACGGTGCCGTCCAGATGCTCGACGCCATGGCGTACGACGGTCTGACGGACGCCTTCGAGAACATCGCCATGGGCGAGTCGACGGAGAAGCACAACGCCCGCCTCGGCATCGCCCGCCCCGAACAGGACGAGATCGCGGCGCTCTCCCACCAGCGTGCCGCCGCCGCCCAGAAGAACGGCATCTTCGAGGCGGAGATCACGCCGGTCGAGATCCCGCAGCGCAAGGGCGAGCCCGTCGTCTTCAGCCAGGACGAGGGCATCCGCGGCGAGACCACCGCCGACTCGCTCGGCAAGCTGCGCCCCGCCTTCACCAAGGACGGCACGATCACGGCCGGTACCTCCTCGCAGATCTCGGACGGTGCGGCGGCCGTGGTCGTGATGAGCAAGGCCAAGGCGCAGGAGCTGGGCCTGGAGTGGATCGCCGAGATCGGCGCGCACGGCAACGTGGCCGGGCCGGACAACTCGTTGCAGTCGCAGCCGTCCAACGCCATCCGGCACGCGCTGAGGAAGGAGGGCCTGGACGTCGCGGATCTTGATCTGATCGAGATCAACGAAGCGTTCGCCGCGGTCGCCGTGCAGTCGATGAAGGACCTCGGCGTGTCCTCGGAGAAGGTGAACGTCAACGGCGGTGCCATCGCGCTGGGTCACCCGATCGGAATGTCCGGCGCCCGCCTCGTCCTGCACCTCGCGCTGGAGCTCAGGCGGCGCGGCGGTGGCGTGGGCGCGGCCGCGCTGTGCGGTGGCGGCGGGCAGGGTGACGCGCTGATCGTGCGGGTGCCCAGGGCCTGACGGCTCCACGGGGTTCCTCCGCGGTTCCTCACTACTGACCGACTCGACTGAACGGAGCTGTGATGCAGGACGTCTCCTCACTGGTGGCCCAGGCCAGGGAAGGACGGCCGCGGGCCGTGGCCCGGCTGATCTCCCTGGTGGAGGGGGCGTCCGAGCAGCTCCGTGAGGTCATGGCGGCGCTGGCCCCGCTCGCCGGGAACGCGTACGTGGTGGGGCTGACCGGGTCGCCGGGTGTCGGCAAGTCGACCTCCACGTCGGCGCTGGTGAGCGCCTACCGGCGGCTCGGCCGGCGGGTCGGGGTGCTCGCCGTCGACCCGTCGTCGCCGTTCTCCGGGGGCGCGCTGCTCGGGGACCGGGTGCGGATGTCCGAGCACGCGTCGGATCCCGGGGTGTACATCCGCTCGATGGCCACCCGCGGGCATCTGGGCGGGCTCGCCTGGGCGGCCCCCCAGGCGATCCGCGTCCTGGACGCGGCGGGCTGCGAGGTCATCCTCGTCGAGACCGTCGGTGTCGGGCAGTCCGAGGTGGAGATCGCCTCGCAGGCCGACACCTCGGTGGTGCTGCTCGCGCCCGGGATGGGCGACGGGATCCAGGCGGCGAAGGCCGGGATCCTGGAGATCGGTGACGTCTACGTCGTGAACAAGGCCGACCGGGACGGGGCCGACGCGACGGCCCGCGAGCTGAACCACATGCTCGGGCTCGGGGAGTCCCGGGGGCCGGGGGACTGGCGGCCGCCGATCGTCAAGACGGTGGCGGCGCGGGGGGAGGGGATCGACGAGGTCGTCGAGGCCCTGGAGAAGCACCGCGCGTGGATGGAGGAGCGGGGGGTGCTGGGCGAGCGGCGGCTGGCGCGGGCCGCTCGCGAGGTCGAGACGATCGCGGTCACGGCGCTGCGGGAGCGGATCGGTGACCTGCACGGGGACCGGCGGCTGAGCGCGCTGGCCGAGCGGATCGTGGCGGGGGAGCTGGATCCCTACGGGGCGGCGGACGAGTTGGTGGCGGGGCTGACGTCCGGCTGAGGCCGGGTGCGCCTTCGCCCCCACGTGGCGGGTCGGGGCCTCCTGTGGGAGGGCGGGTGCGGGTCGTGCCGATTGCGGTGCGGGCAGCCGCGCGGGAGGGTGGGCGCGCGAGCGCACCCCGTAGGCGCGGGGTCCGCCGTCCCACCCCGACCACGGCGCCGGGTGCCTGCTCCCCGGTGCACAACAGGAGTTACCCGGGCGGTGCCCCAGGGTCAGTCGTCGTCCGACGTGGCGGCCGGGGTCACCCGCGCCGTGCGCAGGTCGACGCGCCAGTCGTGCTCGACGCCGTCCGCGGACCGGGTCTCCGCGTCCCAGAAACCGCTCCCGCCGTCCTCGTCCTCGAGGTCGAGGGAGGTCACCGTCCCCTTCGCGGCGGCGGCGCGGGCCGCCTCGACCGCGGAGGTGGAGGTGCCCTTCAGGGCGGCCCGGACCTCGGCGGTGTCGTCCTCGTCGTCGGTGTGCGAGCCGAGAACCCTGCCGGTGCCGGGGTCGATCGCGACGCTGCGCCAGCTGCCGCCCCGGGTCAGGACGGCGACCTCCCAGACCGCCTCGCCCGCGTCGTCGTCGAGGTCCACGGAGACCGCGGTACCCGGCGTGTGACCCAGCGCGGCGTCGACGGCCTCGGCCGCGCTCACCTCGGCCGTCTTCGCCCGCGCGGCCTCCAACTTGGCCTCCGCGGCGTCGTCGTCGCGGGAATCGTCCCGGGCGTCGTCCGCGCCCCGTGCGCTCGGCTGCCGCGCCGGCCCCTCGTCGTCACCCGCGACCGTGAGAGCCGTCGCGGAGCCGCCTGCGATCAGGGCCGCGGCGGTGGCGGCGGCGATGACGATGTTGCGCTTCATGAGATGTCCTCCCGGTTTCGACTCCAAGGCCGTGTCTCGACGGGAACCAACCTGCCCGACGGCCGCTGAAGCCGTCCTGAAGGCGCCTGAAGGGCTCTTCAGCTTCGGTTTGGGACGCTGGTCGCATGCGCCTGTTGATCGTGGAGGACGAGAAGCGGCTGGCCCTGTCGCTCGCCAGGGGACTGACCGCGGAGGGCTTCGCCGTGGACGTCGTCCACGACGGGCCGGCCGGACTCCACCGGGCGGGTGAGGGGACGTACGACCTGGTGATCCTCGACATCATGCTGCCCGGCATGAACGGGTACCGCGTCTGCGCCGCCCTCCGCGCCGCCGGCCACGACGTGCCGATCCTGATGCTCACCGCCAAGGACGGCGAGTACGACGAGGCGGAGGGGCTCGACACCGGCGCCGACGACTACCTGACCAAACCGTTCTCGTACGTGGTGCTGGTGGCGCGCGTGAAGGCGCTGCTGCGCCGGCGCGGCACGGCCGGGGCCTCGCCCGTGCGGGTCGTCGGCGACCTCAAGGTCGACACGGCGGCCCGGCGCGTCTTCCTCGGCGAGGACGAAGTCACCCTCACCACCAAGGAGTTCGCGGTCCTGGAACAGCTCGTCGTACGGGCCGGGGAGGTCGTGTCCAAGGCCGGCATCATGGAGCACGTCTGGGACTTCGCGTACGACGGTGACCCGAACATCGTCGAGGTGTACGTGAGCACGCTGCGCCGCAAGCTGGGGGCCGCCCTCATCCGAACCGTGCGCGGCGCCGGGTACCGGCTGGACGCGCGATGAGGCGCCTGTTCGGCTCGGTACGGGCCAAGGCCACCCTCGGCGCGACCGTCGTCGTCGCGATCGCGCTGGTCGCCGCCGGGACCGCCGTACTGCTGTCGCTGCGGTCCAACCTGATCGTGCAGGCCGGCACCCAGGCGGAGCGGGCCGCGCGGGAGGTGGCCGCCGACCTGTCCGCCGGCACCCCCTACGACGAGTTGTCGCTGGACGACGACCAGCCGGTGCAGGTGGTGGACGAGTCCGGGCGGCTGGTCGCGGTGAGCGAGCACCTGGAGCGGATCAGCGGCACGGGAGTCGACGCCGTGCGGCCCGAGCCCCCGGCGGCCGGCGAGGACGACGACCACGGGGGCGGCCGCGGCGACGACCCGCTCGAACCCGGCGAGATCGGCGACGAGGTGAGCCACAGCGACGGGTCCGCCACGATCGACGGGGACACGGCGGACTACCGCTTCGCCGCCGTGGAGGTGAGCGTCCGGGACGAGGGCGGTCTCACCGTGTACGCGGGCCGGCCGCTGTCCACCGAGCAGAGCGCCGTGGGCACCGCGCTGACCGTGATGCTGATCGGCTTCCCCCTGCTGCTGGGCGTGGTGGCCGGGGTGACCTGGCTGGTCACCCGCCGGGCGCTGCGGCCCGTGGAGGGCATCCGCAGCGAGATGGCCGCCATCACGGCCTCCGAGGACCTGGCACGGCGGGTGCCCGTGCCCGCCACACACGACGAGGTGGCCCGGCTCGCCCGGACGACCAACGAGACACTGGCCGCCCTGGAGACCTCCGTGGAGCGGCAGCGCCGGTTCGTCGCCGACGCCTCGCACGAGCTGCGCAGCCCGATCGCCTCGCTGCGCACCCAGCTGGAGGTGGGCGCGGCCCATCCCGGACTGCTCGATGTCGAAGGAGCCGTCGAGGACACCGTACGGCTGCAACGGCTGGCGGCCGATCTGCTGCTGCTGGCGCGGCTGGACGCGGGGGAGGGGCCGGGGGAGGCCCGGTTCGACCTGGGGGCGCTGGTCCGGGAGGAGACCGCCGAGCGGACCGGCGTCACGGTGGACGCGGAGGCGGTCGGGGTGACCGGCTCCCGGGGGCAGCTGGCGCGGGTGCTGGCCAACCTGCTGGACAACGCGCGACGCCATGCGCGCGACCGGGTCGCCGTCACCCTGCGCCGGAAGGGCGCCTGGGCCGTGCTCGGGGTCGAGGACGACGGGGCGGGCGTGCCGGAGGAGGAGCGGGAGCGGATCTTCGAGCGGTTCGTCCGGCTCGACGACGCCCGCAGCCGGGACGACGGCGGGGCCGGTCTCGGCCTCGCCATCGCCCGCGACGTCGCGCTGCGGCACGGCGGCACGCTCACCGTCCGCGCGGCGCCCCGAGGTGGGGCGCTGTTCGAACTCAGGCTGCCCGTGGGCCGGTCGGCGCGGGGCGCCGGCACCGGGTGACGGTCAGGGACGGCCCCGCTGGCCCCGCAGCTGCTCCGCGATCGGGGTCAGCGACTTGTGGAGGCTGTTCAGGGCCTCCGGGGAGAGCAGGTCGATGAAGTGCCTGCGCACGGACGCCACATGGTGCGGGGCGACCTTCCGCATCGTCTCCAGGCCGTGGTCGGTGAGGACCGCGTACAGTCCTCTTCGGTCGGATTCGCAGTTCTCACGACGTACCAGGTTCGCGTTCTCCATGCGGGTGATCTGGTGAGAGAGGCGACTCTTGGACTGGAGGGTGGCGGACGCGAGGTCGCTCATCCGCATCCGTACGTCCTCCGACTCGGAGAGATTCACCAGGATCTCGTAGTCGTTCATCGTCAGTCCGAACGGCTGGAGGTCCTTTTCGAGCTGGTATGTCAACAGCATGTTGACCTCCAGGTGGGTGCGCCAGGCGCACTGCTCCGCATCGGTCAGCCAGCGCGTGGCCGTCTCGGTCTCCATAAATGAAGTCTACCTAAAAGGTTGAAAGGCGAACTAGTGAGGGCGGTGTGACTACGCGCACGCGTTCGACGTCACACTCCGCAGACTACCGCTCACAGCCCGAAGCGACGCTGGAGGTCCCCCAGCTGTCCGGGAAGACGCGGTGCGCCGGCTTGCCCTCCGTGCTGGCCCGGTACCCCGCCGCCGCCCGGTACCCCGGCCTGCTGCGGAACCGCTCCGGTGGCCTGCTCCGCCATCAGCGCCTCGGACGACTGGAGCAGGACCGTACCCGCCCCCACGAACTCGAACTGGTGCTCCTCCCCGGACGCCCCGCCGATGCCCGTCATCGCACGTAGACCGCCCATGACGCCCGTCAGGTACCCGTGGTCGTAGTGGTGGCACGGGGAGGGGCAGTCGGCCCATCCGACGAGGGCCTGCGGGTCCACCCGGATCGGCGGTTCCATGAACACCACGGGGCCGTTCGAGGCGGCCACGAACTTGCCCGTGCCGATCAGCGTCAGGAAGCCCGGGACGATGGACTGCTTCAGCGCGAGAGTTGGCTGAAAAGCGAGGAGGTTGCCCGAGCGAATGGTC
Organism: Streptomyces sp. NPDC043867; assembly: GCF_056435845.1. Lineage (NCBI taxonomy): Bacteria > Bacillati > Actinomycetota > Actinomycetes > Kitasatosporales > Streptomycetaceae > Streptomyces > Streptomyces sp. NPDC043867. The sequence continues at coordinate 41,351 of NZ_JBWKDS010000025.1, read as the reverse complement.
AGGTTGCCCTCAGTCAAGTCGTACGAATTCACGTCGAAGGCCCGGTCGGCGAGCAGCATCTTGCCCGAACCCTCCGCCACCACCCAGTCGCTCGCGTGCAGTGGCGAATGGAACGACGTACGCACCAGACGGTCCAGCCGGCCGTGTCCGATGCCGTTGAATTCCATCGATCCGTAGTAGGCGATCATCTTGCCCTTCTGCAGGAACCACTGGCTCCCCTTGAGCTCAACGCAGAAGGTGTACTTGTTCACGTTGTCGTCGACCGGCAGGGTCGCCGGATCGAAGACCACCGGGCCCGAGGCTCCGTACGCGCTCACAGCTTCTCCTCCGAGGCCTGGACGTACACCGCACCGCTGCCGCTCAGCTCCAGCTGGAACGCCTCGCCCGAGCCGCGGCCCACCATGTCGCGCCAGCCGAGCGCCGTGGACAGCTTGTTGCGCACGTCGCCGTGGTGCGCCACGTACGCCTGGGGGTCGACGTGGACCGGGCGCTGCGGGGTGATCGGGACCTGGATCACGCCCCCGTGCGCCATGACCGCGACCGAGCCGTGGCCCTTGAGGGTCGTGGTGAACAGCCCCTGACCCGTCACCTGGCCGCGCACCATGCCCATGACCCCGCCCTGCGAGCCCATGAACATCGTGCTCTGCTCCAGCGTCCCGTCGAAGGCGAGCAACCGGTCCGCCTCCACGAACAGGGTGTCGCCCGTGAGGGTGATGACCTCGATGTGATGGCCGCCGTGCCCGAAGAACACCGTGCCGGAGCCCTCGACGGTCATCAGGGGGGTGGCCTCGTTCGCCAGGCGGCGGCCGATCATCGACATCACACCGCCCTGGCCGCCCTGCATGTTCGGGGTGAAGGAGACCTCCCCCTTGTACGCGAGCATCGCGCCGCGCTGACTGAACAACCGCTGCCCGGGGAGGACGGTCGCCTCGACCATCTTCGAGTTGATCTCACGGAAGGGCATCTCACACATCCCCCGCGATCGTGTTGCGCTCACTGGGCTGTACGTAGACCAGGCCGTCGCCCTCGAAGCGGATCTGGAAGGCCTCGCCGCCGCCCTCGCCCATGAACGTGCGGAACGTCACACCGGACTGGAAGGACTGCCGTACATCGCCCTGGTGCGCGATGTACGCGCCCGGGTCGACGGTGAGCGGGTACTGGGAGCTGACCCGCAGCACCACCGCCGGGCCGTCGGACATGATCGCCGCCTGGCCGTGGCCCTCGACCGTCGTCGTGAACAGGCCGTTGCCCTGCGAGGCGCCGCGGAGGCCGGTGAAGGACGTGCCCGTCCGCAGTCCGGCGTCCGTCGCGAGCAGGTTGCTCGACTCGACGTACAGCTTGTCCCCCTGGAGATTCACGAGGTTGATCTCGGAGGCCCGGTCGGCGAACCAGCAGGTCCCCTGACCCTTCACCTCCATCATGATCATCTGTTCGCCGGTGAGGCGCCGGGTCACCATTCCCCGGATCCCCTCGCCGCCGCCGCTCAGCTTCTTGAAGGCCATCTGCCCGTCGTACGCGACCATCGAGCCGTTCTTCGCCTTCACGGCGTCGCCGGTCATGTCTACGGCCAGCACCTTGCTGCCTTGGAGTCGGAACATCGCCACGGTGCGAAGGTAGCCGCCCGGCGTGGCCGCCGACAGGGCCCACGGGTGGAGAACGCCCCTGACCGCACCCCTAGGGGACGGTCGGCCGTCACCCCCGGACCGGGGCAGCCGGGCCCGGATGCCACAATGAACGGACGCTTGTGCGTGCGTTCACAAAGCGCTCCTGTCCGCCGACGCGAATCCCCGAAGGTGACCCGTGGACCTGAAGACCGCCACCGCCCTCCGCCGTCTCCGCCTGGTCTCGGCCCCCGAGGCCGTGTCCTTCCTGCTGCTGCTCGTCTGCTCGGTGCTCAAGCGCACGACGGACTTCAACGCGGTGCCCGTCATGGGCGCGATCCACGGTGTCCTCTTCATCCTGTACGTGATCTTCTGGGCCGACGCCTGGAACCGGACCAAGTGGCCGCTGGGGACCGCCGCGCTCTACTTCGTGCTCTCCGTACTGCCCACCGGCGGGTTCTTCGCCGAGCGCAGGCTGCGGCGCGAGGCCGAGGACGCGGTCATCGCGTCCCGTGCGCGCCGCGAGGGAGTCGTGAAGGCGTCATGATCGTCGCCTTCTCCGTGACGCCGCTGGGCGTCGGCGAGGACGTGGGCGAGTACGTCGCCGACGCGGTCCGCGTGGTCCGCGAGTCGGGCCTGCCGCACCGCACCGACGCCATGTTCACCTCCGTCGAGGGGGAGTGGGACGAGGTCATGGACGTCGTCAGGCGCGCGGTGGCCGCCGTGGAGCGCCGGGCGCCCCGGGTGTCCCTCGTCCTGAAGGCCGACATCCGCCCGTCGGTGACGGACGGTCTGACGTCCAAGGTCGAGACGATCGAACGCCACCTGTCCGCGTAGTCCGCGCGACTCAGGGACCCGGGCGGGTCCGGTCCCGCCGTGCGCCGGGCACCCCTCGTCCCGGCCGGCGCCGGGATGGGTGTGCGAGCCCGGCGCCCGCGGGGCGCTCCCGCGGGAGGGCGGCCTCGTCCTGACGGACGCGGGCGGCAACCCGTCCCGGGCTGAGCGGATCCAGGTTGCGCCCCGCGAGTGCGCGCCGGCCCCCCGCACCCGGACCCCGCGCCGTCCTCGGCCGGGGCGCTGCCCTCACACCCCGCCCGACGTCAGCGCCATCCCCAGCGGCGTCCGTTCGTAGAGCACCTGGTGCCCGTACCGCCGCGAGGTGAGCAGCCCCGCCCCGCGCAGCGCCGAGAGGTGCCCGGACACGGACGACGGGGCCAGGCGCAGCCGGTGCGCCAGGCCCGTCGTGGTGGCGGGTTCGTCCAGCGCGGTGAGCACGGCGGCCCGCCCGCGGCCGAGCAGCCGTACGAGGGCGTCGGGGGCGCGGCCGCCCGGCTCGGCCCACAGCCCGCCGATACCCCGTGCCGGGTAGACGACGGTGGGCTGCCGCGGCGGGTCGAACCCGCTGACCACGTCGGGCCACGCGAACACGCTGGGCATCAGGACCAGACCCTGCCCCATCAACTCCCGCTCGTGCGAGGCCCGCGCGTCGACCGTCAGCGTCCCCGCGTGCCAGGCGAACCTCCGGTCCAGCTCCGGCAGCAGCCCGCCGAGGCCCACCTCCGCCAGCCGGCGGGAGTGGAACGCCACATCCGCCTCCAGCAGCGCCCGCAGCCGCGGCCAGTCCGGCTCCACCAGCGCGCGCCAGGCCGCCTCCACCAGGCCGGCGAGCCCCTCGATCATGCGGGCCGGGTCGGCCAGCAGGGCGCGGCGTGAGGGTCGTCATCCGGGTCCCCTGGAAGACGACTCTCACGGACGTCCTCGGCGACGGCGAACTGTTCGTCCTCGGGCGTTCTGCTGCGGATCGTCTCGCAGAGCGCGCTGCTCGCGGGGTTCGGGCTCGGCGGGCTGCTGCTGAGCGCCGTACCGCCGCGCGGGGCGCTCGTGATCACCGTCGGCACCTTCCTCGCCTCCGCCGCGCTGCTGCGCCTCGGCACCGCCCGGCGCCCCGCCCGGGCCGGCTCCGGGGCGGCCCTGGTCAAGGACTCCCTGCGCGGCGCCCGGCAGGTCCTCGCCGACCGGCGGGTACGGGTGCTGCTCCTGCTGTGCTGGGTGCCGCCACTGTTCCTCGTCGTCCCCGAGGCGCTTGCCGCCCCCTGCGCCGACGGGCTCGGCGCCGGTCCCGCGGGGCTCGGGCTGCTGATGTGCGCGCTGCCCGTCGGCACCGTCGCCGGGGAGCTGTACGCGGGTTCACGGCTGCGGCCGGCGACCCGCGGCCGGATCACCCTGCCGCTCGTCTGCCTCTCCCCGCTGCCCTACCTCGGCTACGCCCTGCACCCCGGCCTCGCCTGGTCGCTGCTCCTGCTGCTGCTCGCCGGTGCCGGGTCGGCGTACACGCTCGGCCTCGACCAGTGGTTCGTGCGGGCGGTGCCGGACGACCTGCGCGGGCGGGCGATGGCCCTCAACGCGGCGGGCCTGATGACCGTCCAGGGCGTCGGGATGGCGCTGGCGGGCGTCGCCGCCGAGTTCGCCGGGGTGGCCGCCACGGTCGCCGGCGCCGGGGTGCTGGGCATCCTGTGCTGCGCCCTGCTGGCTGTCGAGGCCCGGCGCACGGAGGGCGGAGAGGCCCTCGCGGCCCGGGAAGACGCGGGTGGCGTGGGGTCGGCGACCGAAAGGCGAGACGGGGCTGACCACGATATGACCGGCCGGTAGGGTCTTTGCCGTGCCGAAGCCCCTCGCTCTCGCCTTCGATCCCATCGCCCGCGCCGACGAACTGTGGAAGCGGCGCTGGGGTGCCGTGCCGTCCATGGCGGCGATCACCTCGATCATGCGGGCACACCAGATCCTGCTCGCCGAGGTCGACGCGGTCGTCAAGCCGTACGGGCTGACCTTCGCGCGGTACGAGGCGCTGGTGCTGCTCACCTTCTCCAAGGAGGGCGAGCTGCCCATGTCGAAGATCGGCGAGCGGCTCATGGTGCACCCGACGTCCGTCACGAACACCGTGGACCGGCTGGTCAGGTCGGGACTGGTGGCCAAGCGCCCCAACCCGAACGACGGTCGCGGCACCCTCGCCTCCATCACGGACAAGGGCCGCGAGGTGGTCGACGCCGCCACCCGCGACCTGATGGCGATGGACTTCGGCCTCGGGGCGTACGACGCCGAGGAGTGCGCGGAGATCTTCGCGATGCTCCGCCCGCTGCGCCTCGCGGCGCAGGACTTCGACGAGGAGTAGCGGCCGCCGTCCGGCCGCGGGGGCGCGCGAAGACCGTACGAAACCGGCGGTTACGCTCGTAGGCATGAAAAAGAGCGTGCTGACCCGCTACCGCGTCATGGCCTACGTCACCGGTGTGCTGCTGGTCCTGCTGACCCTCGGCGTGATCGCCAAGTACCTGCTGCACATCGACGGCGCCGAGGACTTCACCAAGGTGGTCGGTATCGCGCACGGCTGGCTCTACGTCGTCTATCTCGTCTTCGCCTTCGACCTGGGCTCCAAGGCGAAGTGGCCGGTCGGCAAGCAGCTGTGGGTGCTCGTCGCGGGCACGATCCCGACGGCCGCGTTCTTCGTGGAGCGCAAGGTCAGCCGGGAGCTCGAGCCCCGGGTCGCGGACGACTCGCCCGCCGTCGCCGAGGCCTGACCGCGGTTCCGGGACCAGGACCCGGCCGGACAGCGCGCCACCGCCGTACAGGTGTGTACGGCGGTCAGCCATCGACATTTACTAGGACGTCCTAGTAAATTCGAAGGCATGGACGCTGACGCCATCGAGGAGGGCCGCCGACGCTGGCAGGCCCGGTACGACGCTTCGCGCAAGCGCGAGGCCGATTTCACCACGCTCTCCGGCGATCCCGTGGAGCCGGTGTACGGGCCGCGGCCCGGAGACGCCTACGAGGGCTTCGACCGGATCGGCTGGCCCGGGGAGTACCCGTTCACCCGCGGGCTCCACGCAACCGGCTACCGGGGGCGGACGTGGACCATCCGGCAGTTCGCCGGGTTCGGCAACGCCGAGCAGACGAACGAGCGGTACAAGAAGATCCTGGCCAACGGCGGCGGGGGACTGTCCGTCGCCTTCGACATGCCGACACTGATGGGACGCGACTCCGACGACCCGCGCGCGCTGGGCGAGGTCGGGCACTGCGGCGTGGCCATCGACTCGGCGGCCGACATGGAGGTCCTGTTCCAGGGCATCCCGCTCGGTGACGTCACGACGTCGATGACGATCAGCGGGCCGGCCGTCCCGGTCTTCTGCATGTACCTGGTCGCCGCCGAGCGCCAGGGCGTGGACCCGTCCGTGCTGAACGGCACCCTCCAGACGGACATCTTCAAGGAGTACATCGCGCAGAAGGAGTGGCTCTTCCAGCCCGAACCGCACCTGCGGCTCATCGGCGACCTGATGGAGCACTGCGCGGCGAAGATCCCCGCGTACAAGCCGCTGTCCGTCTCCGGGTACCACATCCGGGAGGCCGGCTCCACGGCCGCGCAGGAGCTGGCGTACACGCTCGCGGACGGATTCGGGTACGTCGAGCTCGGGCTGAGCCGCGGGCTGGACGTGGACGTGTTCGCGCCCGGCCTGTCCTTCTTCTTCGACGCGCACGTCGACTTCTTCGAGGAGATCGCCAAGTTCCGCGCGGCGCGGCGGATCTGGGCCCGCTGGATGCGGGACGTGTACGGCGCCGCGTCCGAGAAGGCGCAGTGGCTGCGCTTCCACACGCAGACGGCCGGCGTCTCGCTGACCGCGCAGCAGCCGTACAACAACGTGGTGCGCACGGCCGTGGAGGCGCTGGCCGCGGTCCTCGGCGGCACCAACTCGCTGCACACCAACGCGCTGGACGAGACCCTCGCCCTGCCCTCGGAGCAGGCGGCGGAGATCGCGCTGCGCACGCAGCAGGTGCTGATGGAGGAGACCGGCGTCGCCAACGTCGCCGACCCGCTGGGCGGTTCCTGGTACGTCGAGCAGCTCACCGACCGGATCGAGGCCGAGGCCGAGAAGATCTTCGGGCAGATCAGGGAGCGGGGGCTGCGGGCGCACCCCGACGGGCAGCACCCGATCGGGCCGATCACCTCGGGCATCCTGCGGGGCATCGAGGACGGCTGGTTCACCGGCGAGATCGCCGAGTCCGCCTTCCAGTACCAGCAGTCCCTGGAGAAGGGGGACAAGCGGGTGGTGGGCGTCAACGTGCACCACGGTTCCGTGACCGGCGACCTGGAGATCCTGCGGGTCAGCCACGAGGTCGAACGGGAGCAGGTGCGGATGCTGGCCGCCCGCAAGGACGGGCGCGACGACGCGGCCGTCCGGGGGGCGCTGGACGCGATGCTCGCGGCGGCGCGGAGCGGTTCGAACATGATCGGGCCCATGCTCGACGCGGTCCGGGCCGAGGCGACGCTCGGGGAGATCTGCGGGGTGCTCCGGGAGGAGTGGGGGGTGTACACGGAACCGGCGGGGTTCTGAGTCACCCCCGTGTGCGACGGGCGGGCGTCCGGGGGCGCCGCCCCCGGACGCCCGCATGCACAGGCACCGGACGGACTGAAACGCCCCCGGTTCAGTCCTGCGTCGCCGCGCCCGTCAGGCCGAGCAGGAGTACACGGGTGAAGCTGCGGACCCACTCCTCGTCCGCGGGCTCCGCGCTGACCAGGGTGCGGTGCACCACCGCTCCCGCGACCACGTCGAAGATCAGGTCCGCCGTGCGGGCGGCCGACTCCGGATCCTCCTCGGGGGGCAGCTCGCCGCGCTCCTGGGCGCGCGAGCGGCCCTCCACGACGAGGCGCTTCTGGCGGTCGACGATCGACGTGCGGATGCGCTCGCGCAGGGGTTCGTCGCGGGTGGACTCCGCGACGACGGCCATCAGGGCCGTCTTCGTCTCGGGGCGGCCGAGGATCGCCGCGAACTGGAGGACGACGCCCTCGATGTCGGCGGCGAGGCTGCCGCGGTCGGGAAGTTCCAGTTCGTCGAAGAGGACGGCCACGGCGTCGACGACGAGTTCGTTCTTGCCCGCCCAGCGGCGGTAGAGCGTCGTCTTGGCCACCCCGGCACGGGTCGCGACGTCCCCCAACGTGAGTTTGGACCAGCCCAGTTCGACCAGGACCGCGCGGGTCGCGTCCAGGATCGCGGCGTCCGCGGCGGCGCTGCGGGGGCGCCCCGTACGGGAGGCCGGAGTGCGACGGTGCATGTCAGCGACCATATCCGGGCATGCCGGGGACGATATCCGGCTGTTGTGTGAAGTCGTGAGGGAGATCACCGGGACGGGGCGGACAGCGGTGCCTCCGGCGAGTTACGCTACGACCCGTAGCGAAAGCTGCGTGCGGCCGAGCCGCGCGAGCGACAACCACAGGCGCCAGGTGGGGACCCGGCGCCGAACAGTACGCAAACAGGCCGGGCTTCGACCATGCCGCGGGTCTGGCTTCGGGCACGCTTTTCACTCGTGCGCGCGGAAGGGGGAGGATGTACTCATGCAGCCACGGAACATGTCCATGAGCGGAGTCGTCGACCTCGCCGCGGTGAAGGCGGCCCAGGAGGCCAAGGCGAAGGCGGAGCAGGCGCGCGCCGAAACGGCCAGGCAGGGCGGCGGCGGGGCCGTGTCCCCCGCCAGCCTCGTCATCGACGTAGACGAGGCGGGTTTCGAGCGCGATGTCCTGCAGCGCTCCACCGAGGTACCGGTCGTCATCGACTTCTGGGCCGAGTGGTGCGAGCCGTGCAAGCAGCTCAGCCCGGTCCTGGAGCGGCTGGCTGTCGAGTACGCCGGTCGCTTCGTGCTGGCCAAGATCGACGTCGACGCCAACCAGATGCTGATGCAGCAGTTCGGGATCCAGGGGATTCCGGCCGTCTTCGCGGTGGTCGCCGGCCAGGCGCTCCCGCTCTTCCAGGGGGCCGCGAGCGAGACGCAGATCCGCGGCACGCTGGACCAGCTCGTCCAGGTGGCGGAGGAGCGCTTCGGGCTCACCGGCCTGACCGTCGACGCGGAGGCCGGGCCGGCCGCCGCCCCGGCGGCGCCGCAGGTCCCGGCCGGCCCCTACGACGCGCTGCTCGAAGCCGCCGTACGGGCGCTGGACGCGGGCGACCTGGCCGGAGCCGTACAGGCGTACAAGAACGTGCTGAGCGACGATCCGGCCAACAGCGAGGCCAAGCTGGGGCTCGCGCAGGCCGAGCTGCTCCAGCGGGTGCAGGACGCCGACCCGCAGCAGGTGCGCAGGGCCGCGGCCGAGAAGCCGGGTGACGTGCCGGCGCAGATCGCCGCCGCGGACCTGGATCTGGTGGGCGGTCACGTGGAGGACGCGTTCGGGCGGTTGATCGAGGCCGTACGGCGTACGGCCGGCGACGACCGGGACGCGGCGCGGCTCCGGCTGCTCGAACTGTTCGAGGTCGTCGGTGCCGACGACCCCCGGGTGGCCACGGCGCGCAGGGCACTGGCGCGGGCCCTCTTCTGACCAGTCCCTAAACGCCCGGACGTGTGATGCCCGAGTGAAAAGTTCGCCCCCGAAGTGACCGTGCGGCCGCGTTTTACCAAAACTTGGTAATCGCGGCCGCTGTTACTTGGAGTAAGTCACGGGCGTTGATCTGTCGGATTCCGTCCGTGAATCAAGTACTTTGCCCCCTCGCTCCGGGCCACCCTGCGTCGTCGTCCGAGACCGGCGGGTCGTTGTTCGGTTATCCGCCCGTTACTAGCGAGTAACGAACCCCCTTGTGCCGACGGCGAGAATGCACCACGATCGGCGACGCTCGGTCCATTTCCGTACCCCCGACAGCCAATCGGGCAACCGGGTTCTCTGGGTCCCCACCGAGTAGGGCCGGCAGCAGTGGTGCCGGTTCTTGGACAGGGGGGTCTCTGCTTCGGCGGAGCCTGTCCAGCAGGTTGTGCGTGATGTGCGTCAGGCGCGACCAGTGGTTGTCGCTCGGGGGTGATCGCCGGTGATTCGGGCGCGGTTCGCGCTGTCGAGATCGGGCGCTCTCCTTCCCGAGGACGTAGCACTTCTCCCATCCCTGCCCGGCTGAGCCGCCGTCATGGGGCAGTCAGGGCCAGGAGATGTACGTCCGAGAAGGAGGAAATATGGAGTCCCAGGTGCGTGGCGGAACCAGATGGAAGCGGTTCGCCGTCGTGATGGTGCCCAGTGTGGCCGCGACGGCAGTGATAGGTGTCGCCCTCGCGCAGGGCGCTCTCGCCGCGTCGTTCAGCGTCTCCGGTCAGTCGTTCAAGGTGACGGCGGACCGGCTCGACGGTACGGGCTTCTCGCAGTACGGAGCCATTGACTCGGGTTACACCCTGGACGGCAAGAAGACGGCTCACCCCGTCGCCGTCTCGGCGTTCAAGTCCGCGTCGATCACGAACATGTGCCAGTCCGTTGTCACCCCGGACGTGCCCATCTTCGGTTCCGTGAGTCTCATGCTGAAGGCCGGCGGTGGCGACACCGCGGTCCAGGCCGAGAACCTGTACATCGACGTCGAGGACCTGCAGGCCGACGCGACGTTCCGCAACATCGACATCGGTGTTGCCGCCAAGGACGCCAGCAAGGGTCCGGGCATCGCCAAGGGCGACCAGGCGAACCCCTACGGTTTCGCGCAGCAGGCCGACTCGGCCACGCTGACCGGCGTCAAGCAGACGGCGTGGGCGACCACCGCCGGAACGTTCAAGCTCAGCGGCCTGAAGATGTCGCTGTCCAAGGGCGTCAAGGAGTGCTACTAGGCACTCCCTGGGGCGGACGGGGGAGCCGCCGGCTGCCCCGTCCGCCCCGTCCCTTCCGCAGTACGCGTACTTCTCACAGCAAAGCCGTTCCAGGGAGCTGTTTTCCATGAGCGCCGAGACTCCTGCCGCGCCCGGCCAGTCCACCCAGCAGAGGCTGCGATTCCGTGCCTGGCGAGGTGACCGGCCGTTCTGGGCCGGCCTGTTCGTCCTGCTCAGCGGGCTGCCCATCGCCTACTTCCCGTACGCGAATCTGCAGATCGGCCATCTGACGCTGGCCATGGCCACCACCGCGGGCGCGGGGTCCCTGATCATCGGCGTGCTGCTCGTGGTGCTGGGGCTCACCCTCTGGTTCCAGAAGCACGTGCGCACCTTCGCGGGTGTCGCGGCGATCCTCCTGGCCCTGGTGTCCATCCCGGTGTCGAACCTCGGCGGTTTCCTGATCGGTTTCCTGCTCGCCCTGATCGGCGGGGCGATGGCGGTCTCCTGGGCGCCCGGAGCGCGGGTCAAGGAGCCGGCCGGAGCGGCCCGCACGAGCGAGGCCCCCGACAGTATGGCCACCGGGCCCGTGCCCGGACTGAGCAAGTCCGTCCAGCCGAACGAGCCGAACGATCTGTCAGGAACGAACCCGGTCAACGGGGCGAACGGGAGGCACAGTGCCGGCTGACGAGCTGACCCACGGGACGGCCGTGGACGAGTCCGCTGTGAGAACCGGGCCGCGCCACGCGGCGCCCAGGAAGCCGTTGTTCACCAGGTTCCACGTGCCGGCCGGCAAGGCGATAGCCCTGGCGGCCATGCCGACGGCCGTCCTGATGGGAATGGGACTGACGCCGACGCTCGCGCAGGCCGAGGACCACCCGTCGTCCAAGAGCCTGACGGCGGACGAGTACCAGAAGTGCGTCGAGGCGCTGGACGGATCCGAGAAGCCGTCGGCCTCCCCGTCGCCGTCCGCATCCGCTTCCGCCTCGGAGAGCGCCGACGCGACGGAGCCCGCTCCCTCGGCCACGGCGACCCCGGACAAGACCTCTTCGCCGGATTCAGGTTCCGACGACAAGGCCGAGTCCACGCCGACGCCGTCCCCGAGCAGGACGTCCCAGAGCGGTGGCGACGACACGCCGAAGGCGACCGCGGCACCGTCCGAGAGCAACAGCAAGAACCCGCTGGACCCGCTGGGCATCGGCGACGCCATCAAGGACGTCCTCACGCCCGACGAGAAGCCGAGCGCCACCCCCACGCCGTCCGCCTCCGCCACGGCCGCCCCCGGCAAGGAGGCGTCCGACCCCGTCGAGGACACGGCCGGCAAGGCCACCGGGACGGCCGAGGACACCGTGAAGGACACCACCGGCACGGCGACGAAGACGGCCGAGGACGCCACGGAGAAGGCGGCGGAGGCCACCGACGAGGCAACCGCCTCCCCGAGCGCCTCTCCGAGCCCCTCCGCGAGCGAGAGCGCGGACGCCGAGGGCTGCCCGACGGCCACCGACGAGGAGGGCGGGGTCGAGAAGACCGTGTCCCTGCCCGACGACCCGTGGTACCTGAACGCCAGCTCGCTGCTGCTCAAGGGCGCCGACTACCAGGGCATCGTGAAGGTGCGCACCGCCAACGGCACCGTCAAGAAGGTCCTCAAGTACGTGATCTCCGACGGCACCGACATCGGCGACCTGCACCAGACGGTCGACGACAAGCAGGCCGGCAGGACGTACCACGTCCAGGCGGCCAAGGGCTCGACGTCCACCATCCGCAACGGCAAGACCGTCATGTACACGGAGAGCATCTCCGGCAACCTGCTCGGTCTGATCCCGGTCACCTTCGACCCGGACAACCCGCCGCCGCTGAACATCCCGCTGATCTACTTCACCAAGGTGAAGGTCGTGCAGGCCGGTCAGTTCGGCGGAGACCTGACCGTGCCGGGGCTGCACCAGTACACCACCGGCTGACCGCCGCACCCGCCGGCCCGGAAGGCCGGCCCAAGGACCCGCTCGGGAGCCGCACACGGGCCGCGGCCCGGTTCCTCGCCGACGCGAGGGCCGGGTCGCGGTCTTCGTCGTGCGCACGGGCCCCCGCGCCCGACCCGCGGCCCCGCACGGACGCCGAGGGCGCCCCCCGTCACGGGGGGCGCCCTCGGCGTCGTACGGGGACCGGATCAGTCGCGGCCGGTGCCGCCCAGGTGGTGCACCCGGACCATGTTGGTGGTGCCCGGGACGCCGGGGGGCGAACCCGCGGTCATCACGACGACGTCACCCTCGTCGAAGACGTTGAGCTTGCGCAGCTCGGAGTCGACGAGGTCGACCATCTCGTCGGTGCTGTTCACGAACGGCACGACGTGGGACTCGACGCCCCAGCTCAGCGTCAGCTGGTTGCGGGTGCCCTCGTCCGTGGTGAACGCCAGGATGGGCTGCGCGGCGCGGTAGCGGGACAGCCGGCGGGCCGTGTCGCCGGACTCGGTGAAGGCCACCAGGCCCTTGCCGCCGAGGAAGTCGGCGATCTCGGCGGCGGCGCGCGCCACCGAACCGCCCTGCGTGCGCGGCTTCTTGCCGGGGACGAGCGGCTGCAGGCCCTTGGAGAGCAGCTCCTGCTCGGCCGCGATGACGATCTTCGACATCGTCTTCACGGTCTCGAGGGGATACGCGCCGACGCTGGACTCGGCCGACAGCATGACCGCGTCCGCGCCGTCCAGGATCGCGTTGGCGACGTCGGAGGCCTCGGCGCGCGTCGGGCGGGAGTTGGTGATCATCGACTCCATCATCTGGGTCGCGACGATCACCGGCTTGGCGTTGCGCCGGCACAGCTCCACCAGGCGCTTCTGCACCATCGGGACCTTCTCCAGCGGGTACTCGACGGCCAGGTCGCCGCGGGCGACCATGACACCGTCGAAGGCGGCCACGACGGCCTCCATGTTCTCCACCGCCTGCGGCTTCTCCACCTTGGCGATGACGGGGACCCGGCGGCCCTCCTCGTCCATGATCTTGTGGACGTCGTTCACGTCGTGGGCGTCCCGCACGAAGGAGAGCGCGACCAGGTCGCAGCCCATCCTCAGGGCGAAGCGCAGGTCGTCGATGTCCTTCTCGGACAGCGCGGGCACGTTCACCGCCGTGCCGGGCAGGTTGATGCCCTTGTGGTCGGAGATGACACCGCCCTCGATGACGACCGTCTTGACCCGGGCGCCGTCGACCTCGACCACCCGCAGCTCGACGTTGCCGTCGTTGATCAGGATCTGGTCGCCCTTGGAGACGTCGCCGGGCAGACCCTTGTAGGTCGTGCCGCAGACCGTCTTGTCGCCGGGGACGTCCTCGGTGGTGATGGTGAACTCGTCACCGCGCACCAGCTCGACGGGGCCCTCGGCGAAGGTCTCCAGACGGATCTTCGGGCCCTGGAGGTCGGCGAGCACGCCGATGGCGCGGCCCGTCTCGGCGGCGGCGGCCCGGACCCGCTCGTAGCGGCCCTGGTGCTCGGAGTGCGAGCCGTGGCTGAAGTTGAAACGGGCAACGTTCATGCCGGCCTTGATCAGCGCGACGAGCTGCTCGTGGGAGTCGACCGCGGGGCCGAGGGTACAGACGATTTTCGAACGGCGCATAGGGCGATCCTATCGGTTTGTTTCGCTACGGAATATTCCGTCTGGCGGAAGATACAAAGGGGCGGGAGGCCGCTCAGGTGAGGCCGTCGGACCGGTCGGCGGACCCGTCCACGAGTGCGTACGTCTGCGTGGCGATCTCCAGTTCCTCGTCGGTCGGTACGACGGCCACCGCGACCCGCGCGTGCCCGGGGGAGATGAGCCGCGGCTCGTCGGACCGTACGGCGTTCAGCTCGCCGTCGACCGCCAGCCCCAGCCCCTCAAGGCCCGCGACCGCGGCCTCGCGCACCGGCGCCGCGTTCTCGCCGACGCCGGCCGTGAAGGCGACCGCGTCCACCCGGCCGAGCACCGCGTAGTAGGCGCCGATGTACTTCTTCAGACGGTGGATGTAGATGTCGAAGGCGAGCCGCGCCTGCTCGTCGCCCTCGTCGACCCGGCGGCGGATCTCCCGCATGTCGTTGTCGCCGCACAGGCCGACCAGACCGCTCTTCTTGTTGAGGAGAGTGTCGATCTCGTCCGTGGACATCCCGCCAACACGCATCAAATGGAAGATGACGGCCGGATCCATGTCACCGGAGCGCGTACCCATGACGAGGCCCTCCAAGGGCGTCAGCCCCATGGAGGTGTCCACGCACCGGCCCTGCCGCACCGCGGACGCCGACGCCCCGTTGCCCAGGTGCAGCACGATGACGTTCACCTCGGACGGGTCCTTGCCGAGGAGCCGCGCCGTGGCGCGCGACACGAAGGCGTGCGAGGTGCCGTGGAAGCCGTACCGGCGGATGCGGTGCTCGTCGGCGGTCCGCACGTCGATCGCGTAGCGCGCCGCCTCCTCCGGCATCGTCGTGTGGAACGCGGTGTCGAAGACGGCGACCTGGGGCAGGTCCGGGCGCAGCGCCCGGGCGGTGAGGATGCCGGTCAGGTTGGCCGGGTTGTGCAGCGGGGCGACCGGGATCAGCCGCTGGATCTCCGCGAGCACGGAGTCGTCGATCAGGGTGGGCCGGGTGAAGAGCTTGCCGCCGTGCACCACGCGGTGGCCGATCGCCGCCAGCTCGGGGGAGTCCAGGCCGAGTCCGTCGTTCGCCAGCTCCTGCGCGACGGCCTTCAGGGCGGCCTCGTGGTCGGCCATCGGACCTGTCGTCTCCCGGGAGGTGCCGTCGCCGGTGAGCGGGGTGTGCTTCAGCCGGCCGGTGCGCTCGCCGATGCGCTCGGCCAGGCCCATGGCGAGCCGGGTCCTGTCGCGCATGTCGAGCAGCTGGTACTTCAGCGACGAGGAACCGGAGTTGAGGACGAGGACGCGGGTGGAGCTCACTGGGCGGTGGCCTTCTCGCTCGGGGTCTGGGACTGGATCGCGGTGATGGCGACGGTGTTCACGATGTCCTGGACGAGGGCGCCGCGGGACAGGTCGTTGACCGGCTTGCGCAGACCCTGCAGCACCGGGCCGACGGCGATCGCGCCGGCCGAACGCTGCACGGCCTTGTAGGTGTTGTTGCCGGTGTTGAGGTCCGGGAAGATCAGCACGGACGCCTGCCCGGCGACCTCCGACTCCGGCAGCTTGGTGGCCGCGACGGACGGCTCCACGGCCGCGTCGTACTGGATCGGCCCCTCCACGCTCAGGTCGGGGCGGCGCGTGCGGACCAGTTCGGTCGCCTCGCGCACCTTGTCGACGTCCGCGCCCGAGCCGGAGGTGCCGGTCGAGTACGACAGCATCGCGATCCGCGGCTCGACGCCGAACTGCCGGGCCGTCGCGGCCGACTGGACGGCGATGTCGGCGAGCTGCTGCGCGTTCGGGTCGGGGTTCACCGCGCAGTCGCCGTAGACCAGGACCTTGTCGGCGAGGCACATGAAGAAGACGGAGGAGACGATCTTCGCGTCCGGCTTGGTCTTGATGATCTCGAAGGCCGGGCGGATGGTGGCCGCGGTGGAGTGCACGGACCCCGACACCATGCCGTCGGCCAGCCCCTCCTCGACCATCAGCGTGCCGAAGTAGTTCACGTCCGCGACGACGTCGTACGCCAGCTCCACGGTCACGCCCTTGTGGGCGCGCAGGCCGGCGTACTTCTCGGCGAAACGGTCCCGCAGCTCGGAGGTCTGCGGGTCGACGATCTGCACACCGCCGAGGTCGATACCGAGGTCGGCGGCCTTCTTGCGGATCTGGTCTACCGGGCCGAGCAGCGTCAGCTCGCACACGCCCCGGCGCAGCAGCACCTCGGCGGCGTGCAGAACGCGGGCCTCGGTGCCCTCGGGCAGCACGACGCGGCGCAGGTCGGAGCGGGCCTGCTCCAGGAGCTTGTGCTCGAACATCATCGGGGTGAGGCGGGTGCTGCTCGGCGCCGACACCCGCTTCAGCAGCTCGCTCGTGTCCACGTGCCGCTCGAAGAGACCGAGCGCCGTCTCCGCCTTGCGCGGGGTAGCGGCGTTCAGCTTGCCCTCCAGGCCGAAGAGTTCGGTGGCGGTGGGGAAGCTGTTGCCGGGCACGGAGACCACCGGGGTGCCGGGGGCGAGGCGCGCGGCCAGCGTGAGGATCTCGTCGCTGGGCCGCTCGTTCAGGGTGAGCAGGACACCCGCGATCGGGGGAGTGCCGGCGCTGTGCGCGGCGAGCGAGCCCACCACCAGGTCGGCGCGGTCGCCGGGGGTCACCACCAGGCAGCCGGGCGTCAGCGCGTTCAGGAAGTTCGGCAGCATCGCGCCGCCGAAGACGAAGTCGAGCGCGTCGCGCGCCAGCCCCGACTCGTCGCCGAGCAGCACCTTGCCGCCGAGGGCGTGGGTGATCTGGGAGACCGTGGGGGCGGACAGCGCGGGCTCGTCCGGGAGCACGTAACAGGGCACGGGCAGCCGGTCGGCGAGACGCTCGTGGATCTTCGCGCGGTCGGCGGGGGCGACCCGGTTGGTGACCATCGCGAGGACGTCGCAGCCGAGCCCGTCGTAGGCGCGGTAGGCGTTGCGGGTCTCGGCGAGCACCGACTCGGCCGGCTGCCCGCGCCCGCCCACGACCGGTATCACGGAGGCGCCGAACTCGTTGGCGAGCCGGGCGTTGACCGCCAGCTCGTCGGGGAACTGGGTGTCCGCGAAGTCGGTGCCGAGAACGAGGACCACGTCGTAGTCGCGCGCGACCAGGTGGAAGCGGTCCACCAGGGTCGACACCAGTTCGTCGGTGCCCTGCTCGGCCTGGAGCGCGGACGCCTCGTAGTAGTCCATGCCGTACACCGTCGCCGGGTCCTGCGTGAGCCGGTAGCGGGCGCGCAACAGCTCGAAGAGCCGGTCCGGACCGTCGTGGACGAGCGGACGGAACACCCCCACCCGGTCCACCTGGCGGGTCAGGAGTTCCATGACTCCCAGCTCGACGACCTGGCGGCCGTCGCCGCGGTCGATCCCGGTCACGTACACGCTGCGCGTCACGCGTGCTCTCCGTTTCATCACTGGGCCGGCTTTGGTGCTTCTCGTGGCTCGGGAAAAATACCCGCTATGGTGAGCAGAACCCTCTTGACAATACCTCCGCGGCTGGCTAGGGCGCCCGCCAGGCCGAACGTCCTGGTGAGGCGGGACAAGGGCTCCGCGGGGGTCGCGCGACGGGGCGCGGGGGCGGTGCGTGCCCGGTGGACGGGAGCGGCGGCCGCCCGGGGAGCGTGAAACAATCGGTCTGGCTCACACGTACCAACAGCGAGCAGGAGACACAGCACGATGCGCATCGGAGTTCTCACCGCAGGCGGCGACTGCCCGGGGCTGAACGCAGTGATCCGGTCGGTCGTGCACCGAGCGGTCACCAATTTCGGGGACGAGGTCATCGGCTTCGAGGACGGCTACGCCGGCCTGCTCGACGGCCACTACCGCACCCTCGACCTCAACGCGGTCAGCGGCATCCTCGCCCGCGGCGGCACCATTCTCGGCTCGTCCCGGCTCCAGCGCGACCGGCTCCGCGAGGCCTGTGAGAACGCGCAGGACATGGCCCGCGAGTTCGGCATCGACGTGCTCGTCCCGATCGGCGGCGAGGGCACCCTGACCGCCGCCCGGATGCTGTCGGACGCGGGCCTGCCGGTCGTCGGCGTACCGAAGACGATCGACAACGACATCTCGTCGACGGACCGCACCTTCGGCTTCGACACGGCGGTCGGCGTCGCCACCGAGGCGATGGACCGTCTCAAGACCACCGCCGAGTCGCACCAGCGCGTCATGGTCGTCGAGGTCATGGGCCGGCACGCCGGCTGGATCGCCCTCGAGTCCGGCATGGCCGCCGGCGCCCACGGCATCTGCCTGCCCGAGCGGCCCTTCGACCCCTCCGACCTCGTCGCGATGGTCGAGGAGCGCTTCGCGCGCGGCAAGAAGTTCGCCGTCATCTGCGTCGCCGAGGGCGCCCACCCCGCCGAGGGCACCATGGACTACGGGCACGGCGCGATCGACCAGTTCGGCCACGAGCGCTTCCAGGGCATCGGCACGGCTCTCGCGTACGAGCTGGAGCGCCGGCTCGGCAAGGAGGCCAAGCCGGTCATCCTCGGCCACATCCAGCGCGGCGGCACGCCGACCGCGTACGACCGGGTGCTGGCCACCCGCTTCGGCTGGCACGCGGTCGAGGCCGCGCACCGCGGTGACTTCGGCCGCATGACCGCACTGCGCGGCACGGAGGTCGAGATGGTGCCGCTCGCGGAGGCGGTCGTCGAGCTGAAGACCGTCCCCAAGGACCGGATCGACGAGGCGGAGTCGGTCTTCTAGGCCCCTGCGGACGACCGGGGAGCGCGGCGCGGTCGCGTGTTCCCGTCCTCAGTACGTGCTGCGCTGGATCGTCGACCAGAAGTGGTCGACGATCCGGTCCATGAAGTCCCGGCCGGCGTCGCTGGAGTCGCCCGCCGCCGAGCCGCCGGCCCAGCTCAGTGTGGCCGCCATCTGCCCCTGGTACTCGGTGTGCAGCTCCTGGAGGGCGTCCTCCAGCAGCCGCCGGTCCAGGGGCACCGTCTTGCCCACCGGGCGTACGTACGCCTGCCAGCGCGTCGTCACCGCGCTGCGCAGCAGCTCCCCGAGCTTCCCGTCGCGCCCGGTCACCGTGACGAAGTCGGGCAGCGAGAGGTCGAGCAGCTCGGCGAGCGCGCTCGACTGCCGCTCGCTGCCCCGCCACTCGTCGGTCTCCTCCATCCGCTGGTACGCGAGGAGTTCCAGCCCTACGGTGCGGGCGACGTCCTCGGGGGCGAGGCCGCGCGCGATGCGGTGCTCGCGCAAGGTCCGCGGTCTGCCGATGAGTTCACCCGGTGAACACCACAGCACGGCGGCGAGCGCGGTGAGTTCGGGACTGCTCGGTGCGGCGATGCCCCGCTCCCAGGCGACGACGAGATCGGGCGTGACATAGGGCAGCCCGTACGAGGCGCGCAGTCCGTACGCGACGTGTTCGGGTCCCATGCCGAGCCCGGCGCGCAGTCGGCGGGCGGCGAGGGCGTTGAAGGGCGGGGTGGGCTGGGGGGCAGGCGGCTGGTGCACGGGCACAAGCTATGGGTGCGGGGCTGCAATGACTACGGTCTGTTCGGCCACAAACACGCATTGTAGGAACATACGGTTTCAGCCGTCGGTGTGCCGTGGCCGGAGATCGTCGGGTGTCTCCGGGTGCTTGTGTAGGCGGGGGACGGGGGGCCGTTCACGGGTGGCCCGGGGCGGGAGAGGCTCACCCCTTCACGGCTCCGCCCAGCGCGAACCCGCCGCCCAGCCGTCGCGCGACCAGCACGTACAGCAGCAGCACGGGCGTCGAGTAGACCACGGAGAACGCCGCCAGCTGCCCGTACACCACCATTCCGCGGTTCCCGAAGAACTCGTTGATGCTCACGGAGGCGGGCATCTGGTCCGGGGTGAGCAGCAGCATGAAGGGGACGAAGAAGTTCCCCCACATCATCACGAACGAGAAGACCGTCACCACCGCGACGCCCGGCCCCATCAGCGGGAGCACGATCCGCAGCAGCGACTGGAAGGACGACGCCCCGTCCGTCCAGGCCGCCTCCTCCAGCTCCTTCGGCACGCCGTCCATGAAGTTCTTCATCAGCCAGATGGCGAAGGGGAGTTGGGAGGCGGCGAAGAAGAAGATCGTGCCCTGCGCCGTGTCGATGAGGTTCACCCGGACGAACAGCGCGTAGACCGGGACCATGATCGCCGTGATCGGCAGGCTCGTCGCGAACAGGATGGTCAGCAGGAACGGGCGGTTGAGGCGGGAGCGGAACCGCGACAGCGGATAGGCGGCCAGCGCCGCGCACACCACCGTCAGCAGCGTGCCGCCGCCGCACAGGATCAGACTGTTGAGCAGGGGGGTGAAGATGATGTCCCGCGTCAGGACCGCGTCGAAGTTGGCGAGGGTGACCCCGTCCGGTGCCTTCACCCGCAGGTCCGCGTGCGCGTCCAGCGAGGACAGGACCACCCAGGCCAGCGGCAGCGCGAACGCGGCCGCCACGGCGAGCAGGCCGGCGTCCGCCGCCAGTCGCCGGCCCGCGTGACGGGACCTGGCGCCGCGCTTGACGACCCGGGCCGGCGACGCCATCTCAGACCTCCGTCCGCAGCAGGCGCAGGTACACGAGGGAGAACAGGGAGCCGACCACCAGGAGCAGCAGGGCCACCGCCGTCCCGTAACCGATCATGCTTTTCTGGAAGGCCTGTTCGTACATGAACAGGGGGAGCGTCTGGCTCCTGCCACCGGGGCCGCCCCGCGTCATGACCCAGATCAGCCCGAACACCGACAGCGTCTGCAGCGTGTTCAGCATCAGGTTCGTGCCGATGGAGCGGCGGATCAGCGGGAGCGTGATGTGCCACATGCGGCGCCAGCCGCCCGCGCCGTCCACCTCCGCCGCCTCCGTGATCTCCTTCGGGATCTCGTTCAGGGCCGCCGAGTACACCAGCATCGAGAACGCCGTGCCCCGCCACACGTTCGCGAAGGACACCGCGAGGATCGGCAGCGTGAACAGCCAGTTCTGGGACGGCAGGTGGAGCCAGTCCAGGAGCGCGTTCAGCGTGCCCTCGCGGCGGAAGAAGGCGTAGAGCAGGAAACCCGCCACCACCTCCGGCAGCACCCACGCCGTGATGACGATGCCGCCGACCAGCGTGCGCACCGGCTTCGACGCGCGCCGCATCAGCGCGGCGAGAGCCAGGCCCAGGGTGTTCTGGCCGACGAGCGAGGAGAGCACCGTGAAGACGAGGGTGAGCCGGACCGCGTTCAGGAACGCCTCGTCCCGGAAGGCGGTCCGGAAGTTGTCGAGGCCGGTGAAGGACGAGTGGGCCTGGCCGGTGAGCTGGAGATCGGTGAAGGCGATGTAGCCGCAGTAGCCGATCGGTCCGGCGAGGAACAGGAGCAGGAGGACGACGGCGGGGGTGAGGGGGAGCACCCGCACCAGGGAGCGGCCCGGGCCGCCCCGCCGCGGAGGCGCGGTCCCCGGGCCGGCCGGCGGGACCGGAACCGGGGCGCCTCGCCCGCCCGGACCCGGGTGCCGGTCCGCCCGGGTGCCGACGCTCACTTCGACGTCACTTGTCCGTCGGTGGCGGACTTCAGTTCCTCGTCGTAGCCGCTCGCCGCCTCCTCGACCGAGCTGTCGCCCGTCGTCACCCCCTCCATGGCCTCCTGGATCGCGGTGGAGACCTTCGGGTAAGCCGGGTACGCGGGCCGGTAGTGCGTGCTCGCGACCAGGTCCGTGAAGAACTCGATGCCGGGCTGCGCCTTCAGGTACGCGGGGTCGGAGGCGACGTCCTCGCGCACCGCGATCCCGGAGTTGGCGATGTACCACTTCTGGGCGTTCGCCTTGGTCTGCATCGTCTCGATGAACTCGAACGCCAGGTCTGGGTTGGCCGCCTTCGCCGGGATCGACCACGTCCAGCCGCCGGACATGCTCACCTTGCCGGGAGCCTGGCCGGTCTGCGTCGGCATCGGGGCGAGGCCGAGCTTGCGCGACCACTCGGGCCACTCGTGCCCGGCGCCCCTGCCCCAGTCCTGCGGCAGCCAGCTGCCGTCCAGGTCGATGCCGAGCTTCCCCTTCGGGAGGAGTTCGCCGCGGACCCTGGTGCCGAAGTTCGGGTCGAGGGCGTCGGAGACGTCCGGGCCGAGCTTCTCCCGGTAGACCGTCTCCACGAAGGTGAGGGCGTCCCTGAACGCCCGGCTCCCGGTGATCCACTTCTTGGACGCCTCGTCGTACAGGGGATCCGACGTCCCGTCGCCCGTCCCGTACAGCAGCATCTCGAAGCCCTGCATGGTGGCGGCCTCGCCCGCGGGCTTGCCCGTGTAGACGTTGAGCGGGGTGACGCCGGGGACCTTCTTCCTGATCGTGCGCGCGGCGGTGAGGACGTCGTCCCACGTCTTCGGCCGCCAGTCGGCGGGCAGTCCCGCCTTCGCGAAGATCCCCTTGTCGAACCAGAGCCCGCGGGTGTCCGTGCCGTCCGGGACGCCGTACGTCTTTCCGTCCTGCGCCTTCGCCGCCGCCTTGGCCGTGCCGACGAACCGGTCCCAGTCGTCCCACTTGGCGAGGTAGCCGTCGAGCGGCTTCAAGTACCCGCTGGTGATGTCGGAGTTGATGAGGAAGGTGTCCTCGTAGACCAGGTCGGGAGCGGTCTTCGGCGACCGCAGCATCTGCTGGAGCTTCGTGTAGTACTCGGAGTCCGGGGCCTTGATCGGGACGAGCTCGACCTTCTTGCCCGGGTTCGCCTTCTCGAACTGCCTCTTGATGTCCGCCAGATAGGTGTCCATCACCTTGACCGAGTTGTCGGTGGACTGCTTGAAGGACACCTTCACCGTGTCCGGATCGCTGCCGGACCCGCCGCCGCAGGCGGTCAGGGCCAGGGCGGCGGGGAGCGTGAGCAGAGCGGCGAGGAGCGGCGGGGCGGTGCTACGGGGGCGGGCGGCGGTGGGGCGCACGGGCACGACCTCCTACGGGCCTTCGTCGGCCGAGTCTGTCTGCCCCGTGAACGTAAGAGGAATGGTCTAGTCAGGTCAATGACCTTGCACAGCCGGATGGTTGGCGACCGGCGACCGGCGACCGGCGACCGGCGGGGGGAGGCGGGCGGGCGTCACCGCGTCCGCGCGCGGGGAGGGGGGCGGCTGACCGCGTCCGTGCATCGGGCGGGCGCGGTCGTCACGCGTCTGTGCGTCTCTGCTTCGGCCGGTCCTCCACCCACCGGTACACCAGCTCCGGTCGTCCGACCTGTCCGTACAGCGGACTGCGCACCGCCCAGCCCGCGTCGACCAGGTGTTCCAGGTAGCGGCGTGCCGTGATCCGGGAGATGCCCACGGCCTCGGCGGCGCCCGCCGCGGTCAGACCCTCGCCGGAATCCCGCAGCGTGAGCGTCACCCGCTCCAGCGTGGGTGCGCTGAGTCCCTTCGGCAGCGCCGCGGGACCCGGCGCGCGCAGGGCCGCCAGCGCCCGGTCCACCTCGTCCTGCCCGCTGGCCTCGCCCGCCGCCGCGCGGAACTCCGCGTACCGCACGAGCCGGTCCCGCAGGGTCCCGAAGGTGAACGGCTTCAGCACGTACTGGACCACCCCGAGGGAGACGCCCTCCCGCACCACGGCCAGATCCCGCGCGGACGTCACGGCTATCACGTCCGCGTGATAGCCGGCGGCCCGCAGGGAGCGGGCGAGCTGCAGCCCGTGCCCGTCCGGCAGGTGCAGGTCGAGCAGCAGCAGGTCCACCGGCGTACGGTCCAGCGCGCGCCGTGCCTCCGCGCCGGTGTGGGCCTTGCCGACCGCGGTGAAGCCGGGCACGCGGCCGACGTACATGACGTGCGCGTCGGCGGCGACCGGGTCGTCCTCCACGACGAGTACACGTATCGGCTCGGTCATGCGTCGCCTCCAGGCAGGGCGGGGCCGGCGGCCCCGGGCACGCGGTCACCGGGGCGGACGGGGGTGGCGGGCCCCTCCGTGGGCGGGTCGGAGAGGTCCGGGGCGGGCGGGGCCGCGGGGTCCGGCGCGGGTGGGCCGGCGCGCCCGTTCCCGGTCGGGTTCGTGGGGTCCGGCGTGGAAGGGTTCGCGGGGTTCGAGCGGTTCGCGGTGGAGCCCACCGTAGGCAACGGCATCCGCACCTCGAACTCCGCCCCGCCCCCGGCTGCCTCCGTCACGCCGAGCGCACCACCGTGACGGCTCACCGCCTGGCGTACGAGGGCCAGCCCCAGCCCCCGCCCGCCGGGCCCCGCCGGTTTCGTCGACCAGCCCCGCTGGAAGACGGCCTCCGCGTGCGCGGGAGCCACTCCCTCCCCCGTGTCGGCGACCCGCAGGACCAGGCCGTCCTCGTCCGTGCGGGCCGTCACCGTCACCCGGGCGCCCACCGTCCCCTGGGCCGCGTCCACCGCGTTGTCGATCAGGTTCCCCAGGATCGTCACGAGGTCCCGGGCCGGGAGCGAGGGCGGCAGCAGTCCGTCGTCGAGGCCGCTCTCCTCGGACACCACCAGCTCGACGCCCCGCTCGTTGGCCTGCGCCGCCTTGCCCAGGAGCAGCGCCGCCAGCACCGGCTCGCTGACCGCCGCCACCACCCGGTCCGTCAGCGCCTGCGCCAGTTCCAGCTCCGCCGTGGCGAAGCCGACGGCCTCCCCGGCACGCCCCAGCTCGATCAGGGACACCACCGTGTGCAGCCGGTTCGCCGCCTCGTGCGCCTGCGAGCGCAGCGCCTGGGTGAACCCGCGCTCGGAGTCCAGCTCGCCCATCAGGGACTGCAGTTCCGTGACGTCGCGCAGGGTCACCACGGTGCCCCGGCGCTCGCCGCCCGACACCGGCGAGGTGTTCAGCACCAGCACCCGGGTGGCCGTCAGATGCACCTCGTCCATCCGGGGCTCGGAGGACAGCAGGGCGCCGGTCAGCGGCGCCGGCAGGCCGAGGCGGGCAACCGACTGGCCGACGACCTCGCCGGTGACCCCCAGCAGTTCCCGGCCCCCGTCGTTGATCAGCGCCACCCGGTACTGCCCGTCCAGCATCAGCAGGCCCTCGCGTACGGCGTGCAGGGCGGCCTGGTGGTAGTCGTGCATGCGGCTGAGCTCGGCGGCGTTCATGCCGTGGGTGTGGCGGCGCAGCCGGGCGTTGATCACGTACGTGCCGACGGCGCCGAGGGCGAGTGCCCCGGCCGCGGTCCCGAGCAGCGCCGTGACCTGGTCCTGGACCCGGGCCGTGATGGCCTCGACCTTGATGCCGGCGCTGACCAGGCCGACGACGCGGCCCCCGTCGGTGACCGGCGTGACCGCGCGGACGGACGGGCCGAGGGTGCCGGTGTACGTCTCGGTGAACGACTCGCCCTCCAGGGCGCGGGCCGTGTGGCCGAGGAAGTGCCTGCCTATCAGCTTCCGGTCCGGGTGGGTCCAGCGGATGCCCCGCGGATCCATGATCGTCACGAAGTCCACGCCGGTGTGCCGCTGCACCCGGGTCGCGTACGGCTGGAGGGTCCGGGTCGGGTCCGGGCTGCGGATGGCCGCGCGGACCGACGGGGCTTCCGCGACCGAGCGGGCGACCGCCATGGCCTGGCGGCCCGCGGCCTCCTCGGCCTGGCTGCGGTCGCTGATGTACGTGAAGAGCGCGTATCCGGCGACCAGGACCGCGATGAGCACGGCCTGCATGGCGAAGAGCTGGCCGGCCAGGCTGCGGGGGGTGGGGACGCGGGGGAGGCGCATGCCGTCAGTCTGCCTCGCCCGGTAAGCGTGAACTAAATGAACGGAAGGGTGACCGCCCTCACAGGCCGGGAGATAGTCACCGCATCCGGGGAGCCAGTTCCCCGGCCTCGCCGGGGCGGTTTCCCGGCCCGCCCGGGACGGAATTCCCGGCGCCTGTCCGGAAGCCCCCACTTCCGGCACCCGCTCGGGAGTCCCCGCTCCCGGCACCCGCTCGGGAGTCCCCGCTCCCGGCACCCGTCCGGGAGTCCCCACTTCCGGCACTCGTCCGGGAGTCCCCGCTCCCGGCACTCGTCCGGGAGTCCCCACTTCCGGCACTCGTCCGGGAGCCCTGCGCTCCTGGCACTGTCCGGGAGTCCCCACTTCCGGCACTCGTCCGGGAGTCCCCGCTCCCGGCACCCGTCCGGGAGTCCCTGCTTCCGGCACCCGCTCGGGAGCCTTGCGCTCCTGGCACTGTCCGGGAGTCCCCACTTCCGGCACTCGTCCGGGAGTCCCCGCTCCCGGCACCCGTCCGGGAGTCCCTGCTTCCGGCACC
>NZ_JBWKDS010000025.1:0-15356 GCF_056435845.1 Streptomyces sp. NPDC043867 | reverse complement strand
ACCCGCTCGGGAGCCCTGCGCTCCCGGCACTCGTCCGGGAGCCCCCCGCTCCCGGTTCCGCCCGGACGTGAGCCGCACGCCGGATGATGCCGACGACGTCGTCAAGGAGGGCAGCCGTGACCAGCACACCCGCAACGGCACCTGCCGCACCCGCCGCCAAGCGGGACCGCACGCACTACCTGTACATCGCCGTGATCGCGGCGGTGATCCTCGGCATCGCCGTGGGCCTGCTCGCCCCCGACTTCGCGGTCGAGCTGAAGCCCATCGGCACCGGCTTCGTGAACCTGATCAAGATGATGATCTCGCCGATCATCTTCTGCACGATCGTGCTGGGCATCGGCTCGGTGCGCAAGGCCGCCAAGGTCGGCGCCGTCGGCGGTATCGCGCTCGGCTACTTCCTGGTCATGTCGCTGGTCGCCCTCGCCATCGGCCTGGTGGTCGGCAACATCCTGGAGCCCGGCACGGGTCTCGCGGTGACCCAGTCGGTGAAGGAGGCCGGCCAGGGACAGGTGTCCGCGGAAGCGCTGCCGCCGGTCGAGTTCGTCCTCTCCATCATCCCGACCACGATGGTCTCCGCGTTCACCGAGGGCCAGGTCCTGCAGACCCTCCTCGTCGCCCTGCTCGCCGGGTTCGCGCTGCAGGCCATGGGTCCGGCCGGCCGGCCGGTGCTCCGCGGCATCGAGCACATCCAGCGGCTCGTCTTCCGCATCCTCGCCATGGTGATGTGGGCCGCGCCCCTCGGTGCCTTCGGCGCGATCGCCGCGGTCACCGGTTCCGCCGGACTGGACGCCCTCAAGAGCCTCGCCGTGCTGATGCTGGGCTTCTACGTCACCTGCTTCCTCTTCGTCTTCATCGTGCTCGGCGCGCTGCTGCGGATCGTCGCGGGCCTCAACATCCTCACGCTCTTCAAGTACCTCGGCCGAGAGTTCCTGCTGATCCTGTCCACCTCCTCCTCCGAGTCCGCGCTGCCGCGGCTCATCGCGAAGATGGAGCACCTGGGCGTGAGCAAGCCGGTGGTCGGCATCACCGTCCCGACCGGCTACTCCTTCAACCTCGACGGCACCATGATCTACATGACGATGGCGTCGCTCTACATCGCCGACGCGCTCGGCAAGCCGATGTCGGTCGGGGAGCAGATCCCGCTCCTGCTCTTCCTGCTGGTCGCCTCGAAGGGCGCGGCGGGCGTCAGCGGGGCCGGCCTCGCCACGCTGGCCGGCGGTCTTCAGTCGCACAAGCCCGCACTGGTCGACGGCGTCGGCCTGATCGTCGGCATCGACCGCTTCATGAGCGAGGCCCGCGCCCTCACGAACTTCGCGGGCAACGCGGTCGCCACCGTGCTGATCGCCACCTGGACCAAGGAGATCGACCGGGGCCGGGTCGACCAGGTGCTCGCGGGACAGCTGCCCTTCGACGAGGAGACGCTGCTGGACCACGACGAGGACACCCCGGCGGCCGGCCTCCCGGAGCAGGGCGGCGAGAAGCAGCTGGTCAAGGCATAACGCTTCGCCGGGCCCCGCCCTGATGGGGCCCGGCGAAGCCGGGCCCCGGGGCGCCGTGAGGCGCCCGGCACACGCGGGGGCCCGGCAGGACGCCGAGCGGCCGGGTCGCCCCCCGTAGGCCCGGCCGCTCGGTGCGCCGACGTCGGTCGGTCGCCGCCGAGCCGCCGTTCAGGTGTTCAGGTGTTCAGGTGTTCAGGCGCTCAGGCGCTCAGGCGCTCGATATTCGCCACCAGGACGGTGGCACGCGAGGCGGGTACGCCCGCCGCGGTCAGCATGGTGACCGCGGCGGAGCGGCCCGCCTCCTCCGCTGCCAGCAGGCCGTCGTTCACCGCTTCCATCAGGGCGAAGAGCATCTGCTCGTGCACGTAGGCCAGCGCGTCCGGCGGCAGCGGGGACGTGAACACGCCCGCCTCGAGACCGCGCCGGAGCAGCTGTGCGCAGGACTTGCGGACGGGCGTGAGCCGGTCGCGTATGCCCTGGACCGTGACGCTGCGCTGGGCGAGCGCGACCAGCAGCCGGTAGCGGTCGGCGATCTCCCATACCGCCAGCGTCGAGCGGACCAGCGACTCCGCGGGGTCCTCGACGCCCTCGCGGCCCGCGGCGTGCGCCGCCTCCACCGCCTGCGCCGCGCCCTCGAACAGTGTGCCGATCAGTGCCTCGCGGCTCGGGAAGTGCCCGTACACCGTGCGCCGGACGACCCCCGCGGCACGCGCGATCTGGTCCATGGAGGCGTCGGGGTCGCGCAGCAGCTCGGCGAGCGCGACATCGAGGATCCGGCGGCGGTTCGCATCGGCGCGGCTGGCGTTACCCGTGGTCATGGCTGACATTCTGCACGTCCTTTCCCGGTGCCCGTCCGGCCACTGCCTCGTCGCCCTTTGGGGCGGGCTCGCGGGGCAGGCGGGAACGGCCGGGCAGGCCCTGGCGGCCGGCGCTGCGTCCACAGGGCCTCCACCTCCTCCATTTGCACAGCTCTGTGCAATGACGTACGTTGCACAGTGTCGTGCAATTGCACGTCGCTGTGCAAGTGGCCGGGTGAGACGGCCGCCGTACAGACCACCCCGCGGTGCGGGCCGATCGTCCGGCACCGTGCGAGCCGACAGAGGAAGGGCGAAGCGAACCCATGCGTCTCGTCATGAACGAACCGGTCGAGAGGATGGACCGGCCCTACGCCCGGCGCTGGTGGGCCCTGCTGGTGCTCTGCCTGAGCCTGCTGATCATCGTGATGGCGAACACCGCCCTCACGGTCGCGGCCCCGGACATGACCCAGGACCTCGGCCTGTCCAGCGCCGACCTGCAGTGGGTCATCGACGGCTACACCGTCCCGTACGCCGCGCTGATGCTGCTGCTCGGCGCGATCGGCGACAAGTACAGCCGCCGCGGCGCACTGGTCCTCGGGCTCGTCGTCTTCGGCGGCGGCGCGGTCGCCGGCTCGCTCGTCGACAGCTCCACGGGCGTCATCGCGGCCCGCGCCGTGATGGGTGTGGGCGCCGCGCTGATCATGCCCGCCACGCTCTCCCTCCTCGCCGCGACCTTCCCGCGTGCCGAGCGAGCCAAGGCGATCACCCTGTGGACCGCCACCGCCGGACTCGCCATCGCGGCCGGGCCGCTGGTCGCGGGCGCCCTCCTGGAGCACCACGGCTGGTCCTCCACCTTCCTGATCAACGTGCCCGTCGCCGCCCTGGCCATCGTCGGCGCGCTCGTCCTCGTGCCGCCGTCCGCGGCCGCCCACCACGACCGCATCGACTACGTCGGCGGTCTGCTGTCCGTGCTGTGGATCGGCGCCCTCGTCTACATGATCATCGAGGGGCCGCACTTCGGCTGGGGCGTGAAGGCCGTCACCGCCGCGGTCGTCGCCGGCCTCGGCCTTGTCGCCTTCGTCCTGTGGGAGCTGCGCCACCCGCGCCCGGTCGTCGACGTACGCCGCTTCGCGCACCGCGGATTCGCCGGTTCCAACCTCGCGGTCGCGCTCTTCTTCCTGGCCGTCTTCGGCGCCTTCTACTTCCTCACCCAGCACCTCCAGTTCGTCCTCGGCTACGACGCCCTGGACACCGGGGTGCGCATGCTGCCGCTCGCCGGGGCCGTCTTCGTCGGCTCGGCCCTCACCGGCTACCTCACCCCGCGCGTCGGCATGAAGATCACGGTCACCGCGGGCATGGTGGCCGGCACGGCCGCGCTCGCGCTGCTCACCCGGATCGACGCCACGTCGTCGTACGGCGACTTCGTCCTGCCCCTGGTCATCCTGGGCCTCGCCATCGGGCTCGCCCTGTCGCCCTGCACGGACGCCATCATGGGCGCGTTCCCCGAGTCCGAACTGGGCGTCGGCGGCGCGGTGAACGACACCTCGCTGGAGCTCGGCGGCTCGCTGGGCATCGCCATCCTCGGTTCCGTGCTGGCGAGTTCGTACTCCTCGCAGCTGTCGGACGCGACCGCGGGCAGCGGACTTCCCGCGGGTGCCCTGTCCACGGCGCAGGACTCGGTGGGCGCGGGCTACGCGGTCGCCCAGGGCATCGGCGAGAAGGCCCGGCGGGCCGGCGAGCAGGCCGCCCAGGCGCAGAACGCCGAGCAGGCCTCCCAGTTGAAGGCCCAGGCCGACCAGCTCGCCGAGGGTGCACGCCACATGGCGGACGCGGTCGGCTCGTCCTTCTCGGACGCGGTCGCGCACACCAGCCTCGTCGGTGCGGTGGTCCTCGGCGTCGGCACGGTTCTGGTGGCGTTCCTGCTGCCGCGCAGGGCACGCACGGCCGACCCGGAGACCGGGACCCCTGAGGCCGGGGCCACGAAGGGCGGGACCCCGGAGGCCGGGGCCCCGGAGGCCGGGGCCACGAAGGCCGGGTCCGCGAAGGCCGGGTCCGCGAAGGCCGGGTCCACGAACGGCACGGCCGGCACGGACGCCGACGCCGACGCCGACGCCGACGCCGACGCCGGCGCCGAAGTCGCGGGCGAGGCCGAAGCCGCGTCCCCCGACGAGGAGTCCGCGTCCGTGGCCGGCCCGTCCGGCGGGCCGAGCGGGACGCGCTGACCTCACCGAGGGCGGGCCCGGAGGTCCGGGGGGCTCCCCGGGCCCCGGGCCTTTCGTGTTCCCGGGGTCAGGGCTGCGCCGGGTCGGCCGGGGGCCGCCCTGCCGTCGCCGCGTTCAGGCGGGCCAGTTCATCCGCCTGAAGGACCAGGTCCGCCGCTCCCGCGGAGTCCCGGACCGTCGCCGGGCGGCTCGCCCCCGGTATCGGGATCACGGTGGGCGAGAGGGACAGCAGCCAGGCGAGGCAGACCCGCTGAGGGCTGACCCCGCGCTCGCGTGCCACCTCGTGGAACGCGGCGAAACCGCCGGACGCCGTCCGCGACGGCCCGTCCAGGGAGCTGCGGGAGATGCCGCCGAGGGGACTCCAGGGAAGGAACGCGAGGCCAAGGTCGGCGCAGAGCCGCAGCTCGGCGGTGCCGTCCCGCACGGCGGGCGAGTACCGGTTCTGGACCGAGACGAGGCGGTCGCCGAGGAGCGCGTGGGCCCGGCGTATCTGTTCCGGATCCGTGTTGCTGAGGCCGGCCAGGCGGATGCTGCCCTCGTCGAGCAGGTCGCGCAGGGCGCCGACGGACTCCTCGAAGGGCACCGCGGGGTCGGGTTTGTGCAACTGGTAGAGGCCGATGGCCTCGACGCCGAGCCGCTTCAGCGAGGCCTTGGCGGCCGCCTTCAGATGGTCCGGCCTGCCGGTGACCGTCCAGCTGCCGTCGGCCGGCCGGCCCCGGCCGCCCTTCGTGGCGACCAGGACGTCCGCCGTGTCGCCGCCGTACGTGGCGAGCGCGCGGGCGACGAGCCGTTCGTTGTGGCCCGGTTCCTCCCCGGGCAGGTGATACGAGTCGGCGGTGTCCAGGAGGGTGACGCCCGCGTCGAGGGCGGCGTGCACGGTGGCCAGGGCGCGGGCCTCGTCGGGACGGCCCTCGATGGACAGCGGCATCGCGCCGAGCCCGACCGCACCGACCCGGAGACCGCCAAGGGTGCGCTGCCGCACGTCAGTCGACCTCCCCGAGCGGCGCGACCGGCACAGCCACCTGCACAGGCGCAGGCGCAGGCACCGCACCGGGAATCCCGGCCCCGAGGGCCACGCCACCCCCAGTTCCCGCTCCTAGGGTCTCCGCGACCGCGCGCGGCAGCCACTCCCGCGCCTGCCCGAAGCGGAAACCCAGCCCGGAGGCACGGGAGTTGTCCATCCCGTACGAGCGGGTGAAAGCGAACGGCGAGACCTCACCGGCCTCCACGGTCCGGAAGACCGTCCTGCCGCCGGGGACGCGCGCGGCCACCGCCCGGCACAACTCCTCTGTGGTCAGCGTCCCGTGGGAGGCCGCGTTCAGCGGGCCTGTGCAGTCCTGGCCCGTCACCCACATCAGGAAGTCGGCGACCTCCTCGACGTGGATGTAAGTCGCCGGACGGTTCACCGCCGGCACCGCGATCGGCTCACCCGCCGCGATCCGCCGGACGTAGTGGTCTAGCCGTCCGGTGAAGTCGTCGTCCCCGCCCAGCACATGGGCGACGCGCACGGCGACGTACGGAAAGGCGGGATCCCGCGCGAACACCGCCTCCGCCTGCCGCTTGCCCTCGCCGTAGTGGGTGTCGAGGAACCCGGGGTCCTCCCAGGGCAGGCCGAGGTCCACGGCGACGGTCCGCGGGTCGACCGCCTCCTCGCGCACCGGTGACGCCGAGTCCTCGTCCTCGTACACCTCGACGGTGGAGGTCATGACGTACCGCCGGGTGCGGCCGGTGAAGACGCGCCGGGCGACGGCCGCCTGCCGGGGCGAATAGCAGACCTGGTCGACGACGACGTCGAAGGCGCGTGAACCGAGTGCCGCGCGCAGCGCCTCCTCGTCATCGCGGTCGGCGGCCAGGTGGACCGCTCCGGCGGGCGGCGGCGACGAGCCGCGATTGACGACCGTGACCCGGTCGCCGGCGGCGAGCAGCCGGGCCATGAGCCGCTTTCCGAAATAGCGGTTTCCGCCGATGACACACACGTCGCGCACGACGCCCTCCCGCATTCCGTTTCCGCCCCGGGCCGCTGCCTGGCGTGCGGTCATAATTCTCCCGACGACAAGCGC
The DNA here is from genome assembly GCF_056435845.1 of Streptomyces sp. NPDC043867. Classification (NCBI taxonomy): domain Bacteria; kingdom Bacillati; phylum Actinomycetota; class Actinomycetes; order Kitasatosporales; family Streptomycetaceae; genus Streptomyces; species Streptomyces sp. NPDC043867. The sequence goes on along the minus strand of NZ_JBWKDS010000025.1, from coordinate 8,778 downwards.
GGGACTGAAGGGGGAGTCATGGGAGATCAGGCCGTCGCACCGAAGGAACCACGGCACCAGCGGGCCGCCGCCCACGAAACGTCGGCGGCCTTCGACGAGGTGGACCGCCGGATCCTGGAGCTGCTGCAGACCGACGGCCGGATCAGGCTCAGTGAGCTGGGCCGCCGGGTCAGGCTGAGCCCGGCGGCCGTCGCCGAACGCGTCCGCCGGCTGGAGTCCGCGGGCGCCGTCACCGGCTACGGCGCCCACGTCGCCCCCGCCCGCCTCGGCTACGGCATCCAGGCCTTCGTCCGGGTGAACCCGCACGGCGGCTACACCCTCAAGCACCCGAGGACGCTGGAACTCCTCGGCCGCCCGGAGGTCGTGGAGGTCCACCACGTCGTCGGCGAGGACTGCTGGATCCTCAAGGTGGCGGTGCAGGACACCATCCACCTGGAGGAGATCCTGGAGCAGACCTCCGCCCTCGGCCGCACGACGACGTCCATCGTCCTGTCGTCCCCGGTGGAACGCAGACCGCTGCTCCCGCCCCGGCCCCGTTGAACCGCTTGCCTTGACGTCGGCGTCAAGCCGTACCGTCGGGGTCATGCGAATCGGCGAGCTGGCGGCGCGGGCCGGGACGACCACGCGGACCCTGCGCTACTACGAGACCCGCGGGCTGCTGCCCGCGCGGCGGGGCGAGAACGGATACCGGACCTACGACGAGGACGACCTGCGGCTGCTGCGGCAGATCAGGACGTTGCAGGACTTCGGGTTCGACCTGGAGGAGACCCGGCCCTTCGTGGAGTGTCTGCGGGCCGGACATCCCGAGGGCGACTCCTGCCCGGCCTCGCTGGCGGTGTACCGCCGCAAGCTCGGCGAACTCGACGCGCTGATCGGCGAGTTGCAGGCGGTGCGCGAACACGTGGGCGTCCAGCTGGCGAAGGCCGAGCGGGCGCGCGACGAGCTGGCCGCCGACGCGGAGGTTCCGGGCGGCCCGGAACCCGTGTGCGAACTGGGAGGACGGACGCAGTGATCAAGGCGGCAGGAGTGGCCGAAGTGACGGACGCGGACTTCGAGGCGGAGGTGATCGGGGCGGAGCTGCCCGTGCTGGTGGAGTTCACCGCCGACTGGTGCCCGCCGTGCCGGCAGATGGGGCCGGTGCTGAGCGCCCTGGCCGCGGAGGAGGACGGCCGGCTCAAGGTCGTCCAGCTCGACGTGGACACCAACCCGCGGACCGCCCTCGCCTACGGGGTGCTCTCGATGCCCACCTTCATGGTCTTCCGGGGCGGTGAGCCGGTGCGCTCCATGGTCGGCGCCCGGGCCAAGCGGCGGCTGCGGGAGGAACTGTCCGACGTGCTCTGACCCCGGCGCACGTACGGGAGTACCCGCAGAGGTGCCAAGGGAACGACCCCGGGGAACGAAAAAATCCCTCGAGCAATTGCGCTCGGGGGATTTCTTTGCGTATATTCGATGATTCGCGACTTCGGTAATGCGGATCGCGAATGAGTTCAACGGGCACAGTATATCCGGCCGGGAGCGGAATTGTCAAACACCGAATTTCCAGACGATGAATTGCGGCACGAGCAGGAATTCATCGACGGCCTGTACACACGCGTGGACACCCTGCGCGGCGCCACCGAGGAGTCCGTCACCGACGCGCTCGGCCAGGGCAACACACCGATGCAGGCCCGGCTCGAACGGGATGTCCTCGTCGCCGAGCGCTCCGGGCTGCTCGCCGCCCTGAACGCCGTGGAAGGCTCGCTCTGCTTCGGCCGCATCGACCTCACCAGCGGGGTCAGTCACCACATCGGACGCATCGGCATCCGCGCCGACGACGCCGACCTCACCCCGATCCTGGTCGACTGGCGGGCCCCCGTCGCCCGCCCCTTCTACCTCGCCACCGGCCACACCCCGATGGACCTGCGCCGCCGCCGGCACATCACCACCGACGGCCGCCGGGTCACCGCGCTGCACGACGAACTCCTCGACCTCGGCGACCGGGAGCGCACCGGCCACGAGGACCCGGCGGGCGACGCCGTCCTGCTCGCCGCGCTCAACTCGGCCCGCACCGGCCGGATGAGCGACATCGTGCAGACCATCCAGGCCGAGCAGGACCGCATCATCCGCGCCCCGCACCGGGGCGTCATGGTCGTCGAGGGCGGCCCCGGCACGGGGAAGACGGCCGTCGCGCTGCACCGGGCCGCCTATCTCCTCTACGAACACCGGGAACTGCTCGCCAAGCGGGCCGTCCTGATCGTCGGCCCGAACCCCGCCTTCCTCGGCTACATCGGCGAGGTGCTGCCCTCGCTCGGCGAGACGGGCGTACTGCTCGCGACCGTCGGCGAGCTGTTCCCCGGTGTGAGGGCGACCGCCGCCGACACCCCCGAGGCGGCCGCCGTGAAGGGCCGCGCGGAGATGGCCGACGTCCTCGCCGAGGTCGTACGCGACCGGCAGGCGCTGCCCGACCCGGTCATCGCCATCGAGCACGACCGGGACATACTGATGCTCGACGAGGGCCTCGTGCAGGTGGCCCGCGAGCGCACCCGCGAGGCGAAGCTGCCGCACAACGTGGCCCGCGAGCACTTCGAGGGGCACATCCTCAACACCCTCACGGACATGCTCGCCGAGCGCATCGGCACCGACCCCTTCGACGGCTCGAACCTGCTCGACGCGAGCGACATCACGCAGATCCGCGACGAACTCGCCGAGAACCCCGAAGTCTGGTCCGCCGTCGACCAGTTGTGGCCCCGGCTGACCCCGCGCGGGCTGGTGGCGGACTTCCTGGCGGCCCCGGAGGGATACGTCACGGACGAGGACGCGGCGGCGATCCGCCGGCCGGTCACCCGGGCGTGGACCACCGCGGACGTCCCGCTCCTGGACGAGGCGGCGGAACTGCTCGGCGAGGACGGCCGGGTGGCGCGCGCCCTCGCCGAGCGGGAGCGCAACGCCCAGGTCGCCTACGCCCAGGGCGTGCTGGACGTCTCGTACGCCTCGCGGACGTACGAGTTCGAGGACAAGGACGAGGAGGACTCCGAGGTCCTGTCCGCGCACAACATCATCGACGCGGAGCGGTTCGCCGAGCGGCACGAGGAGGACGACCACCGCAGCGCCGCCGAGCGGGCCGCGGCGGACCGCACCTGGGCGTTCGGGCACATCATCGTCGACGAGGCGCAGGAGCTGTCGCCGATGGCCTGGCGGCTGCTGATGCGGCGCAGCCCGACCCGCTCCATGACGCTGGTCGGCGACCCCGCGCAGACCTCCGAGGCGGGCGGCGTCGGCTCCTGGTCGGACATCCTCTCCCCGTACGTCGGGGACCGCTGGGAGCACACCCGCCTCGCCGTCAACTACCGCACCCCGTCCGAGATCATGGACCTCGCGGCAGCCGTGCTGCGGGCCGGGGACCCGGACTTCGAGCCGCCGAGTTCGGTGCGGTCCACGGGGGTACGGCCCTGGGTGCGCGCCACCGGCGACCTGCCCGGCGCCGTCGCCGAGGCCGTCACCGAACTCACCCCCGACGAGGGGCGCCTCGCGGTGATCGCGCCCCGTGACCTGCACCGGGCGCTGGCCGTGCGGCTCGACGGGGTGACGGCGGGCGCGGAGCCGGATCTGACCCGCACCGTCGTGCTGCTCGACCCCCGGCAGGCCAAGGGGCTCGAGTTCGACTCCGTCCTGGTGGTCGAGCCCGGCCGGTACGGGACGAGCGACCTGTACGTCGCCCTGACCCGCGCCACGCAGACACTGGGAGTGCTGCACACGGGCGACCTGCCGGCCTCCCTGGCGACCGGCTGACGTCGTATCCGTCGCGACTCGGGAGCGCTGCCCCCGGGCCCCGCCCCGCGAACGCCGGTGGGGCTGAATCCCCTCAGCCCCACCGGCGTTGCGAGGTCACGCCGGGCGGAGCCAGACCGTCGACAGGGGCGGCAGGCTCAGCCGGATGCTGGCCGGGCGCCCGTGGGCTGCCCGCGGCTCCGGCTTCACCGGGTCGGGATTCGTGACGTCGCTGCCGCCGTACCGGGCGAGGTCGGTGTTGAGGACCTCGTGCCAGGCGGGCACGTCGTCCGGGACCCCGAGCCGGAAGTCGTGCCGCACCACCGGCGCGAAGTGGGACACGGCGAGCAACGGCGTGCCGTCGGCGGCGTGGCGCAGGAACGCGAACACGTTGTCCTCGGCCGCGTCCCCGGCGATCCAGGCGAACCCGGAGGGATCGGTGTCCCGCTCCCACAGGGCCGGCTCGGCCCGGTAGACGGTGTTGAGATCGCGGACGAGGTCGCGCACACCGCGGTGGTCGGCCTCCGCGCCGTAGGCGGGGTCGAGCAGCCACCAGTCGGGCCCGTGAGCCTCCGACCACTCGGCGCCCTGGGCGAACTCCTGCCCCATGAACAGGAGCTGCTTACCGGGATGGGCCCACATGAAGCCGAGGTACGCGCGGTCGGTGGCCCGCTGCTGCCACCAGTCGCCGGGCATCTTCGACACCAGCGACCGCTTGCCGTGGACGACTTCGTCGTGGGAGATGGGCAGCACGTAGTTCTCGCTGTACGCGTACACCATCGAGAAGGTCATCTCGTGGTGGTGGTACTTGCGATGGACCGGCTCGTGCTGCACGTAGTCGAGCGAGTCGTGCATCCAGCCCATGTTCCACTTCAGCCCGAAGCCCAGGCCGCCGAGGCCGCCGGGCCCGGTGAGGTGGGTGGCCCGGGTGACGCCGTCCCAGGCCGTCGACTCCTCCGCGATGGTGACGACGCCCGGGTTGCGCCGGTACACGGTGGCGTTCATCTCCTGGAGGAAGGCGACCGCGTCCAGGTTCTCCCGGCCGCCGTGCTCGTTCGGGGTCCACTGGCCGGGCTCGCGGGAGTAGTCGAGGTAGAGCATGGAGGCGACGGCGTCCACGCGCAGGCCGTCGATGTGGAACTCCTCGCACCAGTACACGGCGTTGGCGACCAGGAAGTTGCGCACCTCGCGGCGCCCGTAGTCGAACTCCAGCGTTCCCCAGTCGGGGTGGGCCGCCCGCAGAGGGTCCGAGTGCTCGTACAGCGGGCGTCCGTCGAACTCGGCCAGCGCCCAGTCGTCACGCGGGAAGTGCGCCGGCACCCAGTCCATGAGCACACCGATCCCGGCCCGGTGCAGGGCGTCGACCAGGTACTTGAAGTCGTCGGGAGTGCCGAGCCGGGCCGTCGGAGCGTAGAAACCGGTCACCTGGTAGCCCCAGGAGCCGCCGAAGGGGTGCTCGGCCACCGGCATCAACTCGACGTGGGTGAAGCCCAGGTCGGCGACGTAGGCGGGCAGCTGCTCGGCCAGCTGACGGTACGTCAGGCCCGGTCGCCAGGACGCGAGATGGATCTCGTAGACCGAGAAGGGCGCCTCGTGCGCGGGCCGCTGCGCGCGCCGGGTCATCCACGCCTCGTCCTGCCACTCGTGGTGGGAGGCCGTGACGACCGAGGAGGTCTTGGGCGGCACCTCGGTGCGCCGGGCCATCGGGTCCGCCCGCAGGGTCTTCGAACCGTCGGCCCGGGTGATCTCGAACTTGTACAGCTCGCCCTCGCCGATCGCGGGCACGAACAGCTCCCACACGCCGGACGAGCCGAGCGAGCGCATCGGGAACGCGGTGGGGTCCCAGTAGTTGAAGGTGCCGGCCACGCGCACACCGCGCGCGTTCGGGGCCCACACCGTGAACCGGGTGCCGGTCACGCCCTGGTGCACCATCGGCTCCGCGCCGAGTGCCTTCCAGAGCTGCTCGTGCCGGCCCTCGCCGAGCAGGTGCAGGTCGAACTCGCCGATCGCGGGCAGGAAGCGGTACGCGTCCTCGGTCTCCTGCACCGCCCCCTCGTACGTCACGACCAGCCGGTAGTCCTGCGGGACCTCGACCAGCGGCAGCACTCCCGAGAAGAAGCCGTCGCCGTCGTCCGCCAGGTCCGCCCGCAGCTCGCCGGTGACGACGGACACGGCGAGGGCGTACGGGCGCAGCGCGCGGAAGGCCACGCCACCGGGCACGGCGTGCGCGCCGAGCACCCCGTGCGGATCGTGGTGCGTACCGCTGAGCAGCCGCTCCCGGTCTCCCGGCGCGACCCCGCCGAAGCCGGCCGACCCCTCAGGGAGGACCGACTCCCGCAAGGCGGGTGCCTCCCCAGGGGTGGCCTGCTCGTGCGAGGCGGCCTGCTCCTGCGGGGCGGCGGGCTCCGGCGGAACGGCCTGCTTCTGCGGGGCGGCTTGCTCCTGCGGGGCGGCCGACTCCCGCGAGGCGGCCGCCTCCCCAGGGGTGGCCTGCTCCCGCATGGCGATGGGCTCCTGTGGGGCGGCGGGCTCCGGCGGAACGGCCTGCTTCTGCGGGGCGGCCTGCTCCTGCGGGGCGGCCGACTCCCGCGAGGCGGCCGCCTCCCCAGGGGCGGCCTGCTCCCGCATGGCGATGGGCTCCTGCGGGGCGGCGGGCTCCGGCGGAACGGCCTGCTTCTGCGGGGCGGCTTGCTCCTGCGGGGCGGCCGACTCCCGCGAGGCGGGTGCCTCCCCAGGGGTGGCCTGCTCCTGCGGGGCCGCCGACTCCTGCGAGGCGGGCGGCTTCTGCGGGACGAGCCCTTCCGACGGGGTGGCCGGCGACGGGACGGGGGCGGGGGCGGAAGCCGGCGTGGGCGCCGGTGACGGTGCCGGCTCCGGCGTCCGGGGTGCGGTGACCCCGGTGACCACCGGTCCGGAATGCCGTTCGGCGGCCGAGGCCCCGGCCCGCTTCTGGGCGGGGACCTTCTTGTCGGCGGCCTTCTTCCCAGCGGTCCTCCGGGCCGTCGTCTTCGCGGTGCCGCCCTTGGTCACCGCGCTCTTCACCACCGCTGACCTCTTCGCGGCGCCCTTCTTTCCCGCCGCGTCCTTCGCCGCCGGCGCGCCTTCGACGGCCTTCTTGACCGCCGCCTTCTCCTCGGCGGACCTCTTCGCGGCCGCCGTCGCCTTCTTCCCGGCCGCCTTCCTCGCGGCGGCCGACTTCCTCGCGCCGGTCTTCTTCGGACTGTCCTCGGACGGGGGACGGGGGGTCACGGGCAGAGCCTCCTCGGCAGGGGTGAGCTGGGGCGGGTCGGGGCGCGGGTCACGGCGAGCCGTCGTCCGCGGCGAGCCGTCGCACCGCGGCCATCGGCACCGGCAGCCAGTCGGGCCGGTGCCGGGCCTCGTACAGGACTTCGTAGATCGCCTTGTCCGTCTCGTAGGCGCGCAGCAGGACCGGTTCGGTGCGCGGATCACGCCCGGTGGCCTCCGCGTATCCGCTGCAGTACGCGGCCCGGCACGCGTCGGCCCAGCCGGGCGCCCGGGCTCCGGCCGAGTGGGCCGCGTAGTCGAAGGACCGCAGCATCCCCGCCACGTCCCGCACGGCCGGCTGCGGCATCCGGCGTTCCGCGAGCGGCTTCGACGGTTCGCCCTCGAAGTCGATCAGCGACCACTCACCGGACGCGGACCGCAGGCACTGTCCGAGATGCAGGTCACCGTGGATGCGCTGGGCCGTCCACGTGTGGCCCTCGGCGGCCAGGTCGGACAGGGCCTGGAAGGCAGAGCGCAGTCCGGGGGCGTACGGCCGCAGCGCGGGCACCGCCTGCGCGGCGGCCTCCAGGCGCTCGGTCATGCCGTCGACGATCAGTTCCAGCTGGGGGAGGCCGAAGGTGAGGGTGGGGAGCGCCCGGGCCAGGGCCGTGTGCACCTCGGCCGTGGCCCGCCCGAGTGCCCGGGCCTCGCCGCTGAAGTCCTCACCCTTGGCCAGCTCGCGCAGCGCCAGCTCCCAGCCGTCGGCCGCGCCCCGCACGAAGGGCTGCATGACGCCGAGGACGTACGTCTCGTCGGCCAGGTCCGCGAGCATCCACGCGGTGGGCGCGGGCACCCGCGGGCAGCCTTCGCGGGCCAGCATCAGCGGCAGCTCCAGATCGGGGTTGACCCCGGGCACGATCCGGCGCAGCAGCTTCAGGATGAACGTATCTCCATAGACGACGGAGGAGTTGGACTGCTCCGCGGTCACCACCCGCGGCACCAGGTCCTCCGGGATCTCCTGGCGCCGGTCGCGCTCGAACCGCAGGTCCCCGATGCGGGCCCGGGTCCGCAGCGCCTCGAGCAGTACGTCGGCGGAACGTGGGTCGTGGAGGGCCTCGTACGCCGTCCGTCCGGCCAGTGGACCCTCCTCCGCATGACCGATCAGCGCGGGCGCCAGCCGTGGGGGCAGCGCCTCGCGCACGCCTATCAGCAGCTGGTAGCAGTCCCCGGGATGCGAGGGGGCGCCGGGCGCCGGGGTGAGCGGCTGGTGTGCGCGTACGAGGAGATGGAACAGGCCGGTCGTGGCAGTGGGCGGCAGCAACTCCGTGGCTGCCACCAGGGTGAAACCGGTCACCGGGCGCCCCTTGCCCGCGAACCAACGCTGTCGCGGCAGCCACTCCCGCAGCAGTGGATCGAGCGACGCGAGCAGATCAGGGCGTGCGACCGGGGCCGTGACTGGGTGTATTGCGGCTTCCGACATGGCGGCGCGTCCTTTCCCCGGGGGGACGGGGTGTTACTGATGCGTGCCCCGGTCGGGCCGGTGGAAACCGGCCCGACCGGGTTCTGCGCGGCTTCTGCCCCGCTTCTGTCCGGCTTCTACGCGGCGTCCTTGCGGAGCCGGAACCAGTAGAAGCCGTGACCGGCCAGCGTCAGCAGGTACGGCAGCTCGCCGATGGCCGGGAAGCGCACTCCGCCGATCAGCTCCACCGGATGCCGGCCGTCGAATTCCCGCAGGTCCAGCTCGGTCGGCTGGGCGAAGCGGGAGAAGTTGTGCACGCACAGGACGAGGTCGTCCTTGTACTCCCG
>NZ_JBWKDS010000024.1:61952-136929 GCF_056435845.1 Streptomyces sp. NPDC043867 | reverse complement strand
GGCGTGCTGCTTCTCGACGGCGCGCTCCGAGCCGGCGTGCGTCGCCTCTTGGATGCGGCGCTGCAGATCCGCGAGCTTGCCCGCGGTGGTGTGGAGGTCGCGGTCATGCGCCCGCGACGGCTCGACCGTCATCATTCGATTCCGTTCTGGTCGGTGCGGTCCCGTCGCCATGGCCGGTCGGCGGGACAGATGTCGTAAGTGGGGCTGGGTCAGACCTTCGGGCGCGGGGCGTGCGGACAGAAGGACGCTCAGAAGGAGTCGTGCGGGACGTGAGCGCCCCACACCTCCCGCAGTGCCTGCGCGACCTCTCCCCCGGTGGCCCGCGACCGCAGTGCCTCCCGCATCGGGACAAGGACGTTGTCCTTGCCCTCAGCGGCGGCACGCATGTCAGTCAGAGCCCGTCCGACGGCCACGCTGTCACGCTCGGCGCGCAGCTTGTCGAGGCGGGCGCACTGCTCGGCCTCGATGGCGGGGTCGACCCGGAGGGGTTCGTAGGGCTCCTCCTCGTCGAGGACGAACCGGTTGACGCCGACCACCGAGCGGGTGCCCTCGTCCACCTCTTGCGCGATGCGGTAGGCGGAGCGTTCGATCTCGGACTTCTGGAATCCCTGCTCGATCGCCGCGACGGCTCCGCCGCGTTCCTCCACGGCGCGCATGAGCTCCAGTACGGCCGTCTCCATGTCGTCAGTCATCGACTCCATCGCGTAGGAACCGGCGAAGGGATCCACCGTCTTCGTCACGTCCGTCTCGTAGGCGATGATCTGCTGGGTGCGCAGGGCCAGGCGGGCCGCCTTCTGCGTGGGCAGCGCGATGGCCTCGTCGTAGGAGTTGGTGTGCAGGGACTGGGTGCCGCCCAGCACCGCGCCGAGTCCCTGGAGCGCTACCCGGACGAGGTTCACCTCAGGCTGCTGAGCCGTGAGCTGGACTCCGGCCGTCTGGGTGTGGAAGCGCAGCATCTGGGACTTGGGGTTGCGGGCGCCGAACTCGTCGCGCATGACGCGTGCCCAGATGCGGCGGGCGGCACGGAATTTGGCGATCTCCTCCAGGAGGGTCGTCCGTGCCACGAAGAAAAACGACAGGCGTGGCGCGAAGTCGTCGACGTCCAGTCCTGCGGCGAGGGCGGTGCGTACGTACTCCTTGGCGTTGGCCAGGGTGAACGCGATCTCCTGGACGGGCGTGGCGCCTGCCTCCGCCATGTGGTAGCCGGAGATGGAGATCGTGTTCCAGCGCGGGATCTCCCGGTGGCAGTAGGCGAAGATGTCGCTGATCAGACGTAGGGACTGCTTCGGCGGGTAGATGTAGGTCCCGCGGGCGATGTACTCCTTCAGCACGTCGTTCTGGATCGTGCCGGTGAGCCGGGCGCCCGTGACGCCCTGCTCGGCAGCGACGAGCTGGTACATCAGGAGCAGGGTCGACGCGGGCGCGTTGATGGTCATCGAGGTGGAGACCTTGTCGAGTGGCAGGCCCGAGAACAGGGTGCGCATGTCGTCGACCGAGTCGATCGCGACACCGACCTTGCCCACCTCGCCGCGGGCGATGTCCTCGTCGGAGTCGTACCCCATCTGGGTGGGCAGGTCGAACGCAACGCTGAGACCGCCCGTGCCCGCGGCGACGAGTTCGTGGTAGCGGGCGTTCGACTCCTGCGCGGCGCCGAAGCCGGCGTACTGCCGCATCGTCCACGGCCGCCCGGTGTACATCGTCGGGTGCACACCCCGGGTGAAGGGAAACTGCCCGGGGGCGCCGAGCTTCTCACCCGCCTCCGACTCGTGCGGGGAGTCGGTGTAGACGGGGCGAACAGGCAGTCCCGACTCATTGCGCGCGAGGTCTTCCACGCCGTACTCCTCTACACTGCGGTACTGGATTCTGTTATCACGGTACTCAGTACCGCATCGAGAGGCAAGTGGTGGATGAGCGCGCGAGCAGGGCAGGATGAGGCCGCATGACCAAGGGATCGACCAAGGAGCGGCTCACGCAGGCCGCGTTCTCGCTCTTCGACGAACACGGGTACGAGCAGACGACCATCGACGACGTCGCCGAGCGAGCCGGCGTGGGGCGCACCACGTTTTTTCGCCATTACCGCTCCAAGGAAGAGGTCATCTTCCCGGACCACGACCGGTTGCTCGCGACGATCAGGGACCGGCTGGCCGGTTCCACGCATGCGACGGCCCTGGTCGCCGTCTCCGATGCGGTGCGAATCGTCCTGATGCACTACCTCGACGAGGGCGACCTGGCCCTGCGCAGGTACGCGCTCACCAGCAAGGTGCCCGCCCTGCGCGACCGTGAGATCGTCAGCGTGGCCCGCTACCAGCGGCTGTTCCGCGAGTTCATCGCGAACTGGATGGGCGACACCGGGACGTCGGCACCGCTGCGGGCGGAGCTCATGGCGGCGAATGTGGTGGCCGCCCACAACCACGTGCTCCGGCGCTGGCTGAGGGGAGAGTCGACGGATCCCGTCGCCGAGGTCGACGACGCGCTTCGCGAGGTGCTCGCCCTGTTCCCGGTCCCTGCCACCCCGAAGGGGAGGGGCCCGGACGGCACTACCGTCGTGGTCCTGCGCAGTGACACGGACATCGACGCGCTGCTGCCCTCACTGCGGGGCCTCCTCCAGGGCGGGGCCGGCTCCTGATGGGGCGCGCTCCGGCTTGAGAGAGGGTGATCGACGGCGGTCAGGGCTCGACGCGCATCCGCTGTATCCCGATGGCGGCCAGCAGGGCGAGCTTGCCGTCGGACTCACTGCCGGGCGCGGCGCTGTACATCACGATCCGCAGATCGCCGCGCTGGGTGCTCAGGATGTCGCAGTCCAGTTCCATGGCCCCGACCTCGGCGTGGTTGACCGTCTTGGTGGCCGTGTCGTGCTCGCCGATCTCGTGGCGCTGCCAAAGCCCGCGAAAGCGCTCACTGCGCTCATTGAGCCGTTCGACGAGTCTCCGTAGCGCGGGGTCGTCGGGGTACCGGCCCACACTGCGGCGCAGGTCCGCGGCCATGGAAATTCCGAAAGTGTCCTGGGTGCGGAGGTCGTGCATGTTGCAGTCAGAGGCGCGGGTGAAGTGCAGCCAGAGCACATTGCGCTCCTCTTCCCGCAGCTCGGAGGGGTCGCCCATCAGTGCCGCCCACATCCGGTTCCAGAGCAGCAGGTCCCACATCGCGTCAAAGACGGCCATGGGCCGGTCGCTCGTACGCTCCACCAGACGGCGCAGGCTGGCGGACACCTGGCGGCTGATGCGGCCACCTCCGGTGGCGTGCCCGGCAAGGCGGAACAGGTGGTTCTGCTCGGCGTTGCTGAGCTGCAGGGCACGGGACAGCGCGGCGCACACCTGCGCCGAGGGGGCCGAGGCCCGCCCCTGCTCCAGCCGCACGATGTAGTCCGCCGATACCTCAGCCAGGACGGCCAGTTCCTCACGCCGCAGGCCGGAGGTGCGCCGTGCGGTACCCGCCGGCAAGCCCACCAGCCGCGGCGCCAACCGTTCCCGCCACGCCCGCAGCACGGTCGCCAGCTCACCGGGTGCACTCATGCTTCCATCGTCGCAGCATCGCAGGGCTATAGCCTGGTACTGCCGTTACCAGCCTCGGAAGCCGCCGGGGGGTGTTGGGCGCTGCCGTCCCGGATCGACGTGGCCCCTGTCCGGGGCCTCGTGGGAGCTCGGTCCTTGCGGTTCGGCCGGTCAGCGGGCGGCCGGGGGCGTGGGGTGTGCCCGTGTCGCAGAGGCGGACATCGAGACAGCGGGCGGGGTGCGGTGCGGTGCGGTGCGGGAGGGATAAGCCACACGTGTGCCAGGCGGGCGTGAGGCGGAGTGCGTGGACGGGGTACAGCAGGTGGTGGCCGCCCCGGCCGCGAGACAGGACAGCAGCCAGGCCACGGCCGGTACGGGCTTTTTCGTCGGGTCAGCGCGGGACCCATAGGATCCGCCGATCCGGTGGCTGTCCTCCGGAACACCGGACCGCCGGAGTCCGTCAGGCGGTCGCCCGCGCGGGAACGCGCAGTGGCGACCGCCGTCGCCGCGGCGATGTGCTCGGCCGTGACACCGGGGGCGGTCTCGACCAGGACGAGCCCGCGGACGGTCAGGTCGATTACGCCAAAGTCGGTGATGATCCGGTGCACGCAGGCGGGTCCGGGCAGCGGCAGCCCTCACTAAACCAGCGCAAAACCGAAGAACGCCGCACCGGGCAGGACGGTGCCCGTTTCGTTGCCCGCGTGGCTCAGGCCGGGGTTCACAACGTGCACGCCCTTGGGCACGAGGGTGGGTAGGGCCGCGGTCACGTAGTTGCCGTCGCTCAGGTCGGCTGCTCAGGCACGGCCGCCGAAATGCACCCGGCCCCTTATCGATGCCCTCGACCGGCGCGACCGCACGGAGCCGCTGCACCTGATCCACGAGCACACCCCGACACCCGACACCACCAAGGACCCTGACGGACACCCCTGACACGACCAGGGGCCGACCAGGGGTCGACCGGGCCGACCACGAGGACCGAACCTCCCGGTCAGGGGACTCGGGCTTCCTCCGATCGGTCCACCAGGGAGCGGGCCGCGACAGCCGCAAAGCGAGCGGCGTCGTCGGGCTTCCTGCTCCGCGCTGTGCGGAGACTGGCGATCCAGCCGGCTGCGAACCCCACCGGAATGGTCACCAGTCCCGTCGTCGCCAGCGGGAACCAGGCGAAATCGGCCGATGGGAAGAGCGCGCCGGGGCGGCCTGAAACCGTCGGCCCGAACGTCTGCAGCACGACGGCGCAGGCGAGCCCCGCGTACATGGTCCACAGCAGACCGGCCTTCGTGCACCTCTTCCAGAACAGTGCGTACACCAGGCTCGGAAGCACCGCGGACGCCGACACGGACACGGCGAACTGTGCAAGGAACTGAATACTCCCGCTCTGCGCCAGCACCGACAACAGCACGGCGACGGCCCCGAGGACGGGGGTCAGCCATCGCATGGCCTTGACCTCGGCGGCGGGTGGCACCTGGCCCCGACGGATCCCGGAGACGTAGATGTCGTGCACGAGAGCCGCTGCGGCACTCAGCGCGAGCGCCGCCACGACAGTCAGGCTGGTGAGGAAGACCGCGGACACCACCAGGGCAATGAGCAGGTCACCGGCCGGCCCCGCCACCAGGTCCCGGACGAGGGACAACATGGCTGACGACGACTGCAGGTCGAACCGCCCCTGGGCCTGCGCACCACTGCGGGCCGCCGCGCCGAGGCCGAGCGTGACAGCCATAGCGGCGAAGACACTCACCAGGCCGGTGGCGATTAGGACGGAGCGCCGGGCCGCGCCGCCGTGCTCGGCCGTCTTTACCCGCATGATCATGTGTGGCATGACAGCTGAGCCGAGCATCACGGTGACCTGAACGGACAGCAGATTCAGCCGTCCGGCGAGGTCTGTCCCATAGAGCTGCCCGGGGGTGAAGTAGCCGGCTGGATCAGCATTGCCGTCGATTGCGTCGGACAGCAGCCGGGCGGGGCTCCAACCGGTGCTCCGCAGCAGCAGGACGACGAGCAGGCCCATGCACGCGAACACGGTGAACGTCTTGACGACCTGCAGCATCGTGTTGCCTCGCATGCCCGTGAGGGCCGCGGCGCAGACCATCATTCCTCCGATGAACACTGTACAGAGTTGCGCTGGCGCCGTCCCGGAAAGGCCGAGCATCGCCGCGGTGGCCCCGCCCGCCGCCGTCAGCTGCACGACGGCCAGTGGGACACATACGACGACACAGATCACGGCCGCCGCCATGCGGACGGACCTGTCGTCGAACCTGGCAGCAAGGGTGTCGCCCAGGGTGAAACGGCCGGTGTTGCGCAGGGGCCTGGCCAGGACGAGTAGCACCGCATAAGCGCCGATGGCGCCCGCGGCCAGGGCTGTCCCGTCATAGCCCGCGACCGAGACCAGGCCCGTGCAGCTCAGCAGTAGCAGGACCGTGATGGTGTCGCCGGTCATCGCCAACGCATTACGCCACGGCCGCCCCGAGCATCCGGCGACGTAGAGGTCGTCGACTCCCTCCGAGTCTGCCCCGAAGAGCAGGCAGAGCAGCAGTGTCATGGTGACGACCAGGAAGAACGCCACCAAGGGGGCCGCGTCGGTCAGCGAGGTCGCGGCCGTGTGGATCGCAGGACTCGTGCTCATCGACCGCTCCCGGAGAGGGAGTTGTGGGCGGCGTCGGGGAGCATCGCCGTCTGCCTGGTCGCATGGTAGAGCCACCAAGACGACAGCGGAACGCCCAGGCCCAGCACGGCGAACAGCAGTGTGCCGACGGTGAGCCCACCCGCCACGCGGGTCGCTAGTGAGGAACCGGCGATCAGCGGAAGCAGCGCCATCGCTGACCATCCGACGGCGTGGGCACCCAGGTACCGGCGCGTCGCCCGAGTCATGGTCCGGTGCACGGCGCGATCCGCCTGCACGGGGTGCTCAGGGGGGCGGGGCGGTCTGTCGGGTCGCGGCGGCTCATAGTTGAGTGCGTTCATGGTTCTCCATGTACAGGGTTGAGGTGGCCGCCCGGGCGGCACCGCGAGTTCGCCCGACGTGGTGTCCGGTCGGGCGCGCTCCAGCAGTGCGCGGCGGCGAGGAGACAGACAGGCCGGTGCGTGCCGCGAGGTGGCGGGCAGACGCACGCGCAGAGCAAGCCGTCGACGAGCGCGCCCTGGCTATTGCCCCATGGGCGGCTCGGGTTCATCATGTCGATCGGTCGCTGGGTGCGCCAGTGTCGTAACCGAATTGCGTTCGCAACTGCCGCGGCGCCGACGTGTTTTGGGCATCGTCTGGTTCGGCCTCGCCCCGCACCGGCCGCGGCGCCGTTCTCCTTTCTTGCCGCAGGTAGATCGGCGGCAGCCCCTTCTGCTCCCCCGCGGAGTGATGACACCGGCCTCGCGGTCTGCCTTCGCGGGGGCATGCCGCTGCATCCAACCCCGTGGTCACCGCCCTTCGCAGGCGCCTTCAGACCTGTTGGCAGCACCCGCCAGATAGGACTTGGCCAGCAGGGCTGCCTCATCACCAAGCCGGGCCATGCCCTTCTCGCCCTCAGCCGGGTTCTCGAATGTCGCACGGACACGACCGACCGGACGTAGCGAAGAGGAGCCTGACGAGACCGAGCCGACATCGCTCAACGAATCGTCAGAAGCCCGTTTCAGCGCCCGGACCGTCGCGCCCTCCAACCACTGGTGCAAGCTATAGGTGAGGTTGGTCAGATCTGCGCGGACGTCGACAGAGTCGACGATCTGCTCGAAGCGCTTCACTTCCCTGGGCGAGAGCACGGCTGACCAGCTCACTCAGGCCGGGTCTGCTATCCGTCTCACCGATCAGCCGGCGGTGCACGGACGTGTGAAGCATGTCGCCGGTGATGACCAGCGGCTTGACGCGCGCCCGCGCGGCCTGGTCCCGGGCGCGAGCCGGGGATCAGGCCTGGGTGGCGGTGTGCTGTTGGTGACGCGTGGTCAGCTCACCACTGTCCTCTCCAGGCAGATCGACACGAGGGTGCCCGCCGTTCAATCAGCCAGCATTGCAATCATCCACTACACCACTCTCCAGCCCTCCAAGCTCAAACTGCTCACCACCTGGCCGCCCACCCGCCCCCGCCGGCTCCTGTCCCACGCCGACCCCACCCGGCCCGGCCCCTGACGTCACATTCGACCGGCACGGGCCCCGGACACGCTCTTTGCCGACAAGGTCAGCACCCGAGTGCGTGTCTGCCCCAAGTTCGAACGGGCGCACGCCCCGCGGGTGATCTCCACCGGGTACGAGATGAAGCGCCTCGGGCGCGACGGCGCCGAGCTGACCGCGCTCGCCGACCGCCTCGCAGCCCGCGACCCTCGTCCTGGAGATACTCACCGGTCCCCTGGTTCGCCGCGATGGCGGAGCCCGAGAGCGAGAACATCCGCGATGTCCACCCTGGAAGGGCTTAACGCCGCGGGCAGCAAAGGCAAGCACGGCGGCCAGCCGCCGTCCCCGGTTCGTTGGTGGATCTCAGGGGGTTACGAAGCAGTCCATGATCCGCGTGGCACCCATAAGAGCGGCGTCCACATCCTGAACCCCCTTGGTCATCTGCACTGCCGCCCAGGCGGCCTGAACATCGCGGTACTTGGTGATGGTCCGCCAGCGCATCAGCTCATCAGGAGTGAGGATCCGCACGTTCGCGCCGGCTTTCCTCAGCTCCTCGACCTGAGTGTCGAAGCCGCTGTCCGCCAACGACCCTAGGGCTGGGTAAGACCGTTCGACGGCCCGCCGGATGGCCCGCTTGTCGTTCTGCGGGAGCCCATTCCAGACGTCCTTGTTGATTGCTATGGGGTAGACGTGCCCCATCCACAGATCCTTCGAAGTCAGCACGTTGGGGGCGGTGTCCTGAACGCGCAACAGGTACCCGTCGTCGACGTCGACCATGACACCGTCCAACGTCCCCGCAGTTAGGGCGTCGAGAATGCCCGGGCCCCATGGGGGAGTCACGGGAGTCGCACCGGCATTGGCCAGGAAGTCCTTGTGCCAGAAGCTGGCGGACCGCCACGTGCCGCCTCGCAGGCCGTCCAGATTGGGCAGGGGCGGAGCGCTGAAGAACGCCACAGGATGCCCGGTCCCGAAAAATATTGGAACGGCGTTGCTTCGCGCCAGCTCCGCTGGGAAAGCCGGTACGTCTGCATAGATGCGGCGGAAGAAATCGATCTGCTTGCTTCC
The DNA here is from genome assembly GCF_056435845.1 of Streptomyces sp. NPDC043867. Taxonomy (NCBI): domain Bacteria; kingdom Bacillati; phylum Actinomycetota; class Actinomycetes; order Kitasatosporales; family Streptomycetaceae; genus Streptomyces; species Streptomyces sp. NPDC043867. The sequence goes on along the minus strand of NZ_JBWKDS010000024.1, from coordinate 128,283 downwards.
GGTCGGCCCCAGGGGGAAACTCTTGAAGATCTGGTGCAGCGGCAGTTGGTTTGGCGCGTATTCCGGGACGACAGTGGCCATGTCCGCGGGACCAGAACCGCCGACGGCACTCAGGGCGTCAAACGAGCCAGCGAGTTCGCCGTTCCAATGACCCTCGACCTTCAGACGTCCGTTCGATTCCTTCTCGATGGCCGGGAAGAGGGTATCCGCGAGGAATTGGGTCCGCATGCCGCCCAGCGGGTCATGGTCGGAGTACTTGAGTAGCCGAGGCGCCTCCTGTGCCGTGCGCGTTCCTTCGCTTGGTAGCACGAAAGCGGACAGGGCACCAGCCGCTGACACCAGGACGAGTCGCCGGCCAATGACGCCGCTGACTGATGTCTCGGTCTGTTCGGTCATGGACTTCTTCTCCACTTGCTACTGATGGCCAGCGGTGCACGATGGCGCGCCGGCTCGTGACGCTTGCCTTCGACGCGCATCAAAATATCTGATATTTGTGATAACACACCTCCTCGCGTCAGCCTTCTTCACCACACCGGCACACCTGAGCAGCACGGGGGGGCGACCAGTCGAGGGCGGTGGCCGACTTGACTGCCCCGACTGCACGTGAGTGGCTGCGGAAACCTCCAGTTGATCCGTGTCGTCCAGGGCGTTCGCGTTGTGGTACAGATGTCCTCGCAGATCCTGGTCCGCTTCGCCTACGGCAAGGTTGCGCCCCGCTTGGTGCGCCACCCTCACCAGTTCGGCGGCGACCGGTACGCGGCACTGGCCGGACCAGACGTCCTCTCTCGTCCGCACCGGTGAAATCCGACTGGAGGGCCCGCCGCACCTACACCGGCCCATATCAGCAGGAGGTACACCGCTCGCTGATCATCCTCAAGGCCCGCACCTACGCCCCCACCGGCGGCATGGTCGCCGCGCCCACTACCTCACTGCCCGAGGAGATCAGCGACGAGCGGAACTGGGACTACCGCTACACCTGGCTGCGGGACGCCGCGATCGCGTTGAGCGTCCTGGTGCTCACCGGCCACCTGGAGGAAGCGGCCGCCTGGCGGGCTGACTCGCCCGGGTCATCGCGGGCGACCCCGCCACCGTGCAGATCATGTACTCGATCAAGGGCGGCCGCGACCTCCCCGAAAGCACCCTTCACCACCTTCCCGGGTACGAAGGCTCACAGCCGGTACGCATCGGTAACGGTGCCGCCCTCCAGCCGCAGCTCGCCGTGTTCGGAGAAGTCCTCGACGCGTTCCACCTCGCCGAAGAAGCTGGCCTCGCCGCCTGCGACGACGCCTTCGCCCTCCAGAGAGCGCTCTGCTCGCCCAGGTCGAGGCCCGCTGGCACCGGACGTAGGTATCTGGGAGATGCGCAACTCCGAGCGGCACTTCGTGCACTCGAAGGTCATGGGCTGGGTGGCCGCCGACCGGATGGTCCGCTGGATCGAGTCCGGACACGATACCGGCCCCGTCGGTGCGGGCCGGGGGCGCCCTTGAACCGTTCCGCCCGGCGAACGACAGCCGGTATTCAACCGAGCGGTTGACGATTAGGGCACTCAGACGTAGGATGTTTAACCATCCGGTTGAATATGAGGTGTCAGGTGACCGACGACCGACTGTCACTGGTGTTCTCCGCACTGGCCGACCCGACTCGGCGCGACATCGTGGCCCGGCTCGCCACCGGGGACGCCACGGTCAACGAACTGGCCGAACCGTACGACGTCACGGTCCAGGCCGTGTCCAAGCACATCAAGGTCCTGCAGAACGCCGGCCTGGTCAGCCGCAGCAGGAAAGCCCAGCGGCGGCCCTGCCACCTGGAAGCAGAGGTCTTCGACCTGGTGACGAAGTGGATCGAGCGCTATCGGCGCGAAGCGGAGGACCGTTTCCGCCGGCTCGATGCCCTCCTTGAACAGTTGGACGCGCGGCCAACGACGGAACCTCCCGCGAAAGAGGCGGCATCATGAGCAGCACCGACACCCACCAGCCCAACGAGACACGGATCGTGGCCGAGCCAGATCTGCCCATCATCGTGATCACCCGAGAGTTCAACGCCCCTCCAGAACACGTGTTCCGGGCATACACCGACCCCGATCTGGTCGTCCAGTGGCTCGGCCCGCGTCGGCTCGAAATGCGAATCGACCGGTACGACGCGCGCAGCGGTGGCTCCTACCGATATGTGCACCGTGACGACGACGGCACCGAGTACGGCTTCCACGGCGTGTTCCACGAGGTGCGCCCCAACGAGCGCATCGTGCAGACCTTCACCTACGACGGCTTCCCGGACGGCGTCAGCCTGGAGACGGCCGTCTTCGAGGACCTCGGTGGTCGCACCCGGGTCACTGGCAGGTCCCTCATGGACTCCATCGAAGCCCGTGACGCGATGCTCAAGAGCGGCATGGACGTCGGCGTCCGCGAGGGCTACGAGCGGCTCGACGAGCTGCTCGGCGGCCAGCAGGGCGACAGCGCCGACCAGCACACCAAGACAGGATTCTGACCATGACGAGAACAGCGGCCGACGAGCACCGCACCGTGGCCCGCGGCTTCACCGACCGCGTATACGGCACGGCCCCGGAGGCATGGGACAACCCTGCGCCATGCGAGGGCTGGGTCGCCCGGGACGTCGTCCGGCACCTCGTCGAGTGGTTCCCCGCCTTCCTCAAAGCCGGCGCCGGAGTCGAACTGCCGACAGGGCCCTCGGTGGACGACGACCCCGTGGCCGCCTGGGTGACGCACCGCGATGGAGTGCAGGCCCTCCTCGACGATCCGGGCACCGCACACAAGCTCCTGTCGAACCCGCACATCGGAGACATCCCCCTGGACCAGGCAGTCGAACGGTTCTACACCGCCGACGTGTTCATGCACACCTGGGACCTAGCACGGGCCACCGGCCAGGACGAGTATCTCGATCCCGGCCGATGCGGCCAGTTGCTCGACGGCATGCTGCCCCTCGACGACGTGCTCCGCGCGAGTGGGCAGTACGGGCCCCGGGTCGAGGTGCCGGAGACGGCCGACGTCCAGACTCGCCTGCTCGCCTTCATCGGCCGCGAACCCTGACGTCACACGGGCCGTCACCGGCATCCTCCGGGTCTTGGTCCGACACGAGGCGTGCCAAGAAGCGTGCTGAGGAGAAGGGTGCGACGGCGATCATCACCGCCGCGCTCTTGGACGTGTGCGAGACGCACAGGAACAACGTGGGATCGGGGTCGGCGCCCGAGGACTTCGATACTTGGCCGGACTTCCTTCTGTCGAAGCTGGGCAAGGCGGAAGTCGCCGTCATGGCATTCAGCAGAAAGGCTCTGCGCGAGCGCCTCACCTCCTCGCTCGATCTGCCGGGTCCGTTGGGCCTTGTGCATGGCCACGCCCTGCAACCAGGTGCGGAAACCGCGGTCGACCCTGCCGGTAGGCATCCGGGAGGGCCGGGTTCATTCCGGCGTCCAGTTGCCCCAGGCCGCGCTCGGCGGCGAGCCGCTCGACGAAGGCATGGAACACGGGCTTCTACGGTGCCACCGCCGTCTCTATCGGTGGCAAGAACCGCGGGTGCGCTCAGCCAAACCTCACCGCGTCCTGGGTGAAGTCAATCAACTCCCTCGGCTACAAGCTCATCCCGCTCTACGTCGGCGCCCAGCCCTCGTGCCAGACGGGCAACAACCCGGAGAAGCTCACTGCCTCCACGGCGGCTTCCCTGGGCGTGAGCAACGCCAACGACGCGGTCGCCAAGGCATCGGCGCTCGGAATGAAGGCCGGCAGCGCCGTCTACCTCGACATGGAGCCCTACGACATCACCAACAAGGCGTGCAACGACGCAGTGTTGACGTACGTACGCTCCTTCACCAAGACCCTGCGGGCCAAGACCTACCGCGCCGGGTACTACGGCTTCAGCAGTTCCAGCGCCAAGGCCATCGCCACGGCTTCCGACAGGACGGACCTGCCGGGCAACCTCTGGTACGCGTTGTGGGACAAGAAGAACACCACTACGACGGACTGGCCCTGGGACCCCAAGCTGTTCACCGGCCACAGCCGCGGCCACCAGTACATGGTCAACAGCAAGGAGACCCGCGGCGGTCACACGATCACCATGGACCGCGATGCCTGGGACGCCCCGGTCGCCCTCGTCGGCTGACAAGCTCACCGCTCTCTTCGGGACCTGGCGTCCCGCGTAGTAGTGACCTGGATGCCCATGCCGGAAGACCTCATCAAGATCAAGCGGAGGCCAGCAACCGGCGCACTGGCCAGTTCGACACCCGACGATCTGCTCGAAGCGCACGATTTTCCCGCCGCGCACGATGAAGAAGTGCGCGACGCGGACATTCATCGTCTTGCTGGTGGCCTTGTTGACCGCGCTGTAGCAGCCAAGCACGGCGATCCGCTCACCGTCGACGACGTAGGTGGCGTCGTCGTGGGTGATCCAGTCGTCCCGGGCGACAGCAAGTTGTTCCACGCCGCTGATCACCCCGTCCGGGTGCGGTTGGTGCCAGCCAGGGGAAACCGGCCGCCTCGTTCCACTCCACGTCGGCGGCCACCGCCGTGCGCCACAGGTCCAGGTCTCCGGTGGCCGACGCCAGGTACTGTCGGCGCACCACGGCTGCGGGCGTGGCAGCCGCCGTGGACGCGGGTGACGGTACCGGCATCAGAACATGCCGTTGTCGTTGGCCGCCTGGGTGGGAACGTCCTGGATGACGTCCCAGTGCTCAACGACCTTGCCGTTCTCCAGGCGGAAGAAGTCCGCCAGCGCGCGGCCGAGGTTGTCGGGGTTGCCGGGTTCCAGGTCGAGGTGGGAGTGGGTGACCACCATGTCGCCCTCGGCGATAACCCGCTTGATGTCCAGACGCAGGTTCCGGTACTCGCCGCGCAGCCAGGTCACGAAGCCGGTGAACGCCTCCGGGCCGTCCTGGGCGTCGGGGTTGTGCTGGACGTACACCGGACCGAAGTGATCGGCGATGGCCTTTTCCGGGTTGCCGCCGAACGCCGTCTGGTAGTAGTCGACGACGACCTGCTTGTTGCGCTCGATGTCAGACATCAGTTGCTCCGTTCAAGATTCGGGGTCTGCCTGCGGCCGGACGCACGGGTGGCACGGACGAGGGGACCCTTATAACGGTTGAGGTGGGTGAGGCTCCGTGCCATGCACGACGGCCAGACGGGTGAGACGCACGCAGCGGATCATCTTCCGGCGTGATCGTCGTTACGGGCCGGGCGTGGGGCGGGGAAGGACAAGGCCCGTGCTGGACCCACTGGCTGGTTAGGGCCTGGTGGGCGGGACGACGCAGGTGCCGTCCGGGCCGCAGACGGCACCTGCCGGGGCAACCTCGGCGGGCGGGCGCTCGGTCCAGGCGGTGTTCAGCGCCTGGGTGAAGGCTTCGGCCGGCTGGCCCCCGGAGAGGGCGTAGCGGCGGTCGATGACGAAGAAGGGCACGCCGGTGGCTCCGAGACGGGCGGCTTCCTTCTCGTCGGCGCGGACTGCGTCGAGGTAGGCGTCGGGGTCGCGAAGGACGCGGCGGGCCTCGTCCGCGTCGATTCCGGTGCGGGTGGCGAGGTCGAGGAGGTCTGCGACATGACGTCAAGGCCTTTCGGCTGGACCGCATCCGTCACGCCGAAGGAACCGGCCCCGGCCAGGCCCACACATGACGCGAGAATTGCGACGGCTTCCGCAGCCTGCGGCTGCTGCGTGTAGACGGCCGCACCTGGAACTACTCTGCGGAGTGGGACACCAAGGACCACACCCTCAAAGCGGCCGAGACCGTACATGACCTGCCCGCGTGTCAGCCGCTGTTCGCCCTGGCTGGCGTGTTTCGCCACTCCTGGACCCTTGATGGCCCATCAGACGCTGGCCCCCTCTACTGCTCCGCGCCTCCGAGCAGGGCCACGGCGGTTGCGACCAGTTCGTCGTCTACGGCGGTCATGCGCCGACCGGCAATTCCAGAACGGAACAGCGCGGCGCCTTCGATAAGCATCGTGAAGAGGACGGCGCGAGTTTTGCGCAGGTGTTCGGGCAGGTCGGGCCGTCTCTTGCCGATGAAACTGAAGACGTGGTCTTGGTATTGGTCATAGAAGCCGCGCACTGCTGAGGCGACGGCATCGTCCCGGGCTGCCATGGCCCACAGTTCGGCGTACAGGCGGACGAGTTGCGGGTCTGCCTGTTCAGCAAGGAGCCTGCGGACGATTTCCTCCGGTGACGAGGCCGTGGCGTCGTCGGTGAGCAGTGGGGTGAGGCGGTGGAGAGAACTGTCGAGACTGCGGCGGAGCACGGCGTCGACCAGGTCCGCACGTGTGGGGAAGTAGTGCTGAAGGTGTCCGAGCCGGACCTCCGCCGCGGCGGCCACGGCCCGCATAGTGAGCGCTGCGTACCCGGATCCGGTGAGGATGTTCTCGGCGGCGTCGAGGAGTTGGGTGCGCCGAGCGCTGCCCTTCCCGGTGGTGCCCGATCCGCGGCCCGCGGGTGGCGTGGGCTCGATCATGCAGCCCTCCGCTCGGCTCGGACGTTGGGGGCCGTGTCGACGGCATCGAGGGTGATGCCGTGGCTCTCCAGAGCGTGGGCGACGTCTTGTGGGCGGGGCGTCTGTTCCGGGAAGAGCAGCCCGTGAGGGGCGGGTGCACCGTCGGTGCCCAGCACGTGGTTCAGGCCGAGCAGCGCGCCGACGGCGGTCAGATGGGCCTGACCGGCTGGATCCGTGACGGCGAGGCCGAGGGTGCGGTCGTCGTGCGTGACGTCGACGCGGAGCTGGGCGGTGCCGCCCTCGCCCGGCGCATGGAGTAGCGCGCGCCGGGCCCCGGTGAAGCGGTTTCCGCGGCCCCAGCGGAAGAACCCGAGCCGCTTCAGGGCCAACAGCGCTGATGTGGAGGAGGCCGAGCTGAAGCCGATCCGCGTGGACGCTGTGACGGCGCCCAGGGTGAGCGGGAGGGTGAACTGCTCGGGAGTGTCGATGCGGGCGACGCGGGTCGGGGCACCGCCGACGAGGACCCTCCGGGCATCGCTCAGGGGAGTGACCATGTGCCACCGGCCATCCCGGACGACCTCGTAGTCCAGTCCGAGCCGGTCCATGAACTCCACCGAGTCCGTGCCCGCTCGGTCCTGTACGTCCCAGCGCACCGCGATGTCCACCGTGTCTGCGCCTCCAAGCCGCGCGGCCAGGTGTGCGGCAATCAGGCTGACCACCCCACCCATCCACGCTGACGAAAGCAGGACGGGTGAGGCCGGGTCAAGCATCGCCGTGATCGTGGCCGCGCGCTGCATCCGCGCCGTCCACCGCGTGACGTCGACGTATGGGACGCCGCCGGCCACCGCCGCACGCAGCACCCGGTCGTGCGGGTCGTTGACCACGGTAGCCACCGCGCGCACGCGAGCCCGGAAGGGAGTGGGATCGGCGAGGTCCCACTTCTCCAGGCCTGTTCCGGTTTGCGAGGCGAGCGCGCGGCCCTTTTCTGGCGTGCGGCCGGCGAGTAGCAGCGGCCATGACGGAGCGGCCAACCGCGCGAGTTCGGCGCCAACTGTGCCGTAACCGCCCACCAGCAGGACCGGGCCATCGGTATCAAGGATGAGTTTGTCTGCCATGGACGCCACTATAGGTCACCTGACCTAGAATGAGTTGACGGTGAGTTTGTCGTACGAGTGGCCAGGGGTCCGGTGGCGCTTGAGACGGTTGATCCCGCACTCGACCGCGTGTCGCTACTGCTAGTCGTCCTTGTCGAACGTCGGCGGCGGCCCACCGCGCGATCCGCGCTTGAGGGGGTGGCGGACACGGCCCGCCGGGACCGGGATGGTGGCCTTGATCCCGCGCTTCACTCGGACGCGCCGCGTTCGGCGGAGCGGTTGTTCTGCCACGTCTACGACTGTGCGAAGACGGCGTCGCAGTTCATTCCGGGCTGGCCCTACTCCTTCGTGGCCGTGCTGGAGCCTGTCGCCACGTCCTGGACCGCGACCCTGGACGCGGTCCGGCTCGGACCGGTGGACGATGCCCCCGCGGTCACCGCCGCCCAACTGCGGGGGTGTCGTCGAGCGGCTCATCGCCGCGGGCCAGTGGGGGTCGGGGACTCGCACATCGTGATCGTCAGCCAGGCCGGCTACGACGTCACCCGCCTGGCCTGGGTCCTGCGCGACCTGCCCGTCGAGATAGCCGGCCGAGTCCGCTCCGACCGGGGGCGTAGGTACTCAAGGGCGGGTGAGGCGCCTAAGCACAGGGTCGATATCATTACTTGATGCCAACACCAGATTTCATCCTCGCACTGCGCAAGAAAATTGGAAGCGATCCCCTGTGGCTGTCGGGGGTGACCGCGGTCGTCGTAAGGGATGATTCGGTCCTTTTGGTGAAGCGCGCTGATAACGGCAGGTGGACGGCAGTGACTGGGATCATCGACCCGGGAGAGCAGCCGGCGGATGCTGCGGCGCGGGAGGTGCTTGAGGAGACAGGCATCGTGGCAGTTCCGGAGCGGCTGGCGAGGGTCGACGTCACGGACCCTGTTGTCTATGACAACGGGGACCAGACGCAGTATCTCGACCTGGTGTTCCGCTTTGCGTGGCAGGCCGGTGTTCCGTGTCCCGCCGACGGTGAGAACACGGCTGCCGATTGGTTCCCTCTGGATGCTCTGCCTCCGATGTCGGACGACATGCACAAGCGAATCGCAGCTGCCCTATCCAACGAGCCGGCAGCCCAGTACGTTGTCTCTCAACCTCTTCCCTCCCATTCGGCCCAGCAGACCCTTCTGGCTGACCACGCGCGCAGCTGACGCCCTGGGGTGTGATGGCGAGGGTGGGGCTCGGTGTCGATGTGCTCGATCAGCTGGTGCTGTGCGAAATGGGCGAGCGCTTCGTGCAGCTCGGTGCAGGTGATCTCGGATTCGGCGAACCGATGGCACCGCAACAGTCCCATGTCTTATGCATGCTCGCCGAACGCCCCCGATGGCGCGACCCTGGACTACCTGAGCCACGTCGCCGAGCCACGATCTCGGAGGACACGCTGGCACGATCCGCTACGCCACGCGGCGGAGCACCTTCGACATTGGTGCGGTCGATCTCCGGACGACGAGTTCCGGCTCGAACAGGACCTCTCCCGGGTTCTCTTGGACCCCTTGGATTTGGGCGCACAGCAATTCGACTGCCGCGCGTCCCATTGCCTCGATGGGTTGTCTGATCGTCGTCAGGGGTGGATCGGTGCAGCTCATGAAGGACGAGTCGTCGAATCCGATGACCGACACGTCGGTGGGGACGGACAGTCCCCGTCGGCGAGCCGCCCGGATCGCGCCCAGGGCGAGTGGGTCGCTCGCGCACACGATCCCGGTGGCTCCCTGTTCCAGAAGGTGTGTGGCTGCAACCTGTCCGGCTTCCAGGGAGAAGGTCGCCCGCTGGACGCACTCGTCACTCAGGTTCGTGCCCGCGGCTCGAGCCGCTGTCCGTGCGGCGTCCAGTTTGCGGCGTGACGGCTCGTGGTCCGAGGGCCCGATCAGCAGGCCGATACGCTGGTGGCCGAGCGAGGCGAGGTGTCGCCAAGCCAGTTCGGTGGCGACGGCGTCGTCGCACGCTACGCAGGGGAACTCGAAGCCCTGGATTCCGGCGTTGATGAGGACGACGGGGATCTTCCGCTCGGCCAGACGGCGGTATTGCGCGGGCGACGCGCGTCCACCGACGAAGACCACACCGGAGACGTGCTGTTGAAGCAGCAGGTCCACGTAGTCCGGTTCGGCAGCACTGCCCGCGGTCTGCATGCACAGAATGGGTGTGAGCCCGCGCTGTGCGAGCGCACCACCAACGATCTCAGCGAAGGCGGGGAAGATCGGATTCTGCAGTTCCGGGATCACCAGACCAACCAGCCGGGCGCGCTCCCCCCGCAGTTGCGTCGGCCGCTCGTACCCGAGGACGTCCAGTGCTGTCAGCACGGCTTGCCGTGTTGCCTCGGCGACCCCCGACCGGCCGTTGAGGACACGACTCACCGTCGCCTCGCTGACCCCCACCTTCTTGGCAACTTCAGCAATTCTTCGCGTCATGAGCGCAAGAATAGAACAGAATCAGCAAGCGCTTTCAATGGTCAGGTCCTCAGCCATGCCGCGGTGTCGTCCGGCAGGCGGCCCTGCTCGTCGAGCGGTCCGCTGGCGAGGATCAGCCGCTCGTACGGCGGGAGCTCGCTGGGTCGGCCAGAGAAATTGACCACGCAGACCAAGCCGTGTGTGCGAGCGAAGGCCAGCACGCCCTCATTCCAGGGCAGCCATGTCATCGGGCCCTCGCCGAAACCGGCTTCCAGCCGACGCAGGCGCAGCGCCGTGCGATAGAGGGTGAGTATGGACTCGGGGTCGGTCGTCTGACGGTCCACGGCGTAGTGCGCCCAGTCGTCGGGCTGTGGCAGCCAGGGCTCGCGGTGCGCGCCGAAGCCGTAGTTGGGAGCGTCTGCGGACCAGGGCAGCGGCACCCGGCATCCGTCACGGCCCGGGTCGGTGCCGCCGGAGCGGAAGTGCATCGGGTCCTGGATACACTCAAGAGGGACGTCCGCCTCGGGCAGGCCCAGTTCCTCACCCTGATAAATGTAGACAGAGCCCGGTAGGGCGAGCGTGAGCAGCGCGGCGGCGCGGGCACGGCGGGTGCCGAGAGCGAGGTCGGTGGGGGTGCCGAACGCTTTGGTGTCGAAGCTGAACGCGGTGTCGGTGCGGCCGTAGCGGGTGACTGTGCGGGTCACGTCGTGGTTGCACAGCACCCAGGTGGCCGGGGCGTTGACGGGCGCGTGCTCGGCGAGGGTGTCGTCAATGGTGCGGCGCAGGCGGTCGGCCTCCCAGGGGCAGGCCAGAAAATTGAAGTTGAAGGCGGTATGCAGTTCGTCGGGGCGCAGATACCGCGCGAAGCGTTCCGTGTCTGGCAGCCACACCTCACCGACGAAGACGCCGCCATACTCGTCGGCGATCGCCCGCCAGGACCGGTAGATGTCGTGGATCTCGTCCTGGTCGATGTAGGGGTGCGGGTCCACACCCTCCACGAAGTCGGGCAGGGCGGGGTGCTTGGCAAGCAGCGCCGCGGAGTCGATGCGTACGCCGGCTACGCCCCGCTCGAACCAGAAGCGGAGCACGTCCTCGTGTTCCTGGAGCACTTGCGGGTGTGACCAGTTGAGGTCCGGCTGCTCGGGGGTAAACAGGTGCAGGTACCACTCGCCGTCGGGGACACGGGTCCAGGTGGTGCCGGAGAACTGCGACGGCCAGTCGTTGGGTGGCAGTTCTCCGTTCTCTCCGCGGCCAGGCCGGAAGTGGAACAGCTTGCGCTCGGGACTGCCGGGGCCCGCCGCGAGCGCGGCCTGGAACCAGGCGTGCTGGTCGGACACGTGGTTCGGGACGATGTCGACGATGACTTTGAGGCCGAATTCGGCGGCCTCTGCGATCAGTTTCTCGGCATCTTCCAGGGTGCCGAAGGCCGGGTCGATGGTCCGGTAGTCGGCCACGTCGTAGCCGCCGTCCACCAGCGGGGATGAGTACCAGGGCGTGAACCAGACGGCGTCCACGCCGAGTTCTGCGAGATACGGCAGCTTGGCGCGGACGCCTGCCAGGTCCCCGGTGCCGTTGCCGTCTCCGTCCGCGAAGCTGCGGGGGTAGATCTGGTAGATGACGGCTTTGCGCCACCAGTCGTCGGTGCGAGACGCGTAAGAGGCTGCCACGTGAAGTCCTTTCGGGCAGGTGCAAGCTCCGCCGCCGGTCTAGCGGGGACATGGACAGACGGGCCGGCGGCGGAGATCTGGGAGGGCGTGGGTGGTGTCAGCCCTTGAGGCTTCCGGCGGTCAGGCCCGCCATGATGCTGCGCTGGAAGAAGAAGAAGACAATGATCATCGGGATGCTCGCGATCACCAGGCCGGCCATGATCTGGTTCTGAGTTACCGCTCCTGCGGTCTGCGACAGCCCCACGCTGATGGTCATCTTCTCGCTGTCGGGCAGCACCAGGAGCGGCCAGACGAAGTCCTTGAAGACCATGACCACCGTGAAGATCGACACCACGCCGAGGATCGGCCGTGAGATCGGAAGGATGATCGAGATCAGCACCCGCCACGGCGGTACGCCGTCGATTTCGGCCGCTTCCAGGATCTCGTCCGGGATGGAGTCGAAGAACCGCTTCAGTAGGAAGATGTTGAAGCCGTTGGCGGCCACTGGGAACCAGATGGCCCAGGGCGAGTTGAGTAGATGCCAACCAAGGATCGGTACCTCGGTCATGGTGATGTAGGCCGGGATCATCACGACGATCGGCGGGATCATCAACGTCGCCAGCATGCCGCCGAGGATCGCGTTTCCGAACCAGGGCCGGAGCTTGGACAGGGCGTACGCGGCGGCGACGTCAACCGCGAGGGCGAAGAGCCATGCTCCGACGGCGTAGAACAGCGTGTTCTTGAGCAGCAGTCCGATGTCGAAGAGCTCCCAGGCGTCCGCGAACACGGAGAAGTCGGGGTCCTTCGGCCAGAACGTCGGTGGCATCTGGGCGATCTCCTCGCCTGTCTTCATGGCGCCGGTGACCATCCAGTACAGCGGGAAGACGAAGACCAGCGTGAAGAGCACGACGATGGAGGTGAGGACCGTCCAGTAAATCCGTCGTCCCCAGCGGGACTTGAGCTCCAGCGGTGAGACGATGGTACGGCTGTGGCCCTCGGCCCACGCCGCCCGGCCCTTAGGGCGCTGCCAGCTCCGCGCGGCGGGCACCTCCTCGCGCATTTCTTCGTCTGTGTCAGGGCGAGCTGTTGTGTGGACCATGGGTCTACCTCTTCTCGTCGCGGGTGAGCCGGAGCTGCACTGCCGCGACCGCGAGCAGCACGATCATGAGCATCAGGCCGAGGGCGCTGCCCGCTCCGTAGTTGCCGCCGTAGACGAAGGCGTACTGGTACATGAGATAGGCCACGGTGACGGTGGCGTTCTCCGGTCCGCCGCCGGTCAGCATGTACGGCTCGATGAACACTTGCATCGTGGCGACGATCTGCAGCATCAACATCAGCAGCAGGATCAGCCGGGTCTGGGGGATGGTGACGTTCCAGATCCGCTTGAAGATGCCGGCGCCGTCGAGCTCTGCCGCCTCGTACAGGTCACCGGGGATGTTCTGCAAGGCGGCCAGATAGATCAGGACGCCGGCGCCCATGTTCATCCAGGTCGAGACGATCACGAGGGAGATCAGCGCGGTGTCGGTGGAGTCCAACCAGGCCAGGGTGGGCAGGCCGAAGAAGTCCAGGATCTGGTTGAACAGACCCGGTCCGGGATCGTAGAACCAGCGGAACAGCAGCACGGAGACGATCGGCGGGAGCATCACCGGCAGATAGACCACGAACCGCAGATATGCGCGGGCGTGGCGCAGTTCGTTGAGGACGATCGCCACGGCGAAGGGGACCACATAGCCGCACACCAGGGCCAGCAGCGTGAAGACGACGGTGTTGCGCCAGGCCGGGCCGAACGCCGGGTCCTCCACCACCGCACGGAAATTTTCCAGGCCCACCCACGTGGGGTCGTCGACGAGGTTGGTCTCCTGGAAGGCGAGCAGGACCTGACGAACGATCGGCCACCACGCGAACATCGCGAAGCAGAAGAGCGCCGCGCAGAGGAAACCGTACGCGGTCAGGTTTCTGCGCACCGCCCGTCCTCGCTGGGTGGGCGGCCGTCGCGAAGGCGGTTTGCGGCGTGGACCGGTCGGCCGCTTCGACTCGATGGTGATGGTGTCCATGGTGTTCTCCCGTTCCCGGCGGACTCGATCCACCGCGGGGGTGCCGGCCTCTCCCTGTTGAGGAGGGCGGCATCCCCGGCGGTTCTACAACATCAGCCCTGGGCCAGGATCCGGTTGGCCTTGGTCTCGGCGTCGGCGAGCAGCTTGTCGATGTCGGCGTTCTCGCGGGTGAGCACCGCGGACATCGCCACGTCGAGCACCGCGTACAGCTCCTGGGCCTTCGGCGGCTCCAGCTTGAGCTGGACGTCCTTCGAGCCCTCGACGTAGGGCTGGTAGTACTCGACCGGCAGGACCGCGTTCTCCTTGCGGAGTTCAGCGATCTTCATGCCGCTCGGGGAGTCACCCATGTAGTCGTTGTTCGGGACGCCGACAGCTTCGCCGTTGGCCTTGCCGCGGGCGTAGTCGTGCCGGCCCTTGCCCGGGGTGTTGAACTGGAAGTCGATCCACTGCAAGGCCGCCTTGGTCTCTGCGGCGTTCGCCTTGGGATTGATCATGTAAGCTTCGCCGCCGCTCAGCGACGCCTTGCCCTCGGGGATGGCGGTGATGCCATAGTTGTCCTTGGCACCCTGGAACTTCTGCACCACGTCGGTGACGACGTCGGGAGCGCCGAGCATCATGCCTGTCTTGCCTGCAGCCATCTGCTGCATGAGCGACTCCCAGCCGATGTTGAGCTTGGAGCCGGTGGCGTTGTCCTTCCAGCGCAGGTCGTGCAGCGTCTGCAAGACGGCCTTGCCCTCGGGGCTGTTGAAAGCGGCTTTCCCGTCGACCACCATCTCGCCGCCACGGCTGAAGATGGCCTGCGCGAAGTGCCAGCCGCCGGTGTTGCCGCCGCCGTACTCGCCGAAGCCCACGTAGCCGTCACCGAGTCCAGCGATCTTCTTCGCTGCGGTGCGAACCTCGGCCCAGGTCTTCGGCGGCTGGTCGGGGTTGAGCCCGGCCTCGTCGAACAGCTTGCGGTTGTAGACGAGGCCGACGCTGTAGCTGACGTTGGGGATGCCGTAGACCTTGCCGTCCTTGGTGACCATCGCGCGGACGTCCGGCTTGATGTCCTCGTAGTTCTTCACCGTGCTCGTGAGGCCGGTGATGTCCCTGGCCTGCTTCTTGGCTATGACGTCGGCGTAGTTGGTGACCGGCACCATGAAGACCGTCTCCATCTGGCCGCCTGCCAGCTTCGCGGCGAACGTCTTTGGGTCGAAGCACGGTTGCTGGTCAGTGCTCTTGACGTCGACGCCCGGGTGCGCCTTTTCGAAGGCGGCCACGTCGTCGTCCCAGGCCTTGCGCTGCTTCGCCGCGGTCTTCGCCGGCTGGCAGGCGACGGTGATGCTCACATCACCGTTCGCTGCGGAGTCCGACGAGTCACTACTGCAGGCCGTGGCGGTGAGTACGAGTCCTGAGGTCAGGAGGATCGCGAGGTTACGGGGCTTCATTACGGCTCCTCTGGAGATCAACACCAAGCACAGCCCGATCAGTGCCGGATGCTGCGTCACCCTAGGACGACACACAGATTTGCGCAATAAGTTGACCCATCATTGCAAGATTGCGACTTTGTCACGGCGGTTTCCTGCACGACAGGCCGGCCACACTCCTCCCCGGCGGGCCACGGCCCGAGCACTCCCCAGGTCGACCGACAGTAAGAGAGCGCGAGTTGACCTGACGGCTCGATCTCGCACGCGTGACGCCCAGCGGGACCCGCCCTTGCGCTCATACAGCCACGCCGGCCACCCCACCCCTCCGCCCACCCGGTCCCGCGTCCTACATCAGGCCGCGAGGTGCAGCCGCCCCGACGCCGCCGATCTGTCGCCGTTTTTGCGTGCCGCTGCTAATTAATTGCAATCCTTCCCCGACATCTTGTGTTCACACGAACGCGATGCTTCAGTGGCGCCACCCGGGTGGGACCCCCACACCCCTGCCAAGAAGGTGCCCCAACAGATGAACTCCCCCACTGTCATGCACCCGTCACACAAGTCTTTGCGCAGCTCGTACGTCCTCGCCGTCGCGATCACGCTCGTCAGCGCCGTCATAGGCGCCACCGGCCCCGCCTCCGCCCAGCCGACCCCGAAGACCGAGGCTGCAGCCGCCGCAGGCGCCACACTCCCCTTCACCTCCGTGGAAGCCGAAGCCGCCACGAGCAACGGAACCAAGATCGGGCCCGACTACACCCAGGGCACCCTCGCCTCCGAAGCCTCCGGCCGCCAAGCAGTGCGCCTCGCCGCAGGCCAAAGCGTCGAGTTCACCCTCGACCGAGCGGCCAACGCCCTCAACGTCGCATACAGCGTCCCCGACGGGCAGTCCGGCTCACTCACCGTCTACGTCAACGGCACAAAGCTGGACAAGTCCCTGGCCGTCACATCCAAGTACAGCTACGTCGACACCCCGTGGATCGCGGGTGCAAAGACACATCACTTCTACGACAACGCGCGACTGCTCCTCGGCCGGAACCTGCAAGCCGGCGACAAGGTACGACTGGAAGCCGCCTCCACACAGGTGACCATCGACGTGGCCGACTTCGAGCAGGCATCGGCTCCCGCCGCCAGACCGACCGGATCGATCTCCGTCGCTGACAAGGGCGCCGACCCCACCGGACAGCAGGACTCCACCCAGGCCTTCCGCGAAGCGATCAACCAGGCCAAAAGCAACGGCGGCACCGTATGGATCCCACAAGGCCAGTTCAAGGTGGGCTCAGAGCTGAGCGGCGTTGAGAACGTGACGATTCAGGGCTCCGGACACTGGCACTCCGTCGTCCAGTCCTCGCGGTTCATCAACCAGTCGACCTCGGCCGGCAAGGTCCACCTCAAAGACTTCGCCGTGATCGGCGAAGTCACCGAGCGGGTCGACAGCAATCCGGACAATTTCGTCAACGGCTCCCTCGGCCCCGGCTCGTCCGTGTCCGGCATGTGGCTGCAACACGTGAAGGTCGGCCTGTGGCTGACCGGCAACAACGACAACCTGATCGTCGAAAACAACCGCTTCCTCGACATGACGGCCGATGGCCTCAACCTCAACGGCAACGCCCGCGGCGTACAGGTACGCAACAACTTCCTGCGCAACCAGGGCGACGACGCGCTCGCCATGTGGTCCCTCAACGCCACAAACGACCGCTCGGCCTTCACGAACAACACCATCACCCAGCCGAACCTGGCCAACGGCATCGCGATCTACGGCGGCCGCGACATCACCGTCAACAACAACCTGATCCTCGACACGAACGCCCTCGGCAGCGGGATCGCCATCTCCAACCAGAAGTTCCTCGACCCGTTCTCCCCACTCTCCGGCACCATCACCGTCTCCGGGAACACACTGGTGCGCACGGGCGCCGTGAACCCCAACTGGAACCATCCGATGGGCGCCCTGCGGGTGGACGCCTATGACTCGGCCATCGACGCCGCCGTCAACATCACCGACACCACGATCAAGGACAGCCCCTACAGCGCCTACGAGTTCGTCTCGGGCAGCGGCACCGGCAAGGCCGTCAAAAACGTCACCGTCAACGGGTCAACCGTAGACAAGGTCGGCACGGTCGTCGTCCAGGCCGAGACGCCAGGCGCCGTACGCATGAGCAATGTGAAGGCCACCGGCGTCGGCGCAGCCGGCGTCTACAACTGCCCCTACCCGGCGAACTCCGGCACCTTCACGCTGACAGACGGAGGCGGCAACTCCGGCTGGGACAGCGTGTGGGGGGACTGCTCCACCTGGCCCAAGCCCGGCGGCGGCAACCCGAGCCCGGACCCCGGCCGCAACCTCGCCCAGGGCCGCCCGGCCACCGCCACCGGATCAGCCGACGTCTACACACCCGGCAAGGCGGTCGACGGCGACGCCTCGACGTACTGGGAATCCACGAACCACGGCTTCCCCCAGTCGCTCACCGTCGACCTCGGCTCGGCGCAACCCGTGCGGCGGCTCGTGCTGAAGCTGCCGCCGTCCGCTGCCTGGAGTGCACGCACGCAGACCCTGTCAGTGCAGGGCAGCACCGACGGCTCGTCATTCAGCACGCTGGTCGGCTCGCAGGCCTACCGCTTCGACCCGGCAAGCGGCAACACGGTCACGATCACCGTGCCCGCGACGGCCCCCGCCATACGCCATCTCAGGGTGCAGGTGACCGCCAACACCGGATGGCCGGCCGCCCAGCTCAGCGAGGTCGAGGCCTACATCGGGTGAAGGACCGGACCCGTTCTCGCACGACATCCGACCTCGCCCCCGCAAGCGAAAGGAACCCGATGAGAGAAAGACGCAAAATTCCGCGGCTGATCGCCACTTGCCTCGGCGCCGGCCTAACGGCAAGCGCGCTGCTCCCCCTCACGCCTGCGGCTGCGGCCGATCCGGAACAGGCTCGGGCTGCAGAGGCCGCGAACCTCGCCGTCGGCAAGCCGATCGAGGCCTCCTCCACGACACAGAACTACCTGGCGAAGAACGCCAACGACGACTCCACCAGCACCTACTGGGAGTCGACGAACAATCCCTCGACGCTCACAGTCAAGCTCGGCGCCAACGCCGATCTGACCTCGGTAGGGGTGCAGCTCAACCCGGACCCGGCCTGGTCCACACGCACACAGAACATCGAGGTGTTAGGGCGTACACAATCGGCGGACACCTTCCAGTCAATCAAGGCCCGCGCGGACTACACCTTCAACCCGGCCGTCAACCGCAACGCGGTGACCATCCCCGTCTCGGGCCGCTACGCCGACATCCAGCTGAAGATTCACAGCAACTCCTCCGGATACGGCGGCCAGGTCGCCGAGTTCCAGGTCAACGGAACCCCGGCGCCCAACCCGGACCTGACGGTCTCTGCTCTGGCGTGGGCGCCCGCCTCCCCCACCGAGAGCGATCCGATCACGGTGAAGGCCACCGTGCGCAACATCGGCAACGCAGCCGCCGCAGCCACCACAGTGAACGCCAACCTCGGCGGTACGGTCGCAGGAAACGCCTCCGTGCCCGCCCTTGATGCCGGGGGGTCTGCGGTGGTGGACATCCCCGTCGGCAAGCGGGCGCAGGGCAGCTACACCCTGTCCGCCCTCGTCGACCCCAACGACGCCGTCGCAGAACAGAACAACGACAACAACAGCCGCACGGCAACAAGCCAGATGACCGTCGGTCGAGCACCGGGCCCCGACCTCGAGGTCACCGGCATCACGTCAAACCCGGCCTCCCCCGCGGTCGGCACAAACGTCACCTTCGCGGTGAAAGTCCACAACCGCGGCACCAGCGCGGCGAGCGCCGGCTCGGTCACCCGTCTGACGGTGGGCGACACAACCCTCAGCGGTACAGCACCCGCCATCGGCGCAGATGAAACGGCCACCGTGAACCTGTCCGGCAGCTGGACCGCAGTCAGCGGCGGCGCCACGCTCACCGCGACAGCCGACGCGACCAACACGGTCGCCGAAACCAACGAAGGGAACAACGTCTTCGCCCGCTCCATCGTCGTCGGCCGCGGCGCGGCGGTGCCGTACGTGGAGTACGAGGCGGAGGACGCGCGATTCGAAGGCACGCTGCTGGAAGCAGATGCCAAGCGCACCTTCGGGCACACCAACTTCGCCACCGAATCTTCGGGCCGCAAGTCGGTACGGCTCAACTCGCCAGGCCAGTACGTAGAGTTCACATCGACCAACGCGTCCAACTCCATCGTCGTACGCAACTCCATCCCGGACGCCTCCAACGGCGGCGGGCAGGAGAAGACGCTGAGTCTCTACGCCGACGGCAAGTTCGTGCAGAAGCTGACACTGTCGTCCAAGCACAGCTGGCTGTACGGCACCACCGACGACCCCGAGGGCCTGACCAACCGGCCCGGCGGTGACGCGCGCCGGCTCTTCGACGAGTCGCACGCGCTGCTCCAGCAGACGTACCCGGCAGGCACCAAGTTCCGGCTGCAGCGCGACGCCGGTGACGACGCGGCGTTCTACATCCTCGACCTGATCGACCTCGAACAGGTCGCGCCGCCGGCCCAGAAACCAGCGGAGTGCACCTCGATCACCGCGTACGGCGCAGTGCCGGGCGACGGAATCGATGACACCGCAGCAATCCAGAAGGCCGTGACCGCCGACCAGAACGGCGACATCGCCTGCGTGTGGATCCCGGTCGGGCAGTGGCGCCAGGAGCAGAAGATCCTCACCGACGACCCACTCAACCGCGGCACGCACAACCAGGTCGGCATCCGTGACGTCACCATCCGCGGCGCCGGCATGTGGCACTCGCAGCTGTACACGCTGACTCCGCCCCACGAGGCGGGCGGCATCAACCACCCGCACGAGGGCAACTTCGGCTTCGACATCGACCACAACACGAAGATCTCCGGCATCGCCATCTTCGGCTCGGGCACCATCCGCGGCGGCGACGGCAACCAGGAGGGCGGGGTCGGGCTCAACGGCCGCTTCGGCCAGGGCACGAAGATCAGCGACGTGTGGATCGAGCACGCCAACGTCGGAGCCTGGGTGGGCCGCGACTACAGCAATATCCCGGAACTGTGGGGACCCGGCGACGGCCTGGAGTTCAGCGGGATGCGCATCCGCAACACCTACGCGGACGGCGTCAACTTCACCAACGGCACGCGGAACTCGACCGTCTACAATTCCTCGTTCCGCAACACCGGTGACGACGCGCTGGCCGTGTGGGCCAACAAATACGTCAAGGACACCTCGGTAGACGTCGCCCACGACAACGTCTTCCGCAACAACACCGTGCAACTGCCCTGGCGGGCCAACGGTATCGCTGTCTACGGCGGTCACGGCAACAAGATCGAGAACAACCTGGTGTACGACACCATGAACTACCCCGGAATCATGCTCGCGACCGACCATGACCCGCTGCCCTTCTCCGGGCAGACACTGATCGCTAACAACGGCCTGTACCGCACGGGCGGTGCCTTCTGGCACGAGGACCAGGAGTTCGGCGCAATCACCCTGTTCGCACAGGGGCCGGACATCCCAGGCGTGACGATCCGTGACACCGACATCCACGACTCGACCTACGACGGCATCCAGTTCAAGACGGGCGGCGGTGTCGTGCCGGACGTGAAGATCAGCGATGTGACGATCTCCAAGTCCAACAATGGCTCCGGCATCCTCGCCATGAGCGGAGCCCGCGGGAGCGCCACCTTGTCGAACGTGAAGATCACCGATTCACGCGACGGCCACATCCTGATCGAACCCGGCTCCCAGTTCGTGATCCGCAACAGCACCGCACCAGGGATCCGGCAGGGACGGTAGCAGCGGTCCACCCGGCAATGTCTGTCGGAGGTGACCGGCGGCCTGTCGCCGGTCACCTCCGACCATCTCGTCCCAGAGGCTCTCCGCAGAGGGTTCCTTGAACAGTCGCATAGCGGCGACGCTGGTCTTCACCGTACGCGTCCGGTCAGTGCCCTCCCAAGGACGTCCCCGGCCGAGGCCGCGCACAACCACAAGCGCGGAAGTCCACGCAACGCCGACGTCGTGTGCCATGGGCTACGCGCGCAATTAAGGTCCCCGAGTCGGCGAGCGCGTCGTCGACCGCGCAGTTCAGCCCTACCCCACCCGCTACAGAAAACCGGAGTTTCCGATCAGAGTGCGCAGCCGGACGGCCACGGCCGGGATGACGCACTCCGCCGCCTGCTGAAGCACGCTCGGCCTTATGGCCTGCCCATGGTACCGGAGGTACCATGGGTACCATGTCACCTGCCAAAGCAATGAACCTGCGCTTCCCCGACCCGGACCAGCGCGCAGCGATCGAGGCCGCCGCACGACAGGAGGGCGTGAGCCTGCAGGAGTACATCCTGTCTGCCGCATACACTCGCGCCACTGCCGTAGAGCAGCGCTTCCTCGACGCGTTCAAAGCCTCAATGGCCCGGAGCAGCAACGCGTTCGCCGAGGAGACCGGCGCACCCATCGCCACCGCGGAGCAACGCACAACCGAACTGGAAGCCCGGCATGATCTTGAGGAACAGCGGAAGCGGGACCACGCCGCGTGACACTGAACGAGCCGCTCCAGCCTCTTGACGTGACATTCCTGTTGCACGCTGCGCAATTGCTGCCCGGTGATCCGCAGGTCGACGACTACGGCCCGCTCTACGCGGCAGCTGCCCGTGTCAATGCCCGAGCCCTGGAGCACGACATCTACGGCTCGGTGTACCTAAGGGCGGCCGCACTGCTTCAGACGCTCGTAAGACTCCCCTGCCTCGAGCATTCCAACGACGCATTCGCTTGGCACTCCGCGGAGGCCTACCTAGCCCTGAACGGACGTCGGCTCGACTACCTGCCCAAGGAAGCGGTCACCTTGGTGCGGGACGCTGCTTCCGGAGCGATGGGGGTGGGGCTGATTGGTCGTCAAATGCGCGCATGGAGCTCCTGACCTCCGCATACGGTTGTCCCGAACCGGTGAGGCTGTAGGTACGCCGACTGGGCCTGGACGAGGTGCCCAGCGGATGATTGAGCCGTTCGCGGCGCAGATTGAGGTGGAGGACCCGGACTCGTCATCGCAGAGGGTGCTCGCGCTCCCAAAGGACACTTCCCGGCCACCCACAGCCCAAGTGCATGTGCCCGACAGCTCGCGATGGTGAAGCGGTGCTGTGCGCCCAGTGCGACTGTGACCTGCGCCAGCACGACGACGAGGACCACCTGACCACCTGCCGTACAACATCCCGGCCCCCGAGAAGCCGAACAAGATCCCCCTGGTGTGCGGGCGCTGCTGCAATCACGCCCTGGATCAGATGCAGGCCCGGACAGCCGTCACGGCGGGGCAGCCGTCATGACCGCACCGGACACCGAGGGCCAAGCGGCTGACAGGTTCCTGACGGCCGGGATGGTCGGGCTACGATGCCGAGCACTACGCGTGGGGTACTTCTGACCAGCGCTTGGCCTACCTGAACGGCGGACGAAGCTACCGCACCAGCTCATGGACGTTACCGGCGACGAGTCCTCCCGCTACCTCGCCCAGAACGCCGAGTGCGGCAACGAAAGGGCAGGGCGCACTCGAAGCCGAAGACCCCCGCCGCATCGGGCTGTTCGGCCGTTGGCCCGAAGACAGCGAGGACGAGGACCAGGGCGCTTGACGAGGAACATCCGGCCGGAAACCGGCGGTAGGCCGCCCGCCACCGGGACAAGATCCACCTCAGCGCCGGCAGCCGTACTCCGCTGGCACCACCACCAGGGCCTGCGCTACGGAGCCCGCCTGCAAGCAGCACAGACACCCGAAGAAGCACAGGAAGCCGTCGTCGCGATCATCTGCGGCAAGGTCTGGGGAACCGACCGCAACCTCCTGCTCAGCTACGAGCTCTACGCCTTCGCCACACGCCACCCTGAGCTGCGCGCCGTCATGCGCTCCTGGATGCAGACCAGCCGAAACTCACTGGCCAGACATTTCGACCCGCTCACTGCCCGGGCTCTCGACGCCCTGGCCGAAGGGCTTTCCATCCACAACTCCGTCGACCCGCGGCCCACCTACCGCACCGAGGTCCCCGCGATCGTCAACGTTACTGTCGGCCGAAGCACCTGTGAACGCGGCCTGTAGGGCCGACGGCTACGAACATCCCAGTAGTAGACTTGTTGGCTCTCTCGCACTTCGACCGTGAGATGAAGCTCGGGTTCCTCGGGTCGGCTCGTCTAGGAGCGGCATCGTTCGGGCAGCACAACTCCGTGAGTTTCGGCCTGAGGTGCCGCAGCTTGGGTGC
This sequence comes from Streptomyces sp. NPDC043867, assembly GCF_056435845.1. Classification (NCBI taxonomy): domain Bacteria; kingdom Bacillati; phylum Actinomycetota; class Actinomycetes; order Kitasatosporales; family Streptomycetaceae; genus Streptomyces; species Streptomyces sp. NPDC043867. Next base: position 105,011 of record NZ_JBWKDS010000024.1, on the reverse strand, counting down.
CATCTGGCATTGATCTGTTCGTGCAGCCGGCGCTGGGTGGCAATGCACGCGTTCGCATGGTGGATGAATGCCCGGCGCCTGGCCCAGGTTCAGGAGGCGTTGCGGGTCAGCGCGGACGAAGTTGGAGTGTCGGCACAGCCGCGGGCCATTTGTGGGGGACGCATGCGGCATACACGGTTCGACCGGCCCAGCAGGCAGGCTTTCAAAAGTCGTCTCCTCAGAGAGAGGGGTCGGGCGCCCATTAAAGGGTCTCAACGGACGGTGCGCCAGATCCGTGGCGGATGCAGGTCAAGGCAGCATGGGCAGCCTTGTCAAACTTGGGATTTCAGGCGCATCACAGTGGATGATCACTTCGCCAGGTCGGTGCAAGGGGCGGTGCTGACCAGTACCGCAGCCCTCGGGTCGAGCTCGCGGACGTCGAGAGTCACGGTGGAGCCCTGCACCACCGCACCGATCCGGTTCTGTCCGCTCAGGGGGACGCATTCTGCGGCGTGGGACGCGCGGTCAAAGACCGTCAGGACGTTGAGTGGCACGCCAGCGGGCAGACTGGTTTTCGGTACCGTCCGGCGCTGCCCACCCGAGACATCGGGGCTGTTGTTCCACAGCAGCGCCGCGAACTGGCCGTCGCCGTTGTCGGCTGCGGCGAAGTCGGGATGGTCCGGGTCGAGGTACGCCCGGGACGATATTCGGCCCAGAGCGTGGTAGGCGGCCAGAGTCCGCAGGTGACCGGAGAAGCCGTAATGGTCGCCTTCGAGCGTGTCCGCGGTGACCATGTGCTGCAGGTCGACGTAGAACAGCTGCCGGATACTTCCGGACAGCTTGCCGTTGCGTTCGGCATGCCACAGGTCGGTCAGCACATGGCCAGGCGATCGCTCGACGGCGTCAGAAACGCCGTCGTCGCCGTACTCGGTCACCCAGATGCCCGCCTTGCCGGGAATGTCGCCGAGTGACTGCCAGCCGCCGTAGGTGTGGTACGACACCTGGCGGATCTCTGGCCGGGCGACCGTGTTGTTCCAGATCTGCGAGCTGCGGAAGGCGGTGGCCGGTCCCATCAGGGCGCCGGTGTTGTTGCCAACGGTTGCATACAGCCGGTTCATGTAGTGATTCCAGGCGCCGACGTTGTCCGGGTCGGCGACGAACCAGTGCGTGTCCGGTTCGTTGATGGTCTCGATATAACGCACGTTCGGATAGGTGCGGCGCATCCGGTCGGCGAACTCCAGGTACGGGCCATCGGCGATCTGAGTGATCGAGACGGTGGGCTGACGCCCGCCACCTGCCCACCAGTTGTCGTAGCCGTCGACGCAGCACCCCGCGATGATCATCGGAATGCCGGCCTGGTCGGCCTGCGCGATGAAGCCCTGAACCGCCGCCGGGGTGTTGCGCCAGTGCCCGGTCTCGTTGTCCCACCGCAACCACGCATCGGGCAGGATGCCGTGCAGCCGGCGCAGCGACGCCAACGTGCGGTCGGCGTCGCCGTAGTACAGGTCGGGGATGGCGTAGATCCCCAGCTTCTGGGGATGGATCGTGGTGTTGCCGAACGTCCCGCCGCTCGAGCCGCCGGGGATCTGCCACTGCTGGGGCCACTGATTGTTGCAGTCGTAGAGCTGCAGTTGCACCCCGTTGGTGGTGTTGCCGGCATTGAGGTCGAGGCAGCGTCCGGAGGCCGGGTTGCGCAGCGACCCGTTCGGCTGCGGCTGCCAGATCTGGTTGGTCCCGCCGTGGCAGTCCCACAGATGGACCTTCGAGAAGTTGGCGGTGCCGTAGCCCTCGACGTCCATGCACTTGCCGAGGGTGCGGACGGTGTTGTCGGTGGCCACCACCGTCCAGATCTGGTCGCGGACGTCGAGACAGTCCCAGATCTGTACAGACGCGCCGTTGTTCCCGACGTCGTCACCGCTGACATCGATGCATTTGCCGGTCGCTCCCGGTCCTCGGATCGGCCCTGCGGCGTCGGCGTGTGCCGGTGCCGGGGCGGATTGCAGGCCCGCCGACACCAGCAGGGCCAGCGCCGTCACGCCGGCCGACCGGCGCAGCAGTGAAGTGGTACCCGGCATGCTGGGCATGTGTGCTCCTTTTGTGATCGGTTTCGGGGGCCGCCCCCGGCGGGCGCCCAGCATTGCGGCTACGGGTAGATCTCGGCGCGGTCGAAGCCGATGTACGTGGCTTGTGACGCCGTCTGTTTGGTGCCGGTGTTGCGGATCCGCAGGGTGTGTGGGCCGGAGCTCAGCCGGGGGCTGACCCAGAGAACTCTTTCTCCGTCCCGGACCGGGCCGTAGTAGTCGACGGTGGTCTCCGGTCCGCCGTCGATTGACAGCGCGGCGATGCCGTTGCCGACGTCACGTACACCGAGCAGTGCAATTTGAGCTCCGGTGAAGGTGATCGTCGCGGTGGCGCCGCTCTGGTGGGTGTAGTGGTCGTCGCCCTGGTAGCACTGGGTGCCACAGGTTGTTCCGACGCTCCAGCCGGCGGAGTACGACACCGTCGAGCTGCCAGCGGCTGGCAGCTGCCACTGCTGGGGCCACTGATTGTTGCAGTCGTAGAGCTGCAGTTGCACCCCGTTGGTGGTGTTGCCGGCATTGAGGTCGAGGCAGCGTCCGGAGGCCGGGTTGCGCAGCGACCCGTTCGGCTGCGGCTGCCAGATCTGGTTGGTCCCGCCGTGGCAGTCCCACAGTTGGACCTTCGAGAAGTTGGCGGTGCCGTAGCCCTCGACGTCCATGCACCGGCCCATTGATCGGAGTGTGCCGTCGCCATGGACGGTCCATTGCTGATCCTGCGCGTTCTGGCAGTCCCAAAGCTGCACCTTCGCGCCGAGGCTTCCGGTGTCCACTCCACTGACATCGACGCACTTGCCGGTGTTGCCGGGGCCGCGGATTGGGCCGGTCACGGTGCCGCTACCCTCAGTGTCGGTGTCGTTGACGGCCCTCGGCGCGGGGCCGGGATCGCCGGACGGAAGCGCAAGGTCGGCGCCCTTAGCCACCGGCGTACCGAAATTAGGTGTGCCATCGGCGTTCCAGGTGAACCGCTGCGCGCGGGTGTCACGCCCAGCGTAGGTGTTGTCGCCGGCGGCGTCGGTGTTCTTCGCCTGGTAGACGATCCAGTCCTGGGTGCCGTCCGGCGAGGTGAAGAAGCCGTTGCTACCGACGCTGTAGGCCCCGGAGGCCGGGTTGCTGGCGAAGACCGTGCCGTGGTTGCGCCAGTTGCCGCCGTTCATCGGGTCGGCACCGTCACCGATCGACAGCATCTTCATCTGATAGGTGGGCTTGCCGGTGTCGCAGACCGAGTAGGTGAGGAAGGTACGCCCGTTGCGGTGCAGGGTGGCCGGCGCCTCGGCGACGGCGTCGCAGATGTCGACGGGCATCTCGTAGCTGGTGCCGGTCAACGTCCATGGGTTGGCCATCGGTGCGAGCCGCAGCCGGTCGAAGCCGCAGCAGTAGCCGGAGGCCCAGACGAAGTAGAGCGACCCATTGTGCAGGAATGGCACCCCGTCGATGCCGAAGTATCCGCTGCTCGGGTCGTTCAGCTGGGCTTTGTAGTGGTACGGGCCGGCCGGGGTTGCCCCCTGTGAGACCAACCCGTCGGACTCGAGCACCTGCATGCGGTGCTTGAGGACGTCACCGTCGTCACCGGTCCAGTACACGTACCAGCGGTCGTTGAGGCTGACGACGACCGGCGCCCAGATGTTGCGGTTGCGGTTGGCGTTGGTCTCGGTCCAGATGACGGCCGCGGGTGCGGCGAGCAATCCGCCGAGACTGGGCGCGGTACGCATCCGGAGGGTGTTGTCGCCGCCGGTCTCAACGGCGTAGTAGCGGCCGTTGTGATAGGTGATGTATGGGTCCGGTGCCGGGCTCAGCGGGTTGCGAAACGTGTTCGCCGGAGCCGCCGCGGCGCTGCTCGGCGCGCTGGCGACAGCGATCAGGCTTCCGGTAAGCAGCATGGCAATTATCAGGAGACATCGCAGTAATCTGGTCATGGAAGACCTTTCTCGGTGGGCTGGGCGGTTCATACCGAGCGCCACAAGTGGTGGGGGTGCCGTTGTCGTCCCACTGCGTGGTCTGGGCGCCGTTTCAGCAACGACATGCCGTCGACCGCCATGACTTGGCGCTGTGCCGGTGCTGCTGCACGAACCAGCCGTCGCCGCGGTCGAGCCGTCGCCACACCTGGTCGGCTGTTCTGGTGCCGTTCAACTGGGTGATCCAGGCGCCGTTTTCGCGCGACAACCCGGCGACGGCAAGGACCTTGCCGCTGTGCTGCACTTGCAGCCGGAACCAGCCGTCCCGTTGTCGACGAAGCCATTTGGAGTTTGCCCCGCGGGTCTCGTGCCACTGCCAGACCCGCGCCCCGCTGTCCTGGGGGGTGCCGGATACGCCCAGCACCTTGCCGGAGCGCGGGTTTCACAGGGCGGTCCAACCGCGTCCGCTGTCGGTGAGCCCTTCCGGGAAGCCGGCATGGTCCTTGTAGGCGGCGATGTACTGCCGGGTCCATCGGTAGTAGCGGTCGCCGTTGCCGCCGGGCTGACCGGGATCCTGCGGCTCCAGATCGCGACTGCCTGACGAGTGGTAGTTGTCGACGAACCGGGTGTTGCCCGCCTCGTCCAGGAAGCGCTGCGCAATCCACTCGTTCCACCAGGTCAGAACGGTGATACGAGGACGGACCTGGAACGCGCCCCGCCACTGTTCCTGCAAGGTCAGCCCACCGCGGCGCCAGATGGCGCTCCGGGCGTCCGTCATATAGCTGCGCTGCAGGGCGGCGCTGACGGTGATCTGCTCGGCGACCCCGCCGTCGTAGGCGACCTGCTGAGGAGTCGGTTGCAGGAACGACCACTCGCGTTGCGGCAGCCTGGCCTGCAGGCCCCACATTTTGCGCAGCGTGAAGCGGTCGGTGAGCTGCCCTGGGACCACCTCGGTCACCAGCAGCAGCGGCTTGCCCTGATAGAAGGCAAACAAATGGTCGTTGGCGTGGTTCGCGTACCAGCGGTCCCAGACGAAGCGTGCCACTGCGGAGGCGTCCCCGGAGTTGGCCCAGCTGCCCACCCAGAACACGACGTGCGGGGTCCGCCGCCCGGCGCCCCGGGCGACCCGCATCTGATCCAACAGGACGTTGACCGGATGGGTGAACAGGTTGTCGTACCCGCCGTAGCCGCTGCAGTTGGTGGCGTCCACGACGATGAAGTCGACGCGGGCGTCGGACAGCTGCTGGAAATGCCGGTCTAACACGGCCCGGTCGTCGCTGCGGTAGTAGCCGCCGGCCGGCCGTCCCCAGTGGTGCCACCAGTTCACGGGGCCCCACCGGGGCGGCTGGCCGGTCCGGGCGGCCTCGGCCAACAGGTCGGTGTTGTCGTAGATCGGCTGCCCTACCCCGACGGCCAGGTTCAGCCAGACCGAGTAACACATGCCGACGGAGTCGGGCGTGCTGTCGAGGTGCAGGGGACGGGTCATGTCCGGCAGTGGTGCCGCGTGCGCGCTACTCATCGGAAGGCCGGCCGCGGCAAGCGGCAGGCCGAGCGCGACCGTGCGGAGCAGGGTGCGCCGGGACGGGGACTGGTCGGACACGGGGGCTCCAGGGTTCGGAGGCGGCGGGACGCCTGTGGGGGAAGCTGGTTGCCGTTCCAGATTTGAGGGCAGGTGCCGAAGCCGGGTGTGGCTGGTCGAGACGTCCGGGCAAGGGCCGGAGCGCGGATTGCGCAGGCTGCCGTCAACTGCAGGACCCAGCTTTGCGTCGGGCCACCGCAGCAGCCCCACAGCTGCACGGCTGTACTGGCCTTGGTGGCAAGCCAATCGCCGCGGTCACCTTGATGACGAGGCGCTTGTCCAGTGCGCAGGGGGCCGTCACTTCGTACGGTCCAGGTTTGGGCGCCGTCACCGATGCGATCCCAGAAGATGATCGGGGTGCCGCTCGCCCGGTTGCCGCCGGTCACGTCGACGCAGCAGTCGCCGACCGTACGGATCGAGCCTCTGGGTGGCCAGTGCTTGAAGTCGCCGACCTCGCTGAGCGTGACCACCCGCGGGTGGGCGTGGAACCGACGCAAAAATCCGGAGAATTGGACTGGGCGTCGGTGAGGAAGCCACCGGGCGGCGACGCCGGGGCTAGAGTCGGCCGCAGCGCGTCGATTTCGTAACAGCCCCGGTTGCTCTGCAGGGTCACTGTGTCGTCGCCGGGCCGCAGCAGCATGCGCCCAGCCCAGGCGCTGCCGGAGGTCTCGACGCCAGGCAGCACCATGTCGCCGACCAAAGCGCCATTCAACATCCGCCGGGCCTGTTTCGATCCGAACGGTGAGCGGTAGGCGACCGCGAGCCCGTCGGCACCGCCCGCCACGGTGATCGCGATCGGGTCTGCCGGGTCGTTGAAGCCAGCCGCATAACCGCTGCCAGCCCAGGAGGGCCGTCGACGTGAACACCCTCGTCAGCACACCGACTTCGGCCTGATAGATGCCGGTGTCGGTGGCGGCAGCTGCGATCACCGTCAGAAGTACCAGGGCCGCCGCGAGCATCGGGGCGAGCAGGCGGTACCAGAAGAGACGCTTCATGGGACTGCTCCCATATGGCGGTTGGTGGAGCCGAGGCAGCTCCCAGGGTGGGGTGCGTCCAACACGAGCCACCAGAATCAATCAATATCGGACTCTAAATTCGTTGGTGGCGCGCGTCAATAGGTTCGGCAGTCGATGCGAGGCGACGGGGACACGCCAGGGACTGAACGGTTTTCGGCCCTGTCTCACATTCGATGGTTACGTAGAGTCATGAAATCGTTGACGCTCGCGTGAAGGACGTCAACGAGTCTGTGCAGACGGTGTGGCGGTCACCCATACCCCGGGGCCCAATGCGGACACGGTCGCCGAGTTCGCCCTAACGAGCTCGGGCACGGTAGGCGGTGAGGCGTCGAGCGTCTGATCACTGATCACTGATCATGGTCGTGTGGTGGGGAACGCGACGCGTGAAGCAGTCATCGGCGACCGGAGGGTCACGGGCCTGTCGGCCGCAGCGACCGCTGAACTCGTAACCGACGTAAGTCCGTTGTGGCCCGAACGACACCAGGCCGTGCTCGTGTCCCGACCGCGGAAGCGTGCGGTCGGTGCCGGTGCGAAGCACCGGCTCGTGTTCGTCGACCGGCTTCTGGCGACGCTCGTCCATCTTCGCCACACAACCACACACGACGTGCTGGCCTGCTGGTTCGGCGTGGACCACTCCACCATCACCTCGGGCCATCGGCGAGATACGGCCGCTGCTCGCCGTGGGTGCACGATCAGCCCCGGCATGCGACTCAGATCGCTCGCCGAGGTTATCGACCACCTCGGCGCCAGCAGAATGACCGGCATCATCGATGGCACCGAGATCCGGGTCCGCCGGCCAGCCGCCGGGCGGTGAGCGACACCGTCCAAGCCGTTCGTTGCCGCCCTACTCAGCCATCAGCAAACTGAGGACCTGATCCCTGCCCGATAGCGGTGAAAACCCAGCCTCGCCGGGCCGCCCGACGCCTCCCGCCTACTGTGCACGAGCTCGTTAGGGCGTGTTTCGACAACGGCAGCACGACCCTGGCTCTGTACCTCTACTCCCCCCTGGGGCTTTAGAGTGTACGAATGTACCTTCCAGAGCGTACGATCGTACGCATGAAGGCGGACTACTTTGCTGATGACCCCCGCACCAATCTGGAGCGCATGCTCGCGGGCGACCTCTACATCGCCGATGATCCCGAGATCTCGGGCAGGCAGCAGCGCGCCATGCGGCTCGCAGCGCGCTACCAGGCCGTGTTGTTGGACGATCCGGCCGCCGCCCGACCGCTCCTTGATGAGCTGCTTGGCTTCGCAGGCGAGGAAATCGAGGTGCGGCCCCCGTTGTACGTGGACTACGGAAGCAACATCTCCATCGGGGCCCGGACCTTCGTCAACTACCACCTGACCGCACTGGACGTTGCAGCGATCACCATCGGCGAAGACTGCCAGATCGGCCCCAACGTCCAACTCCTCACCCCTACCCACCCCTTGGAGCCACAGGCCCGGCGCGACAAGTTGGAGGCTGCACGCCCCATCACCATCGGCGACAATGTCTGGCTCGGCGGCGGCGTCATCGTGTGCCCCGGGGTCAGCATCGGCGACAACAGCGTCATCGGCGCCGGTTCGGTCGTCACCAAGGACATCCCCGCAAACGTCGTGGCTATGGGCAGCCCCGCCCGGCCCGTCCGGGACCTGTAAGGGAGCCTGCCGCGATGGCCACCGGACACACCGACCCGCAACGTCGCGAGCGCATCCTTGCCGCCACTCTGGACCACATCGCCGACGAAGGCGTCACCGGCGTCTCCCACCGGAAGATTGCCGCTCGTGCCGGAGTCCCGCTGGGCTCGATGACGTATCACTTCAAGGGCATCGACGAACTGCTCCACGAAGCCTTCACCCGCTTCGCCGACCATGTCGCCGCCCTCTTCGAGCGGCACCTGAATGCGGCCGACAACCCTGAGCGGGCACGCGAAGCGGTCACCAGCCTCATCCATGCACTTTCCGACGGGCCCCAGCGCGACCTGATCCTCACACACGAGCTCTACACCCTCGCGGCCCGGCGCCCGGAGTACCGAGAGCTGACACGGATGTGGATGAGCCGGAGCCGACAACTCCTGGAACGCCACTTCGACGCCGAAACCGCTCGTCAGCTCGACGCACTCATTGAAGGTCTCACCGTCCACCGAGCCCTCGATACAAGACCGCACGGCCGCCGGCTCACGCGCGAAGCCATCAAGCGCATCACCACCGCTTAGGCACGTTCCTCAAACGGCCTGCGGGGACACGGTCCTGACACCGCGTTCCCGCAGGCACCCACCAGAGCATGTCAGAGAACCGGCCTTGACAGGCGCTGCGCCGGCACGGACGGAAGCGCGGAATGTGACCCCACTACTGGTCGAGCTGGGACAGCCACGCACCCCGTAGCGGAGATGAGGATGAGAACCAGAGGCAGGAACGTGCGACGGAGGATCTCCTATGCTCCCGGATGTGCCGACATGGCGGCCGGGGCGCGCAGGTGAGCCACCAGGTCGAGTGACACAGCCTGGCGGGCCAGAGGTGATCACCCGGCACGTGGTCCCGAATCCGGCGGCAGAACCACAGGGCGGGAGACGACGCGTGGGTCTCGGCTCCTTGAGGACGAGGCGGTGCACACCTTTTGCGCCGGGCCCCCGCAAAGTGAACCAAGACCGCTTCGCAAGGCATGCCCTCATTACGACTGCAGTTTACGTACCGCCCTTAGCACAGCAGTGACCTACGCCACCCGCGAAAGCCTGTCTCCCGTATGAAAACGACACTTAACCGAAGGCGGAAAACCTGCGCTCTTCCCTTTCTCGCTCGGAGCGTCTCACAGAGCTCCAGTCCAGCGCCTTCCGTGCCTGGTCTCGCGCCTGATCGGCCACTTTTCGAGTTTCAGCCAGTACGTCACCACGCTCCCGCACCAATAGTTCATAAATCGGCGGATTATCGGATTCTCTTTCCTTCATGAATCTCCGAACTCTCACTGTCTAATGATGCCCCAGCCCGGGACACTGCCGCAGTGCACTATGCATCATCAATTAGCCGCATTACGAGACGCGGCGTTGTCCCAGAAATGCATTCACGGTCGCAGAGTGAACAGGTTGATCCGCTGCCGCAGGCGGACAGACGAACGTCCCCTCAATTTCCACGAGGAGTGCCTCATGCGCGAGCCCGGCCACGAGAAGCACCGTGTTGGCTGGAACGGCGCCTTCTGAGAACCACTGAGCGTAGATCTCACTTCTGACTTCGTTGAACTCCGCGAGGTTGCTTCGTCCGACAACGTAGGTGGTCAGCTTGATCAGATCTGCTGGTCTTGATCCTTGTGAACTGAGCAAGTCAGCAATCGCAGCGAAAACCGCGCGTGTTTGCTCTGCTGCGCCGTGCGATGGTTGGGCGGCGACCGCAGCCATGTCGACTTGGCCGGAGAACGTAGCAATGCGTGCTTGCGGCGCAGTAACAGCCAGCTGGCTGTACAACCCTGCGGGGGCAGGAGCCTTCTGGGGATTTGAGTGCTCTACGTAGGACACGCGAGTCATCCAATCATGGCAAGGCCAAAGTGGCTAAAAGTGTGCCCGGTGGCCTTGCTGGTCCCTCTGTCTCCCCTACGGACGTCGGCATGGATCAGGCTTCTCGTGGCAGGTTCCTTGGATTCGAGGGGCCTTGGTGCCCTGGCGCCGACCGAGGGGTGTATCGCGTGGCTCGGTGTACAAGGTGTGGCTGATCGGTTGACCTAAATCTTCCAGTTCCGCTTCCTACTCCAGCAGCATGTGCTCTCAGCACACGGCCCGAGACCGACGTCCTGAACCTGGTCATCGCTCCCAGAAATGTATGACACGAATGAGTACATCTTCACCAGTGGATCAGGGGCCGGGTTTATGCATTGTCAGTGGTTTTCCGACAAGAATCCTAGCGGCGGAACCCCCGTTACCACCGACTGTCCCTGAGAGAGGCCCCTGCCTACGCTCGGTGTGCGTAGGCAGGAGCCCTGAGTTCTTCGCATGGAGGTCAGGCGGAATTCCGCCGATGGGTGCGGATGATGTCCGCGTACCGGCGGCCGCTCGACTTGATGGTGCGTGCCTGGGTCACGTAGTCGACGTGAACGAGACCAAATCGCTTGTCGTAGCCGTAGGCCCACTCGAAGTTGTCAAGCAAGGACCAGGCGTAGTAGCCGGCAAGCGGAGCGCCCTTGCGCACGGCCCGAGCACATGCGCTCAGGTGTAGCTCCAGGTAGCGGGCTCGCTCGGGGTCGTCGATGCTTCCGTCAGCGTTGACGGTGTCGTGAAATGCGGAGCCGTTTTCGGTGACGAACAGCTGGCGGACGCCGTAGTCGTCGGTAAGCCGCATGAGGAACGACTCCAGGCCGTCGGCGTCGACTTGCCAGTCCATGCCCGTGCGGGGCACGTCGGGCAGGCGGACCTCACGGGCGTGCGGGACGGGGCCTGTCGGGTCGTCGGCGACCGTGACGGGGAAGTAGTAGTTGAGGCCGTGCCACTCGAGAGGGGCGGCCATCGTCTGCAGGTCTCCGGGGCGCTCCGGCAGTTCGACGCCGTAGAGCTCGCGCATGTCGGTGGGGAAGCCGCGCCCGTAGACGGGGTCGAGCCACCAGCGGTTGGTGTGGCCGTCCATGCGGGTGGCTGCGGCGATGTCCTCCGGCGTGGTGGAGGCGGCTGCCACGGTCGAGTGGTTGGTGACGAGGCCGATCTGGGCTCCGGGCGCCGCGGCGCGGATGGCCTGGGTGGCCAGTCCGTGGCCGAGGAGCAGGTGGTAGGAGGCGTGCACGGCGGCGGTCAGGTCGGTGAGGCCGGGTGCCATCCTGCCCTCGAGGTGGCCGATCCATGCGGAACACAGTGGTTCGTTCAGGGTGGCCCAGCGGGTGACTCGGTCGCCCAGCCGCCCGGCGACGGTGGACGCGTAGGCGGCGAGGTGTTCGGCAGTGTCGCGGTTGGTCCAGCCGCCTCGGTCCTGGAGGACCTGGGGGAGGTCCCAGTGATAGAGGGTGATGTTGGGGGTGATGCCGGCGTCGAGGAGGCCGTCGACGAGGCGGTCGTAGAAGTCGAGGCCGGCTTCGTTGACGGGTCCGTCGCCGCCGGGGATGACGCGGGGCCATGCGATGGACATGCGGTAGGCGTCGGTGCCCAGTTCCTTCATCAGCGCGATGTCCTGGGGCCACCGGTGGTAGTGGTCGCAGGCTTCGTCGCCGTGGTCGTCGTTGTCGATCTTTCCCGGAGTGTGGGAGAAGGTGTCCCAGATCGATGGGGCTCGGCCGCCTTCGGCGACGGCACCCTCGATCTGGTAGGCGGATGTGGCCGTGCCCCATACGAAGTCGTGGGGGAATGCGTCGAGTTCTATCGAATGGGACACAGTGGGTGCCTCTCTGGGGTGATCACAGGGGTGAGGTAAGGGGCTGCGGGCGCTGTACGGCTACTTGACGGCGCCGGCGGTCAGCCCGGTGACGAGGTAGCGCTGCAGAAGAAGGAAGCCGGCGACGACGGGCAGGCTCACGACGAGGGAGGCAGCCATGATCTGGTTCCAGTACACGTCGTTTTGGGTGGAGTAGCCCTGGAGGCCGACGGCGAGGGTGCGGGTGGCGTCGTTCGTCATGACGGAGGCGAAGAGGACTTCCCCCCACGCGGTCATGAACGCGTAGACCGCGACCGCGACGATGCCGGGGATGGCGGCGGGCACGATGACTCTGAAAAGTGCGCCGAGCGGTCCGCAGCCGTCTACCTTGGCCGCTTCGTCCAGGTCACGGGGGACCGAGTCGAAGTACCCGATCAGCATCCAGATGGAGAAGGGGAGGGAGAAGGTGAGGTAGGTGAGGATCAGGCCGCCGCGGGAACCGAAGAGGGCGATGCCGGTGGTGTTGCCGATGTTGACGTAGATGAGGAACAGCGGCAGCAGGAACAGGATGCCGGGGAACATCTGCGTCGAGAGAACCGTGACCGTGAAGACTCGCTTGCCGCGGAAGGAGTAGCGGCTGACCGCGTAGGCGGCGAACACGGCGATCGTGACGGAGCAGACGGTAGCCGCTCCGGCGACGATCAGGGAGTTCATGAAGTAGTCGGCCAGTGGGACGGTGTTCCAGATGTCGAAGTACGGGCGGACGGTCAGGCCGGAAGGGATCCACTGGAATTTCCCGGACACGTCTTCCAGAGGCTTGAGAGAGCTGGAGATCATGACGTACACCGGCAGCAGAACGAAAGCGGCCAGCAGTGTCAGGAAGATGCGCCGGCTCCACAGGAAGGACTGCGGGGCGGCCATCGGGGAGCGGACCCGGCCTCGGGTTTGGCTAGGCATCAGTGGCCTTCCTTCCTCGGGAAGTGAGCAGGAGGTAGGCGCCCGTCACCAGGAGCAGGAACAGCAGCAGCAGTACCGACATGGCCGATCCCGTGCCGAAGTTCCAGGTCTGGAAGGAAGACTGGTAGATGTGCAGGGAGATGAGGTCTGCTGCTTCTGGCGCCGCTCTACCGAAAAGGACGAAGGGCGTGTTGAAGTCGTTGAAGGTCCACAGGAACAGCACCAGAACGAGGACCTGGTTGACCGGGCGCAATGACGGCAGGGTGATACGGCGGATCTGCTGCCAGACGCCTGCTCCGTCGAGGGCTGCAGCTTCGTAGATTTCCCGGGGGATGTTCTGCAGGCCGGCCATGATGATCAGGAAGGCGAAGGGCCAGCCTTTCCAGACGGAGACGACCAGCAGCGCGTAGAAGCTGTTGTCGCCGATCAGCCAGAACGGCGGGCTGTCGGTAAGACCCAGCTGGTCGTGCACGACGTGGTTGATCAGTCCGTTGTCGCGCTGGAACATGAACGCCCAGGTGATGACAGCGGCGTAGACGGGCAGCGCGTACGGGACGAGGAAGAGCGTGCGCAGGAAACCACGGCCGCGGAAGCTCTCCTGCATGAAGATCGCGGCGGCCACCCCGAGGAGCCAGCACAGGCCGACCGAGCACAGGGTGAACAGACAGGTGGTGAAGAAGGACTTCAGCAGGGCCTCGCCGATGGGGGCGCTGAAGTCGATCGCGAGAGAGTAGTTGTCGAACCCGGCCCACGGAGCGGTGCCCCAGTCCCGGATGTAGAACTGCGTGAGTTCTTTGAAGCTGACGACGATGCCGATGACCATCGGCACCAGGTGGACCAGGAGTTCGAGCAGGAGGGCGGGGAGCAGCAGGAGGTACGGCAGGCCGATGCGGCGCAGCCGCCCGGAGCGGCGCCTGCGCGGCGCCGCTCCGGGAGAGTTCTTCCCTGCTGTCCGCTCACCTGTGTCGGAGGAAGCGGTGAGGGTCATTGGAGTGTCCGTACTCACTTCTTGGGCATCTGCTGCTGGGCCTTCTCGAGCTTGGCCCGGACCGAGTCGGTGGTCACCGGCCGTCCCGCGGCGGCGTCGGCGAAGAGTTCCTTGACCGCGGTGCCGACGACGGTTTCGAACTGTGATTCTTCGGCGACCTGCGGGAGTGCGGTGGCACTGGTGGCCAGGGTCTCGCGCAGGACGGCGAGTGAGGGGGTGTTGAAGGCAGGGTCCTGCTGAGCAGCCTTGACCGGCGGGATGGAGCCATACGCCTTGTTGAGGATGACCTGCTCTTTGTCGCTGGTCATGAACTTGACGAACTTCTTGGCGCCGTCGATGTTCTTGGTGTTCTTGAAGACGGCCATGTTGATGCCGGCGACCATGGAGTTGGTGGCCGTGCCCGTGCCGGGCTTGCCGGACTGCACCGGGGCGGGCGCCACTCCCCATTCGTCCTCGTTCATGCCCTGGGACTTGAAGGTGGCCGAGGCGGTCTGCCACAGGACCATGGCTGTCTTGTCCTTGGCGAAGTCGCTCAGGGACTGGTTCTGGGCATACTCGGCGTTCCCCGGGGCCACGATCTTCTTCTTGGCCATCAGGTCGACGTACTGCTTGACGGCGGCGACGGCAAACTTCGAGGTGAAGTTGGCCTTGCCGTCGGGAGTGAAGAAGTCGGCGCCGTGCTGCTTGCCGAGGACGAAGACCTGGTGGATGTTGTTGGAGAGGTTGGACCCCTCGGCGCCGAGTCCCCACTTGCCGTTCTTGGAGAGCTTCTTGCCGGTTTCCGCCAGCTCGTCCCAGGTGGCCGGCGGCTTCTGGATGCCGGCGTCGGCGAACATCTTCTTGTTGTAGTAGAGCGCGTAGGCCATGGAGTACAGCGGTACGGCGGCGGGGTCCTGGCCCTGGACGCCGGTGGAGCCGAGGGCGGAATCCACGAAGCGGTCCCTGCCGCCGATCGCGTCGAAGTTCTTCGCGTCCCAGGGCAGCAGGGCGCCGCTGGACTGCAGCGAGGCGCTCCAGGTGTTGCCGATGTTCAAGACGTCGGGACCCTGGCCGGAGGTGGTAGCGGTGAGAATCCGGTTGAGGAGGTCGGACCAAGGCACGACCTCCAACTTCACCTTGATGCCGGTGTCCTTCTCGAACTTGTCGAGTTCCGGCTGGAGGACCTTCTTGTCGACCTTGAGGTTGGCGCCCTGGTTCGACGCCCAGTAGGTGAGCGTCTTCGGCTGCTTGTTGGAGCCCTCCGTGCCGGACGAGCCCCCGCCGCATGCGGCGGCGGTGAGAACGAGCGAGAGGGTGACGGCGCCGACGGCTGCGGCTCTGATTCTGCGCATGACTGTAGGGGCCTTCCGGGGAGGTGGACGGACTTCGCCTGCGGGGTGGGTGTGACACGAGTGGCGTCCCGCGTTCGGGCCCTGAAGCACCCCCGGCGCTTAATTTACGGTGTGAGTTAAACCTCAAGCGAAGGTCGCGTCAAGGCCCCAGTCCCATGTAAGTTGCAGGCAGAACACGGGAAACGAGGGGGCAGGGTGAAGGTGCGCAACGGCCGCACAGTGCGTGACCTGCGGTTGGAGAACCGCACCGCAGTGTTGCAACGGTTGTATTTCGACGGGCCCCTGAGCCGCTTCTCGCTCGGCCCCGTCACCGGGCTGAGCTCCGGATCAGTGAGCAACGTGGTGGCCGAGCTGGTCACCGAGGGCCTCGTCGAGGAGGCCGGCAGCGTGGACTCGGCCGGCGGCCGCCCCCGAACGCTCCTGCGCATCAAAGCGGACAGCGGCTACCTCATCGGCGTGGACATCGGAGAGACGCGCGTACGTATCGAACTCTTCGACCTGGCCCTGACCGAACTCGCCCGAGTGGAACGGCCGTTGGCAACCGAAGGCCCACGCGTCGACCGCTATGACATCAACGTCGTGCTCAGGCACCTGCGCGAGGGCATCCCCAAGGTCCTCAACCAAGCCGGCATCCCCGCCGAACAGCTCCTGGGTGTAGGCATCGGAGTACCGGGCATCGTCGCCGAGAGCCCCAAGGACGGTGCCGTAGTGCACGGCCAGACCATCGGCTGGAACGCCGTCCCGCTCGAGCGACTCCTGCGCGAATCCCGACTGCTGCCCAAGACCGTGCCGTACTACATCGAAAACGGCGCCAAAACCCTCGGCCAGGCCGAGATGTGGTTCGGCGCCGGAAGAGGCGCACAGAACGCCGTCGTGGTCCTCTTCGGCTCCGGTGTCGGCGCCTGCCTCGTCACCGACGACCTACGTTCAGGCGTAGCCCTGGAGTGGGGCCATCTGACCGTACGGGTACGGGGCCGGCACTGCCGCTGCGGCGCAAGAGGCTGCCTTGAGGCGTACGCAGGCGCAGAGGCACTCCTGGAACGCTGGTCAGAGGCGGGCGGCCGTCCCCCTGCCGGCACAGACGAGGAGACCGCGCTGACCGCGATGCTCGCCGCCGCCTACCCCGCCCCCGACGAGAACGGGACGACTCCGCCCGCCGACGCGACCGCCCTGGCCGTCCTGGAAGAGACCGCCGAGTTCCTCGGCGCCGGATTCTCCGACCTCATCAACCTGTTCCAGCCCGACCGCATCCTCGTAGGCGGATGGGCCGGCCTCCAACTCGGCCCGCGCTTCCTGGACACAGTCCGCACCTACGCCACCGCGTACTCACTGAAGTTCCCAGCCGCGCGCGTCGAAATCGACCTCGGCACCCTCGGGCCCGACGCCGTCACCGTCGGAGCCGCGATCCTGCCGCTCGCCGACTTCTTCGCCCGCGGCGGCCGCCGCGCCGAAGCGGACCCCGAGGAACTGAGCCCTGCATGGCAGACCAGCCTGCGGGAACGGGCGGCGAACTGAACAGCTTCAACCAGTGAACTCCTCAGGCTCCAGCGTCACCTCCCCCTCCCATCGCAAGTCCCCCGCAGACCTGCCCGCCATCAGCCGGTACGACCCCAGTTCCCGGGACCAGGCGTGCTCCACCTCCGACCAGTGGCGCAGCGCACGGGCAGGCACCTCCACCTCCGCGACCACCTGCCGACCGGGCTCGGCCCGGACCGCCGCCCATCCGGCGAACCAGCGCACGGGCCGCTCCACGGCCGACCCCGGCCGGGCCATGTACACCTGTACCACCTCCCGCCCGGCGCGGCTGCCCGTGTTGCGAAGGCTTACTCGAACGGTGAACGCCTCGCCCACCGCGACCCTGGTGGGAGCATCGACGGCTTCGTACGCCCAGGTGGTGTACCCGAGCCCATGGCCGAACCAGAAGGCCGGCTCGCGGCTGGCCCGCGACCAGGCCCGGTAGCCGATGTGAAGGCCCTCCGTGTAGTCGAGACGCCCCTGCGCCGGTTGCGTGCGCGTCACGGGTGTGTGCGCGAGAGAGGCCCCCCACGTTGTAGGAAGCCTGCCACCGGGCTCTTGCAGACCGAAGAGTACGTCGGCGATTCCCGCACCGGCCTCTTGTCCTGGGAACCAGGAGAGCAGCACAGCGCCCGCGTCCCTACGCCACGGCATCTCGACCGGACCACCGCTGTTAACGACCACGACGGTGCGCGAATTGACTGCGGTCACCGCCCGTACGAGATCGTCCTGGTACCTGCCAAGGGACAGGTGACTGCGGTCGTATCCCTCGGTCTCGTCATGCTCAGTTGTACCGACGACCACCAGTGCAACGTCCGCCGCACGGGCGGCCTCCACCGCGGCCTGCAAGACGTCTTCCGCCACGGACTCCGGCGGCGCCGCCGTGACGATGGTGGCGCGTCCACAACCGGGCGCCAGCTCACGCCTTGCCACCACATGCACGGGCTGTTTCGAGGTCAGTTCTGTCCGTGCTTGCTGGACTGGCGGATTGACGTGGACAACCGCCGGATCGTCTGTCTCGCACGGGAACACGCCGTCCAGGATTGGGTTTCCCTCAATGGTGAGTGTCATCCGGCCGAAGCCTCCGACCCCAAACGTCCAGGCACCCGCCTGTCGCGGTCGCAGCGCAGCGCTGATTTCCACGGTATGTGCCCCCGGGGGCAGATCCGGCTCGAGCTGACGGCCCGAGAAGCGATGTTCTGCATGCAGCTCTGCGCCCGACTCGTCCAAGACGCGCAGCAGCACACCCGGGGTGCCCGTCCTGGGGTTGCTGCACAAGTCGATGTCGAGCGGAGCCGAGGCCGCCCCCGGCAGGTGGGCTGGGACATGCACTACGCGGGCGCGACCCCGCAGCCGGGCTCGGATACCGGCCAGCGGGGTCACCACGTCAGGAGGGAAGACACCGGCGCTGCCTCCGCCTTGCGTGCGCGGTGAGGCGGCATGGGCGCCGATGACTGCGATGGTGGAAAGCTCTGCCGGATCCAGCGGAAGCACGCCTTGGTTATGCAAGAGCACGGAACTGGCCGCGGTCGCGCGGCGCAACAGTGCCCGGGTGCCGCGCGAGCCCTGCATCGGCGTGCGGCGCTGTCGAGGCGGTCCGAGAGCGCCCACCCGGTCGGCGAGCCGCAGCAGCCGGCGCACCTTGTCGTCTACTGCTTCCTCCGGGACTCGACCGTCCTTCACCGCCTGGACCAAGGCGGTCCCCCATGGACTCTGCGGTCCGGGCATCGCCAGGTCGAGCGCGGCACGGGCCGGTTCCTCTGTCGAACGCAGGGCCGCCCAGTCGGACACGACGACGCCGTCAAATCCCCACTCCGTCTTCAGGGGCTTTTCCAGGAGAGGGTTCGATGTCATCGTCACGCCGTTGACGCAGTTGTAGCCCGCCATGACAAGCCATACGCCCGCCTCGACAGCTGCCTCGAAGGGCGCGAGGTACACCTCGCGCAAGACCCGCTCGGAGACGCGCACGTCGACGGTCAAGCGGTCGGTTTCACTGTCGTTCGCGACATAGTGCTTGGCGGTAGCAGCCACACCGTGGGCCTGAATGCCCCGAATCAGGGCCGCACCGGTTCGTCCCGTCAGTTCTGGATCCTCCGAGAAGCACTCGAAGTGCCTGCCTCCAAGTGGAGTCCGGTGGAGATTGAGCGTTGGCGCCAGCACCACGTCGACGCCCTTGCGGACAGCCTCGGCCGCTAGCAATCCACCCAGTTCTTCCACCAGTTCCTCGTCCCACAAGGCGCCCAGGGCCGACGCTGAGGGAAGCAACGCCGACGGGCGCCGCTCATCCCACGCCTCACCGCGGACGCCTGCTGGCCCGTCCGACATCACCATCTGCCGCAGCCCGATATCGACCTCCCCCGCCGTGCGCCATGTCGTCGCACCGGTAAGCAGACGTACCTTCTGCTCAAGGGTCAGCTTGCCGATATGCCAGTCGACGTTCCTGTCGTCCATGTCCCGCCCCTCTCTCACATCTGCTCCGTCATGGCCCTGCCAGATGGTCGGGGCAGGACCAAGAGCCCGGCCGCCCTCGCGTGAGCGGGAACGGCCGGGCCCCGGGAAAATCGGTCGGTCAGGGCAGTCGGTAGTCCGCGTTCAGGACCGCGCCCTGCTCCGGGTGGTTCTCGTCGTAGCCACGCGGATTGCACTGGAGGCCGCCCACGATGCAGTGGTCGACCATCGCCTTGAGGGTGAGTTCCTCCCATGCGTTGAAGAAGTCATAGTGGAAGGAGTACCCGCGACCACTGGCCAGGCGGACCTGGCCCATGTCGCCGTTGACCGGGAAGGCCATCTTGAACTCGATCATCGGCAGGGCCACGGGGTGGCTGGCCGGGCACATGTTGTCGTTTGTGCCGGGTTTGACGACCGGGTAGGCCATGTGACTCTTGTGGTCGGGGGTGTCGAGGTACTTGCCGTCCCAGCAACTGGGGGCCTGGAAACGAATGTTGAGCTGTACGTCGGGCCGGCTCGGGCAGCTAGCCGGGAAGTCGACGTTGAAGAAGCTCTCACCACATTCCCAGCCTTCGACGAACCCGCGGTGGTGGCGGAAGGCATCGGCGCTCTGCATGGGATCGCCCACGACGAACCGCAGCCCCTTGGGGAACGGCCGCACGCTGGTGTAGTCGGTGACACCGGCCTTGTAGTAGATGACCTGCGGCCCCACGGGGAGGATCTTCTTGTCCCCGTTGTAGAGGGAGGGCATCCAGTACGCGGAGGCGTCGGCGGGTGCCTTACAGGTCGTCGTGCCTCCGTAGAGGCTTGCGGTTGTGCTGGCGGCGTTCGTGGTGGTGTTGCCCATGAAGGTGTGGTCGTGGGACTTGCCCGGCTGTCCCGGATACACGATCGGGTCGTCCGGCGCGGTATGCGTGACGGAGCAGTTGGCCTGGAATTCGTGGAAGTAGCGCGACGGCGGGGTGGCCGTAGACGGCGTGACCCCTGTGACCTGGGGGACGGCCGGTATGTAGCCGTCACCGTCGGGGTCGTCGCCGGACGCCTGGGTGGATACAGCCATCGTGTGCCCGGCGTGACTGACAGCCGGGGCACGACTTTCCGGATCGGCCGCGGTGGCGATCGTGCCGAGGCCAAGAACGGATGCGACGAGAGCGCTGCCTAGAAGGAGCGCAGGGAGTTGTTTCGAACGCCATTTCATGAAGGGCCTCCAGCCCATGGGTGAGGGGTGGCCCGGCAGGGGGCTGAGCGCTGACCCCCTGCCGGGGGTATGGCGTGGTGTGTCAGCTGTAGATGCCGAATTCGTGGAGCGAGTAACCCCAGCTCGTCCCCCTGGCTGTCAGGTGGAGACGCACGTGCCGTGCGGTGGTCGCAACATCGATGGTGTCGATATCGCCGTTGCCGGTCGTGGTGGAGTGGACCGTGCGCCAGGTGCTTCCGTCGTCGGACACCTGGACCTCATAGGACTTCGCGTAGGCCGCGTCCCACACCAGTTGGAGCTTGCGGATCGCGGTGGAGGCGCCGATGTCGACGCTGATCCACTGCGGGTCGCTCCAGTCACTGGCCCAGCGGGTGTCGCTCTTGCCGTCCGTGGCCTTGGAGGGCTGGCAGGGACAGTCTCCGTAAGACTCCTGAAACGAGGAGGCGGTGGTCGGCTTGTTCAGCGCCACGTTGGTACCGGAGACCGGCGGAGCGACGACCTTGACCGACTTCGTTTCGATGCCGGCGTTCCCGTGTCCGTCCTCGGCCTGGATGTACACCTTCCAGACGCCCAGCTTCTCGGGCGCGGTGACGGCGAAGGTGCCGCTCCCGGTGGAGCGCCAGCGGGCCTCGACGAGGCGCTTGTCGCCGTTGGCGTAGTTGCCGCTGAGGAAGACCTTGTACGTGATCGGGTCGCCGTCCGGGTCCCGGACGTCGGCCCGCACGCTGAACTCGTCGCCCGCAGGGGCCGATGAGCCAGGGGTGACGGTCATGTTCGTGATGACCGGGGGTGTGTTGTCGCCGCTGGTCGATCCGGTGTAGGCCTTCTTGACGGCGTAGTAGGACAGGCGCTTGAGGCCGTCGGGCACGAGGTTGAACCAGACGCCGCCGAAGTCGTGCTCGGTGCCGTAGTGGAACAGGGTGGCGCCCAGGGCGACGCCCCGGTGGCCGGTGATACAGCCCCACGCCTTGGTGTAGCCGTCGGCCTTCTGCACATCGGTCGGCTCGTTGGGGATGCCGTTGGCGTCGTCGGGCACCTCCCATTCGCCGGCGGGACCACCCTCGGTGATGATGTAGGGCTTGGTGTAGCCGCCTGCCTCCCAGTCCTTTTGGACGTTGCAGATGTCCCCGTAGGAGTTCATCGAGTAGAGGTCGAGGTCAGGGGCGTTGCGCTTGTAGTACGGCCAGGCACCGGTCCAGGCGTCCGTGGAGGTGACCGGGTGGTCCGGGTCGATCGAGTGGATCTTTTTGGCGACGTCGTTGACGAAGGAGGTGTAGGCGTTGCGCTGCGACTCCAGCTCGGTGCCGTTGTAGCAGTTCTGCAGGCCGAGGACCGATTCGTTGCCGACGTTCCACATCAAGGTGGCGGGGTGCGACTTGTAGGTCTCCACCCACTTCGCGAACTCAGTCAGCATGTTGTTCTTGTACGTCGAGTCAGTGACGTAGTTCACGCAGCCGCCGCTGCCCGGGCCACCGCCCGGCTGCAGCCAGAAGCCGTTGATCACGCGGATTCCGTTGGCGGCTGCCGAGTCCAGCAGGGGCTTGGTTCCGCCGTCGGTACCCCAGGTGCGGACCGTGTTGACGCCCATCGACTTCACGTCCGGCATGTACCGGGGTGCGTCGGCGATGGCCGGCCCCCAGGTCAGCCCCTTGACGGTGTACGGCTGTCCGCCGACGGTGAGCTGCCAGTTCCCCTGAGAGCCCGCTACCCGGACCGCGCCTCCTGCCGGCGGGGTGTCGTCCGTGTTCCCGTAGACCTGGAACTCCCACAGAGAGTAGCCGTATCCCCCGGACCGTTCCGTTCCCAGCACCCGCACGTAGCGGCCGGCACCGGAAAGGGTGAGGTCGTCCGTGCCGCCGTCGCCGTCGGTGACGGTCTTCACCGTCCGCCAGTCGGTGCCGTTGTCGGACGCTTGGACTTGGTAGCCCTTCCCGTACGCCGCCTCCCATGTCAGGACGGCGCGAGTGAGGTTCGCACGCTTGCCGAGATCAACCTGGAGCCACTGCGGGTCGCTCCACTTGCTCGACCAGCGAGTGCCGGTGAGATTGCCGTCCACGGCCGCCGATGCGGCGTACGCGTCCCCCTCCTGAGAGGAGGCGGTGGCAGGCTTTCCTTGGGACAGCAGGCTGTCAGCTGCCTGGGCGGGCGGGGCAGCGAGGGTGAACGATGACGCCACCAGTGCACCGAGAGCCAGCACGGACAGGCCGGCGCGGCGGCGGGTCCGGGCGGGTGGTGAGGGAGGTCTGGACACATCTGCTCCTGGCAGGTTGGGGTGCCGGACGGGGAGCGCTCACCAGGGGGGTCCCCGGTCCTCGTGTCGGCGCGTGACCGCGGCGTGCCGCCCTACTGGGAACGACACGGCCGCATGGGGGGAGGTGCAAGGGTGCGGTTCACGGCGCCCGGTTCGGGCACCGGACCGCGCAGCCCCTCCGGGCCGGGGCGGGATGTCACCCGGACCGGAGGGGAGTCATGGCCAGCGTTGCCAAATCAGGCGGCGGCTGGCGGCTGGCGTATCAGGGGAAGGACACGACGGTGGACGGCACCGTCGAAGTTCCAGAGGGAACCGTGGATGCTCCGGTGTCGTTGATGACGTGGTTGTAATGACCCATTCCGCCGAGGGACACCACCAGCAGGCTGTGGAACTTCACCCCTGGCTTGACCGGAGTTTTGAAGCCGTGGTCCTGGCGGATCGAGGAGTCGACGTTGTAGTTGCAGTAGCTGCCCAGGCCCCATGCCTCATGAGTATCGACCGAGTCATCGACACGGTAGGCCGCGTAGCCCTTGGTCGTGCCGTTCTGAATAGCGGCCTGGTTGGGAGCGTCGTACGCCTTCTCGTTCTGGTAGAAGATCGTGCGGCCACGCTCGCCGTACCACTCGACGTCATACTTGTTGAAGTGCTCGACGAACAGACCGGTGGCCAGGACGTCGTCGCCGTTGACCCGGACACCGTAGTCGGCGCGGTTGGTCTCCCAGCCGACACCCTCGCCGTGGTCTGCCCGCCACACCCAGGTGTGGTCGATGATGGTGTCGTCATTGTTGATGACCATGCTGGTGGTCGCCTTGCCCGCACCCGCGCCGCCGATGCGGATGTACACGTCCTGAACGGTGGTGGGGTTGGCACCGTGGTCGGTGGAGGCTCCCTGCGGGCCGACCTCCAGGAGTGTCTGGGAATTGACCGGACCAGCGTCGACCAGGAACCCGGCCAGTCGCACGCCGTCGACATCGGCGACCTTCATCGCGGTCACTCCGTTGTCAGGAATGATCGTGGCCAGGCCAAGGCCCAGGACGATCGTGTTCGCCCGGTCGATCTTGATGGTCTGGTCGACGTGGTACACGCCTGGCGTGAACAGCAGGTGCAGGCCCTGGTCGAGTGCCTGGTTGATCGTTGCGGCGGTGGCGCCGGGCTTGACGACGTAGAACTTGTTCAGAGAAATCGACTCGCCCTGCGGGGTGCCGCTCGCCCAGGTCGTGCCGCGGGCGTTGGTCCGCTTGGCAGGCGCGAAGACCTTGTACTCATTGCCGTCGAGGTAGAGGAACGGCTTTTCCCGGGAAACGGGGGTGTCGTTCAGGGTCGTGTAGCGGGGCTCCGGGAAGCCGTTTGCCGGGGCACCCTCGACCCCTGAGAAGACCTGGTTCCACACCGAGTTGGACCAGCCGCCGATGGCACTGTCACGGGTGTACCACTGCTGCTGCGAGTAGTTGCCGACCTGACCGTCGATCTTCGAGTCAGCAATGTAGCCGCCGCTCGCCCAGCCATAGCCGTTCGGAGCGAGGTTCAGCCCGCCCTTGACGTGCATACGACGGAACGACGCGGCCTGGGAGACCGCCCAGCGGTTGGTTCCGCTCACCGGGTTCAGTGCGAGGTTCTCGGCTGCTCGCCAGAAGTTCTGCGTGGCGTTCCCGTTGAACCAGCCTGCATCGACCGTCACGTCTCCGTTGATGGTGGTGTCATCCGGCTTCAGGCCCAGGCCGGCGATCTGGGTGTAGAAGCCGATTTGGGCGTTGAGGTTGTTGTACGTGCCCGGCTTGAAGAGGAAGGCGTGCCGGCCGCTGCCGAACTGCGCCGACTCCTGCTGGCGGAACACGTCATCGAGCTTGGCCTGGATACCGGGCGTCGAGGGGTCGAAGACATGCACGTTGGGGCCGAGGCTGCCTCCGCCGGGGAGCTGCGGGCCTCCGGTGCCGGTCTCGCCGTATACCTTGAACTCCCAGAGCGAGTAGCCGTACTGGGTGGCGCGGTCAGTGCCATACAGACGTACGTAGCGGGCCTCGCCGCTCACGGTGATGGTGTCCGTGCCGCCGTCGCCGGTGGTGGTCTGGTAGGCCGTCGACCAGTCGGAGCCGTTGGTGGAGAGCTCGATGCGGTAGCCCTTGCCGTACGCCACCTCCCAGTCGAGGACGACCTGGCTCACCTTGGTGGTCTCGCCGAGGTCGATGCGGATCCATTGCGGGTCGGAATGGGCACTGGACCAACGGGTGCTGGTGTTGCCGTCGACGGCGTCGGCTGCCGGAGTGCCGCCGTTCTCCTGGCTGGATGCCGTGACCGGCTTGCCCTGCGAGAGCAGGACGGGTGCGGCCGCGGCCTCCTGAGCGGGAGCAAGGGCGAGCAGGGTGGCGGTGAGGGCGGTGACCACCGCACCGACAACACCCCGGCGCACAGATCTGCGAGGCGGGGGTGGCGCGACTGACGATATGCCAACTATGGGCATACGGGGGCTCCTTGGAAACGAGAACGACACGGGAGAGCGCTCTCCGGAACCTTGCCCGTAACGAGACGGACGGTCAAGAGATGTGTCACGACTTATCTTTCGTCTTTCATTAAGCCCCTAGTCATCTCGCTCTGGCGCGTAGGAGTTGGGCACCGCACGGCGAGGACCGGTCGGGGCAAGGTCAGGGCGAGTACGGTTCTGACGTAGCTGGAAGCACGCGCCCAAGGAGTCTCAGCAGGGCGTGACCTTCGACTGCATGCACGGGGATCACGTCCCCGGCTTGCCGATGCCCAGCACGCCGACCCTCGACCACTTCTTCTCACGCCTCCCGCGCTGGAGAGGCGATGTCGCCTGTCTGCGCGAGCAAGCTTCGTTACGGAGAGGCGCGCCATGTGCCGCTCCCCCAGCCACCCAACCCGTATG
The DNA here is from genome assembly GCF_056435845.1 of Streptomyces sp. NPDC043867. Lineage (NCBI taxonomy): Bacteria > Bacillati > Actinomycetota > Actinomycetes > Kitasatosporales > Streptomycetaceae > Streptomyces > Streptomyces sp. NPDC043867. The sequence goes on along the minus strand of NZ_JBWKDS010000024.1, from coordinate 79,600 downwards.
GCCAGAAAAGCGACAGTCCACACATCGCTCCACCCCTCGGGAGCGCATCCTGGAATCTCCGTCCCAGCGGACGGTGCTCACGACCCGACCAGCCTGAAGCCGACCAGGAGTTCGCTACCTGCACCGATGCCTGATCAACCCACATCAGAGGCGATTTCAATGCGCCTCCGCCAGCACCAGGGACGAGTGAGCGGGCCGGTCAATCTCGGGTGCAAACGGCACAAGAGGCCCGATAGCGGTTAAGGGCCAGCACGAGCTGATGCCCCTGCTGGATGCGACAACCCCGCATCCGAGGGTGCCGCCGACTACATCACCGGACCCGTGATGGAAGCGGACTTCTACCGCGACCGCCTCGCAGAACACGGCTTGTCCGCCATCGTCCCAGGCCAAGACGACCGCACCTTCGTCGACCAGGTCATCTTCGACGAGCTGACCCGCAACATCTTCACCGGCAACTCGCGCACTGAACACCTGCGGATCATGGAACAGTTGACAGACCGGGGCGCGGACGCGATCATCCTCGGCTGCACCGAGATTACGCAGTTGATCGACGCGCAGGACTTCCCCGCTCTGCCCTTGCTGGACTCGACCGCCCTGCACATCGAGGCCATCGTCGACGCCAGCCTGACCTCCGCCACCCCTCGAGTCTGAACCTGATCCACTTCTGCCGGCCGGCCCTCGACTCATGCCTGTTGCCTGCGCCCGCCCGACAGTCAAAACCACCGCCGAGCGCGAGCGGCTAAGGAAGATCCCCACCGCCACAAGCAAAGGCATCGAGTCCAGCGAACGATTGGGCCGCCGCCGTTGGGTGATCGAGCGCACGATGTCCTGACTGTCCGGCTACCGACGTCTGAGCTCCTCACTACGAGCGCGATCCCCGCAACTACCTGGCCCTTCTCGGACTGGCGGCCGCCCTGTGTTGCTACAAACGCCTCGTCCGCCTCACCACGCAGGACACGGTCTCAGCCGTCCGCGGCTACGACTTCGCCCCGTACCTCGGCTTCTGCGGGCTGGCAGCACCACAACGGGGAAAGCCCCTGCTGGGTTGTGGAGCGGACCGTCGCCCAACTTCACCAGTCGAGCGGCCCCGGGTCCGCTGCGAGATACGCGCGGCACCCATTCGGAGAGCTCCGCCTTGTCTGCAGCATCAACTGCTCGAGGCGCCCGACCTCATCCTGGGGAGATCAGTAGGAGTCGTGAACAATGGTGCTCCCTGCTTCCCGCCTTTGGTTGCACCCGGCCCCAGAACGCTCTGGAGGGGCCGGGGCGCTCACGTCTCGACCACCGCCCCTCCACAGCGATGAGGCCGGTATGGTTCAGCGGTCCTCCATCGCGGGCCTCGTCTCTGCCAGGGAAGCCTTCTTCCCCTCCCCGCCATAGCTGTGCAACGCTCACGCGGGAGCCGATGTCCGCGCAGACCTACGCACCGCGTCGGGCAGGTCGCCGCACCGCGGGCAGGCAGCTCCGCCCGTACTCGTCCGCGTACAAGGATGAGGGCTGTGGTCAACGCCTCGCGGTGCGATGGTGGTAGGGACCTGTTGGGTCAGTTCTTCTTGAAGACGGTCACTGCCAGGCTCCCTGCGGTATTGCCTGTCGTGCTGACTGCTCCGGTGGTGTCGAGGACCTTCGTCCAGGAGCCGGTCGGCAGGTTCGCGTTGTACGTGGTGCTGGTGGGGTTGTAAACGACGACGGTGTCGTAGTCGGTGGGTGCGCTCTCGCGGGAGCTCGCAGCGGAGATGATGACCTGACCGTCGGTCCGGGCGGTGGCTTGTGCCTTGACCGCGTCCCAGGAGTGCAGCCGCAGGGCGGGGGTTGACTTGCGCAGGGCGATGGCGTCCTTGTAGTAGCGGAAGGTTGTGGCGTGGGCCGTCTTCTCTCCCCACTGGATGGCGTTGACGCTGTCCGGTGCCTCGTAGGAGTTCTTGGCTGTTTCGTAGTCGCCGCCGACGACCTTGGAGTGAAGGAATTCATCGCCCTCGTGGATGAAGGGGATGCCCTGGGAGGTCAGGACTATGCCGGCGCCGAAGCGGTCCATCTGACCTGCGCGTCCTGTGGCCCCTCCGGTGACACCGGAGTATGTGATCTTGTCCCAGAGGTTGAGGTCGTCGTGGGCTGAGACGTAGTTGATCGTCTGCTCGGGGTCGTAGGCGAAGGCCGGGTTCCACGGGTCGGAGAGGGGTGTGGTGCTCTTCACCGCGAGGGGAGAGCCCTGCATGCCGGCTGCGACGGTCGCGGCGTTGCCACCCGAGCCGCCCATGTAGCCGAGGTTCTGGTCGCGGGTGCCGCCCTTGATGGCGTCGCGGTAGGCGCCGTTGAAGACGCCGACGTGGGCGTCGGCCAGTGCGGGGGTGGTTCCGTAGCGCACCTTTTGGGGCTCGAGCGGGTCACTGACGCCGCCGCTCCACGGTTCGCCGTAGATCTGCAGCATGCGGTCGGGGAAGGTGGCGTTGAGGTGCTTGGCCCAGTTGTCGACGTTTTTGTAGTGGTGGACTCCCAGCAGGTCGAAGCGGAAGCCGTCGATGTTGTAGTTCCTGACCCACGACTCAAGACTGTCTCTGATCATGCGGCTGACCATGGGGTTGCCATCGTCGATGGAGTTTCCCGTGGCCGACAGATCATTTGGGGTGTAGTACTTCCCGGTGATCCCTTGCAGTGCGTCCTTGCTGTAGGTGTGGTTGTAGACGACGTCCATGATGACGCGGATGCCGTTCTTGTGGAATTCGTTGACCATGTCCGCGAATTCCCTGGCCCGGTCCTCGGGGGCGGTGAACTGGGAGAACTGCTCCTCGGGGACGTTGTAGTTGACGGGGTCGTAGCCCCAGTTGGGTACCTTGCTGTTGAAGTCGAACGACGGCAGGAGCTGAACGTGGGTGACGCCGAGTTCCTTCAGGTGGTCAATGCCCGTCTTGGCTCCGTTGTTCGTGGTGCCGCTTTGGACCAGGCCGAGGAATTTGCCGCGCTTGGCGCTGTCCACTCCGGAGCTGGCGTCAATAGTGAAGTTGCGGACGCTCATCTCGTAGATGACGGCGTCTTCGCGTTTGGCCGCCGGCGGGGTGGGCGCCCAGGTTCCGGCGGTGGGCCGTATCGCGGCGGGATCGAGGACGATGCCCTCGGTGGTGCCTGGTTTCACCATGCGGGCGTAGGGGTCACGAACGGTGTTGTTGCCGACGCGGAATTGGTAGGCCTGGTTCTTCTGGTCCCCGCTCACTACGACCTCGTACACGTCGGTGTATCCGGCCAGGGTCACGGGCTTGAGGGGGTAGCTCTGGCCTCCGAGGGTCACGGTCACTGCGGAGCTGTCGGGTGACCAGATGCGGAAGGTCGTCCTGCTGGGGGTGTAGGTGGCGCCCAGGGTGCCGGTGGGCGCGGGGTCACTCCCACCCGCTTCGGTCTGAACCGTCAGTACATGTGAGGTGCTGTCGTAGCGGAACTGTGTGGTGGAGCCGGATCGGGGGACGGTGAAGCTGATGTTGGCGCCGCTGGGGCTGCCGCCTTGACCGTAGCTTTCGGCCCAGGACTGGCCGACGGCGGCTTTGACCTCGTGGGTTCCAGCCGGGATGGCGGTCGTGGCCCAGGTGTAGATGCCGTCGCCGTCGATGTCCTTGAGCCAGGAGGTGAGGCAGTCGGGGGCCCAGTCGGCGGCGCAGCCGAGCTCGGACTGGAAGGAGCCTCCCGCGGTGACGATCTTGGCGTTGATGTCGTCGGTGATCCAGTGAGTGACCGGGTCGTAGACGAAGGTGACTCTCTTGCCCCCGGCGGGGACTGTCAGCGGGATGTCGGCGCCGGAGGGCTGTGCCTTGGCTCCGTAGTTCTCGCTCCAGCTCTTGTCGAGGGCGGCCTTGTAGGCGTAGGAGCCGGCCGGGAGGGTCATGGTTTTGGACCAACCTCCGGACCCGTCGGTGCGTGCCGTGAGCTGCGCTTGGTCGCAGTCGGTCGCCCAGTCGCCCGGGCAGCCGATCTCGCTGTTGAAGCTGCCGGGGACGGACACGGCGCTGGGGGCGGCTTGTGCGGGGGTATCCAGGGCGGGGACGAGGACGAGAGCGACGGCGCCGGTCGCGATGGCGGCGCAGAGAGTTGTTGCTCGGTGGCGCCGGAGGGGTGGTGGAGTGCCGTGCATGGGGGTGCCTCCTGGGGAGGGGATCCACTGCGGGGCCCGCAAGGCGGGTGCGTGGAGGAGTGGCGTGAGCTGGCGGCGGTGCGGCACGGTTGGTCGGCTCGGGCTTCCGCACGGACCGTGGCAGATGACCTCAGTGTTCACGTGTTGCTAACTCAAGTTAATAATTGGTTACTTGTTGGCCGTCAAGGTGTCTCACAAGGCCTCTTGTGAATGAGTGGCACCTGCACTGAGACAGGAGGCTGTGGCGCAAGGGCACGGCCCGGGGGGGGGGGGGGGGGGGGGGGGGGGGGGGGGGGAGGGGGGGCGCCCCCCCCCCCCCCCCCCCCCCCCCGGGCCGATAGGAGCCTTGAAAGCTGGCGGTTATCGCTGGACGAACACGGCCACCGTGCGTGCGGGAACGGTAAACGTGCCGTTGTGAGCACTAAACGCGGACTGCTTGACCGTGAAGTCGCCACCCCGTGCCAGAACCGGATGCAGCACCTGCCGACTTCCCGCCAGACCCTCGACGGTCTGCTTCTGGACCCGTGGAGTGGCGTTGTAGATGACCGTGACGGCCTCGTAGGTGTCCAGCCCTCGTCCGTCCAAGTGCTGGGTAATGACTCCGGGAATCTCCCCCGGGGTGCCGGAGAGCGGGAATCCCAGGCGCTTTTGCACGGCAGCGGCGCTGGGGAGGGAGAACAGCGGCGAGGACTCTTTGATCTTCAGCAACTGCTGGAACTGCGCACCGGCCTCGCCGATCTCCTTGCAGCCCGGGATAAGGGAGGCGCTGCTCAGCAAGGGCTTGGCAAGGTTCCACTGAGCACGGTTGGACTCGGCCAAGGGCAGACCGCGACCGAAACCGTTGCCGGCGCGGCAGTCCCACTGGATGGCGTTGAACCAGTCGCCGCTGTCGTAGGAGTTGCCGTCCAGCGACTTGGAGCGCAGTAGGTCCGTCCCGGCCTGGGTCATGCTCGGACTCTGCGACAGCGTGCTCGCCGCCAGGGCCAGAGCTTGCATGCGGGCTCGGGCCTCCGGCGTAGTGCCGACCGGAAGCTTGTAAGCCAGCGCATCGTACAAGGCCAGGTTGTCGTGCGCTTCCACGTAGTTGACGGCTTCACCGGGCGCAGCCGTGTACCCGGCCGGGTGGCCGTTGTAGTCGAGCTGAGAGCCCTTGCGGCGGGTGCCGTCGCTGGTGGTGAAAGAGTAGTCGGCCAGGTTGCCGGCCAGCCCGACCTTCACCAAGTCCATGTCCTTGAGCAGCCGCGTCTTTTGCTGCTCCGGGGTGCCGTTGACGTCGGCGGCGTTGGGATCGGTGAACAGACCGCTGGCGAAGCCCTGGCGACGGGGGTCGGCGTCCGAGATGCCTCCGCCGCGTACGCCGTCACGCAGCCGGTCGTTGAAGGTGCCGATACCGGTGCCGGCCATGTTCTCCTGGGTGGCCTGAACGAACCGGGCGTCGTCGGCGACCACCCCGTAGTTCCAGCCCTCGCCGTACAGGGCAATGTTCTTCCCATCGACACCGTCGCGACCGGGAGTGAGCTGGGCCAGGGCATCGTCGACATCGAGCATGGTCTGCTTGGGGTCCAGGCCCATTAGATCGAAGCGGAAACCGTCGATGCGGTACTGCTTGGCCCAGGTGGTGACGGAGTCGACGACGAGCTTGTTCATCATCGCGTGCTCGGGGGCGGTGTCGGCGCAGCAACTGTCCCGGGTGACGGCACCGGTGGCATCCAGACGGTGGTAGTAGCCGGGGACGATGCGGTCCAGGACTGAGGCCGGGTCCTGGCCGGCGGCGGCGGTGTGGTTGTAAACGACGTCCATGACAACCCGCAGACCGGCCCTGTGGAGGTTTTGGATCATCTGCCGGAACTCCACGACGCGTGCGGCACCATTCGGGTCGGTGGCGTAGGAGCCCTCGGGCACGGTGAAGTGCAACGGGTTGTAGCCCCAGTTGTAGGCGTCGGTTGCCTGGGTTCCCGCCACACAAGCCTGCTGTGCCTCGGAGTCCGGAGCCATCGACGGCAGGTCGCACGCCGGGACGGCCTGGTCGCTGCGCTGCTCGGCGGTCCCCGCGAAGTCGAAGGCGGGCAGGAGTTGCACGGAGGTGACGCCGGAGCCGGACAGTTCCTTCAGGTGCTTGAACCCGGCCGACGCCGGGTGGGTGAGAGCGCTGTAGGTGCCGCGGGCGGCGGCAGGGACAGTGTCGTCCGCCGCGGAGAAGTCACGCAGGTGCAGTTCCTGGATCTGCTGCTTTCCTGCGGCGATAGCCTTGGGCGGGCGGCTGCGTGCCCAGCCGGGCGGAGCGGTGGAGCGGTCGTGGAGGTCGACGATCTGGCTGAGACGGGAGTCGGTGGACAGGGAGAGCGAGTACGGGTCGGTGACGTGATTGGTGACGGTCTTGAGAACGGCGGGCGCCCAGACCTTCACAGCGAAGCGGTAGTACTTGTTCTTCCAGTTCTTCTCGCCTCGCACTGACCAGATGCCCGTGCGGGGGTTGAGGGTCATGCCTATCAGGCGCGGCTGGGTAGTCGTGGCCGTGTCGTAGAGCTCGGCGCTGACGCTTTTCGCGGTGGGCGCCCACACCGACAGCGTGGGCTTGTCGCCTGTGAAGACGGGGCCGAGGCTGGCTTTGCGAGCCGGTGCGGCATAGAGGTCATCGAGCACGCCCGGGGTCTGCAGGCCGGTCGCGGAGTGCAGCGTGCCGTCCGGGTCGAGGGCGGCGACTGCGACCTGGCCCTTGAGAAGTGCCGGGGCCTTTGCGGCCCATGCGCGCGGGAGCCGCAGTGCCGAGAGCTTCGCCAGGTGGGGGTACTGCCTTTTGACCGCTGCAGGCAGTCCGGTGGGGTCGTAGGTCAGTGGGATGGTGGTGCCGCCTGTAATGCCGGTCCCTCCCGCTGCAAGTCCTCCGTCGGGGGCTGCGGCGAGTTGGTAGGTCCGTTGGGCTGGCTCCTCGCCGAGGTCCCAGGCGATCAGATCTTTGGTGAGCCAGTGTGCTGCCCGGGGGGCGAGGCTGGGTTTGGGCTCACCCGCATAGACGTTCAGGTTTTGCGAGGAGCCGGTGTGACTGAACGTGGTCTTCGCACCGTCTGCAGCGACGGTGAAAGAGGTGGCCGTGCCCGTGGGGGTGCCAGGCAGGCCCAGGGCGGCGCGGGCCGTGTAGGTCCCTGCGGGCAGGCCGGTGGTGGTGAAGGTGGCCGTGCCGTCACCGTCGGGATCGGTGAGCCAGGACGCCAGGCAGTCGGCGGCCCCGTCGCTGGTACAGCCCAGTTCGCTCTGGAAGTCACCGACGGCGGTGACGAGCGTCGTGGTGAGCGTGTCGGTGACCCAGTGGGTGACCGGGTCGTAGATGAACATCACGTCTGCCCCGCCGGCCGGGACGGTCAGTGGGATGTTCGCTCCCCCCGGGATGGCGTTGAGCCCGTAGTTGACGGCCCAGCTCTTGTCGAGCGCGGCCTTGTAGGAGTACGTCCCTGCCTTCAGCCGTGCGGTGAGAGCCCATGCCCCGTCCGCGCGATGCTTCATCTGGGCTTGGTCGCAGTCGGGTGCCCAGTCGCCTGCGCAGCCGAGCTGGCTGTCGAAGTCGGAGGCGATGGCGACCGCGGTGGGCGGGGTGTCAGCGGCGAGGGCCGGCGTGAGGCCCCCTGCGGTGGAGGTGCCTATGAGGACGAGTGCGGTGACGATGAGCTGGGGTGTGCGCCGACGGCCGTCTTTGGGCACTCGGGAGGGTCTACGAAGCATGGAGACCTCGCTGGTATGGGGCAGGACGTGAAGTCCTGGGGGAAGAGGCTGTTGCGCTGCCGGGGCTGCGCGGGGCCTGGGGGTGCGCCGTTTCAGCGGCTGGTCCACCAGATGGTGGTGTCGCCCGGCAGGTGTGCTTGCGTGCCGTCCGTGGTGTGGGGAGCGCTGGAGAGCAGCGGTTCGCCCGGCGCGGTGATCCGTACCGGCTGACCGGTGGTGTTGACCGTGCAGGTGAAGACCGTGCCGTCAGGGGCGTGGCGCTCGAAGGCGAGTACACCTTCGTGGCTGGCGAGCCAGCGCAGGTTGTCGGCTCCGCCGAGGGCCACGTGGTCGCGGCGGATGGCGAGTGCGGCGCGGTAGAGCTGGAGGGTGGAGGCCGGATCGCCGCTCTGGGCGTCGACGCTGAGCGTGGCCCACTCCTCAGGCTGAGGCAGCCAGCTCGGACCACCCGTAACGGCGTTGAACCCGTAGGGGGCCTGGGTTCCCGACCAGGGGATTGGGACCCGGCATCCGTCTCGGAAGCCGTCTTGACCATCGGCCCTGAAGAACGAGGGGTCTTGCCGCACCTCGTCGGGCAAATCGGTGACGTCGGGCAGGCCGAGCTCCTCCCCCTGGTACAGGTAGGCGGAGCCTGGCAGTGCGAGCATGAGGAGGCTGGCGGCGCGGGCGCGGCGCAGGCCCAGCACCCGGTCGCCGGGGGTACGAATCTGGGTTCCCACTCCGGGCGGATTGGCGAAGCGGGTGGTGTGCCGGGTGACGTCATGATTGGACAGGACCCACGTGGCGGGGGCCCCGACGTGGCGCACGGTGGTCAGGGTTTCGTCGATGACCTGCCGCAGGGGCTCGGCGTCCCACGAGGTGGCCAGGTAGGGGAAGTTGAATGCCTGGTGCAGTTCGTCGGGGCGTACGTAGTTCGCGGTGCGCTCCAGCGTGGGAGCCCATGCCTCGGCGACGCCGATCCGGTTGCCTGCGTACTCGTCGAGGATGGTGCGCCAGGCGCGGTAAATCTCATGCACACCGTCTTGGTCGAAGCACGGGCTGGCGCCGTTGCCCAGCAGCCTGAGCGGGTCGTGGGCGCCGAGGTCGGGCAGGCCCGGGGCTTTGACCAGGCCGTGGGCGACGTCGATGCGGAAGCCGTCGACGCCTAGGTCGAGCCAGAACCGCAGGATGGAGGCGAACTCGTCGTGGACGGCGCGGTGGTCCCAGTTGAAGTCGGGCTGCTGGGGGGCGAACAGGTGCAGGTACCACTGCCCCGGTGTCCCGTCGGGGTTCTTCGTCCGGGTCCAGGCCGGACCGCCGAAGATGGATTCCCAGTCGTTGGGTGGCAGCTCGCCGTTCTTGCCTAGGCCGTCGCGGAAGTGGAAGCGTTCACGTAGGCGGGAACCAGGGCCTTCGCTCAGGGCGCGCTGGAACCATTCGTGCTGGTCGGAGCAGTGGTTGGGCACAAGGTCGACGATGATCCGCAGGCTCAGCTGGTGGGCGTCCTCGATCAGTGCGACGGCGTCGGACAGGCTGCCGAACATCGGGTCGACGACCCGGTAGTCGGCGACGTCGTAACCGGCATCGGCCTGCGGGGAGGCGTAGAAGGGAGAGAGCCACACCGCGTCCACGCCGAGCGAGCGAAGGTAGGGCAACCGGCTGCGGACACCGGGAAGATCGCCTATGCCGTCGCCGTTGGCATCGGCGAAGCTGCGCGGATAGACCTGGTAGATCACCGCTTCCCGCCACCAGTCGGCCGGACGGACGGTGCCGGCGTCCGGGTCGGCGGCAGGGTCGGTGGCGACAAGGTACTGGGTCATGGAGAGGGAGTCCTCACGACAGCGGCGCTTGGGCGCCGACAGGTACGGAGCAGGGACTTCGCTATGGAAATGGGGGCTGCGACACCCGCTGGCGGGGTTTGTGACTTAGCCCTTGGTGCCGCCAGCTGTCAGACCGGTGACCAGGTGTTTTTGGACGATGTAGAAGACGAGTCCGGCGGGGAGAGCGATGAGTATCGACGTGGCCGCCATGTAGTTCCACTGGGAGTTGAACTGGCTGACGTAGGACTGCAGACCCACCGCGAGGGTGTAATTGCCTTCCGAGAGCATGAACTTGGAGGCGAAGGCGACTTCGCCCCAGGCGGTGATGAAGGTGTAGAACGCTGCGACCGCCAGGCCGGGCCGGGCCAACGGCAAAACAAGGCGCCAGAAGGTGCCGAAGGGCGTCAGGCCGTCGATGCGTCCCGCCTCGTCGATCTCGGCGGGAATGGTGTCGAAGTAGCCCTTGAGCAGCCAGGCGCAGTACGGCACGGCGGTGGAGCAGTAGATGAGGACCAGTCCGCCGTAGGTGTCCAGCAGACCGACGCTTCCCATGATCTTGTACAGCGGCACCATGAGAACAGCGACCGGGAACATCTGGGTGAGCAGGAAGGTGTACATCAGCGAGCCACGGCCCAGAAAGCGGATCCGGGAGACGGCATACGCGCTACTCGCGGCGATCAGAACTCCGATCACCATGGTGGCGCCAGCGACGATCAACGAATTGAGCATCCACGTGCCGAAGCCCGTGTCCCGCAAGACGTGGCTGTAATTGGACAAGGTCGGGTCGTTGACGATGCGTCCGGGGTGCTGGTAGTCGTTCTTGTCTGCGCCGAGTGAAATGTAGAAGATCCACAGAACCGGGAAGACCGCGATGAAGGCGGCCCCGATGAGGACGGCATGCAGCGAGGCGGAGACGGAACGCCGCCGGCGGCTGCGCGGGCGGCTCGCGGAGTGAGCCGAGCCCGTCACGGGACGGGGGGTGACCTGAGCGGTGGTAGTGGTCATGCCAGGGCCCCTTGGTCGTTGCGCTTGAGCCAGCGGCGGTAGACGCTTGTGAAGACCACCAGGATCGACAGGCACAGGATGCCGACAGTCGCCGAGCCTGCGTAGTCCTGGGGCTGCTGGCCGAAGAAGAGGCGGTAGGCGTAGGTCACCAGGATCTGAACGCTGTCGCTGTTCCCGCCAAACAGCAGGAAGATCACGTTGAACTGGTTGAAGGTCCAGATGACGCCGAGCAGGATCACCGTGCTGCTGACCGGACGCAGTCCGGGCAGGACGACGTGGATGAAGCGCTGCCAGGGCGAGGCACCATCCATTTCCGCAGCTTCGTGGAGCTCCTTGGGGATGGCCTGCAGCCCGCCCAGCATGGAGATCATCATGAACGGCACACCGCACCAGATGTTCACGCCGATCGCGGCGAACTTCTGCGCCAGGGGATCGCTCAACCAGGACGGGGCGGGCAGGCCCACCGCGCCCAGCAGCTGGTTGACCACTCCGTCATCGGCCAGGATCAGACGCCAACCGAAGATGGTGACGAAGGTCGGCACCGCCCAGGGCAGGATGAGAAGAAGCCGGTAGAAGGCTCGCCCGCGCAGGTCACGGTTGAGGGCGATAGCCAGAGCCAGGCCTGTCGCGTACGTCAGGACGACGCAAGCCGCGGTCCAGGTGACCGTCCACACCAGGTGCGGCCAGAACTGGTTGTTCGCCCCGGTCAGCACCTCGGCATAGTTGTGCAGGCCTACCCAGGAGAAGCTGTCGGGGATGTGGTTGACACCAATGGTGCGGCCGACATTCTGGCTGGTGGCATCGGTGAACGTCAGATAGATCCCCTGTGCCAGGGGGTAAGCGACGACGGCCGCCAGGACGAGCACCACGGGCAGGCACATCGCCCAGGCGTACCAGTGTTGGTCGTAGGAATTCTTGAGGCGGTTGAGTGGGCCGGAGCCGGGCCCGGTGCTGTGCTGGTTCGCGCGGGCGGACTTGCCCTCGACGACGGTCATCTGACACCTCGGGGACAGGGGAAGGAGAGGTACGTCGGCTGGTCGTCCGCCCCGCGGCCGCGCGGGGCGGACGGACCGGGATTCGTCAGCTGACGCTGTAGTCCGACAGCAGCTTCTTCGCCTCTGCAGCCGCGTTGTCCAGACCGCCCTCGGTGCTCTCCTGACCGGAAAGGATCTTGATCAGCTGGGTTTCCAGCGGGGTGTACAGCGAGCTGTACTCCGGCAGGGCCAGGCGCGGCTGGCCGCTGGACAGGACCTTCTGGTAGCCAGCGATGCCCTGGTTGGCGGTGACTTGTGCGGTATAGGCATCACGGCGGGTGGGCAGCGTGCCATTCTTCACCGCCACACGGCTCTGCGCCGTGGCGGAGGTCATGAAGGCGATGAACTTCTGCGACGCTTTTTGGTGCGCGGCGTCCGAACCTGCATAGGCCACGAGGTTGTGACCGCCCAGGGGCGCACCCGCCTTGCCGCTGCTGCCGGCCGGGACGGGGGCGATGCCGAGGTTGTTCTTGTCTGCGAAAGCTGAACCCTTGAAAACGTTGGCGTTCTCCCACGGGCCCTGGATGATGCAGGCGACCTTGCCACTGCTGAAGGCGTCCATGATGTTGGGGTAGGCGTTGCTGGTGGTGTCCAGCTTCCTCGTGCCCTTCGCCTTCACCAGGTCCTTGAGCGTGTCGATGCCTTTGACAGCGGCCGGCGAGTTCAGGGTGATCTTCTTCGCCTGGGGGTCGACCATGTCGGTGCCCTCGCCGTAGAGGAACGGCATGGCGTAGTAGCCCTGCGGGTTGAAGGCGAAGCCGTCGACGCCGGTCTTTTCCTTGACCTTGGTGATGTCGCTCTTCCACTGCTTCCAGGTGGTCGGCGGCTCGGTGATACCGGCCTCGGTGAAGAGCTTCTTGTTGTACATCAGGGCCAGGGTGTCGGTGACCTGCGGAATGCCGTAGAGCTTGCCTTCGTACTTGCCCTGCTCGACCAGGCCGGGCTGGAACTTGGCGATCTCCTTGGCCGCGACGGTGCCGTCCAGCGGGGCGAGGTAGCTGGACTTCGCGAAGCCTGGGGTCCAGCCGACATCGGCGCGCAGTACGTCGGGGGCGCCCTTACTGCCTGCCGCCGTCTGGAACTTGGTCTGTGCGTCGCCGAAGGGCACACTGACGTGCTTGACCTTGATGTTGGGGTTGGCCTTCTCGAAGTCCTTGACCAAGGCCTTGTACGTGGGCGCTTCGTTCGTGGCGTCAGAGGTGTCCCACCAGGTGATGGTGACCGGACCGGAAGCGTCTCCTGATTCGGAAGCGCCGCCGGAACAGGCACTCGCAGTGACGCAGATGGCTGATATCAAGGCGGCTGCGGCGACGCCACGGCGCATGGGGACTCCTCGGGTAAGGGCGGATCCGGCAACGGTGGACCCGGTGCCGCTGCCGGCAGCGGGGCATGGAGCCGGCAGCGGTATGCGAGGGCACCTCCTGTACGTGTGCACACAGGAGGCCGGGCCGCGGGATGCTTCCTCGCCAGAGGAGGTCACACTGTGCCTCGCTATCTGGTGAGGCGGGAGCTTCACGAGCTCTCGCCTCGCAGACGTTAGCAGGTTATTAACAGCAGTTAGTTAACGGTTATGTAACGCGCCTGCCCCCTGCGGGACCCCAGCGGAGGCATAGACAAACCGCCCCTACGACGGGTCCGGTGACCACGCGGAGGAGCGGTTTGGAGCAGGAAGCGCCGGATCAGCCAACTGAGCCGGAGAGCCCCGGCGCAGCAGGAGGCCGACCACTGGAATCCCGGACAACCAGGTGGGTGCCGAGCAACTGATGGGGATGCTGGTCCTCGTTGCGGATTGCAGAGAACAACAGGTCTGCGGCAGTGCGACCCTTGGTGGTGATGGCCTGGCGGATCGTCGTCAGCCGCGGACGCGTCCATGACGACTCAGGCAGATCGTCATACCCGGTCACCGTCACGTCCCCAGGCACATTGAGCCCGAGGTCATGCAAGGCATCGACTGCACCGAAGGCGAGGATGTCCGACATCGCTACGATCGCCGTAGGAGAACTCGAAGCCACCACAGACTTCACCGCCTTGAATCCGTCCATCCGCGTGGCCGGCACCTCTACCAGCCGGACATCGTCCAGGCTCATGCCGCTCTCCCCCAGCGCACGGACTATCCCGGCCATGCGGCGGGCCAGCGGTCCGCGGTATCCGCGCTCGGCGCGCTCGGGCCCAGGATCGATCGACAGCAGTGCGATGCGCTGGTGCCCCAGGTCCAGGACGTGCCGCACGGCCTCATACGCCCCGCCCTCGTCGTCCACATCGACGCTGGGGACACCCTCATACGCGCTGCTGTCTACCAGAACGAATGGGATCCCCCGGCGGCGCAGCTCCGCCACCTCACCACGGTCGTGCTCGAGACCGCACACAATGAAACCGTCGACAGCCGCGTAGGGAATCGCCTTCAGCATCGAATCCCGAAGGGGCGGGGTCAGCAGCAGCGTGTACCCCTGCTCGTCGCACACCTGACCCACCCCTGTGAGGAATCGGGCGTAGTACGGGTTCTCCAGAACCTTCGCAAGGTTCTGCGGCAGCAGCACGCCCAGCGATTGCGTCTGCCCCGCCTTGAGCATGCGAGCCAGCGTGTTAGGCACGTAGCTCAGTTCCTGAGCGGCAGCCAGAATGCGGTCACGAGTACTGGCGGAGAGCTTCTCGGGACTGTTGAACGCAAACGACACCGCCGACCGCGACACCCCCGCGGCTTTGGCCACGTCATTGGCCGTGGGCCGCGACCGCCGGCTGCCCGACGTTGCTCCGGCCGAAGTGGTTCGCATGTCCGTCCCCCGAGTCCTCAACGATTACTAACGGTATAGCGCCGGGCCGCCCCGCGCGACCACCGGTCCCAGCGGCGGATGTCACTCCAGCCCCATCCCTACCTCACGACCAGCAATAATCCATCAGTTACTCGGGTTAGCAACCGTCGACCAAGGCCCCCCGACGGCGCTTGCGAGCACGAGCAGCCAGCCTGATACCCCAGCCCCAAGCATTCCGGGCCGGACGGTGGTCGCCGCCACGGCCCCGCCGGGCCCGGCCCTTCTGGCACAGGATCTGCAGGAGAGACGAGGACGACCCGACTCCTCTCCGGCGTGGGTGCGCCACCCGCATATGGCCTCGCACGGATGCCACGACCCCTCGACCCGAGATCCGCGAAGACGAACAGCGGGCCAAGCAGGTGGACGGTGGGGGCGGGATCGGGAGTCTGGTGAGGATCCACCGGCCCACTTGGCACTACTGCTCATCACGCGTCCGGACGGGCACGGCACCAGGCGCCGTCGGCGAGCAGGCGCAGGCCGTTAAGGCCGACGAGGACGGTAGAGCCCTCGCGTCCGGCGACGCCCAGCGGCAACGGCAGGGTGCCGACGAGATCCCAGACCGCCAGGACGGCGATGAAGGTGCCCGCGATCACGAGGTGGCTTCGTATGTGAAGTCGGACTCCACTTATCAATCAGTTCTGACTCCACTTGCCGCCCTGGGCACCTCGTTGTGTAAGTGATATTTGACTCCACGTGATGGCGTCGGACACGCGGTCGGAGCGCTCTGAATAGGCTCCGGATCAGCTCGGAGCGGGATGGGGTGACACCGCTGTCCCTGGATGTGTCTGTACCCAACGATGAGGAGGACGGTATGGAGCCACCAGAGCTCCGTCCCGCGATTGGGGCAGGGCGGGCCACCGCTTCGGAGCTGGGCCTCCAGGTCGACGATGTGGTCGTCATCCACAACTCGGACCGCGTCGCGCTCCGCCTAGTCCCTTCCGAGACCCTTGCCCGGGTCGCGCCCATCGGGGACCTGGCTGGTTCCGAGTTCGAGGTGGAAGTCGCCCGCCGTCTCGCCGAAGACGACGACGCTCCGGTGGCCGAACTCGACCCTCGGAAGCGCTAATGGTGCCGCTCCTGGGACCCGTCGCGGGTACGGGAAGAGACGACGGCCTGCGTCGACCATAGGCACGCTCGGCGCGGCCTCCATGCGGGTTGTCACATTGCTCTTGGCCGACGTCACACAGGACGATGATGACGTCGACTTCGCCGCGCTGTACGGCAGCCATGAGGAGCTCTCGCTTGCGAAATCACACCTACCGACCGTCCCTCGGCCCCTGGCCGGGGGAGGCGCAAGCAGCTACCTCAATCGCCTCCCCCGGGCGGGTATACCCGATGTATTCTGTCAGGCATGGCACACACAACGATCAAGGTCGAGAGCAGTGTCCGGGACCGGCTGGCGATCCTGGCCGCCGAGAAGGACACAACGATCGCGGGGCTCGTCGGCGAATTCGCCACCCACACCCTCACACAGAGCGAGCGGGACGAGCAGGTCGCGAAGACCCTCGAAGTCCTGCACACGCTCTCCGGCTACGCCCCGGATCCCGAGCAGGACCGCGCAGCAGACGATGAGCTCACGCGCCGGCTCGGCAGCGCCGCGTGAACCCTGTCGCCCCTGTCGATGTCGTCCTCGACGACAGCGCCCTGCTCGCCCTGGGCTCAGGCAACGTCCTGGCCTCCCGCCTTCTGTACCAGGCCGCCGAGACCGGGGCCTGGCGCGTCCACGTCGCGCTCGCCACACTCGCCGAAGCGGACCGGGTACGCACCGGACTCGCCGGCCACCTCGGCATGCTCGACCAGGTGGTTTTTCATCCGCTCGATCTCGCCGCGGTCCTGGCCGCCTCGGGCCACGAGCGGTCTCTGGGCTGGTGCCACACCCACCATGTGGCCATGCCCGGCCCCGAGCGCCTGGACGGGGCACGCGTCGCCACCGTCCAGCCCGAGGCCTGGGACAAGGCCGGCGTCCGGGTGCTCGACCTCGCGCCGTGAGATACACCTAACCCCTGAATAACTCTGGGTCGTCCGCCTCCCGACGGACGACCCAGAGCGCCTGCTTCCCCTTACTCGGTACTATCCCTGGTCCTCTTCCGGAGCGAGCGGTTCCTCATCCGGTGCCTCAGTGCCGTCACGAGAGTCTTCATCCTTCGGCCAGGCGTCCTTCACCTCAAGCGCGGACGTGCTGGGACGCTGCGGCGCCACGCACGCCCGGGAGGTCGCCCCGTACCGGTCGTGGCTCGCGGTGGCCCTGGCCGACGCGAACGAGCCCGAGCAGGCCGCCGAAGAGGCCAGGAACGTCATCGCCCAATCCGGCGGGACCTCTCCCCTGAGCGCACGGAGGACGTGCACGAGGTGCGCGGAGTACTCGCCGACTACGGGCGCTTGTTGCCTGTCTGATCGTGACAGTGGTACTGCCTACCGCGTAGAGGCCTCGGAGATGGCGGCTCAGGCGGTCCTGAAGGGTGTCGAGCGCCGTCCGGGCTGCTGCCGCGCTTCGGTGTGGCTCCAGCCACTGCAACACAGTGGCGGCCAGTTCGCGGACTTCGAGTCGCGCAATGTGGGCACGGAGGTGCAATGCGGATTCCGTTGCCGCTGCCCGGAATTGCTCACTCATCCTGACCCCGGGCGGGCAGCTCGTTCGCCGCCATGCTGCCTTCAAGCGCGTGCTGTATCTCCATGATTGATTCCCGCTGCAAACGAGGTGGCTGCGCTTCATGGCCGGCGAGGGAGAGCACTGGAAAGTGCCATCTCCTACTGCTCTCCCATTCAATCGTGACGAGTGGTGGAAACAGCAGGTCAGAGCCGCTCAGAACCTCGACTTGAACTCGTTCATGAAATTCATTTCAACAAAGAGCTTCATGCCGTTCGTCTACTACCGCATTGCCCTCGGTGTGGTGATGATTGTGCTGGTCAGCATGGGTGTGCTCAGCCCGCACGCGGGCGAATCCGGCGGCTGAACCCGGGCCGCGCAGGCAGCGCTATCTAGCATTTCCTAGCGCCTGATTGCAGCACCACGCCATGATCATCTCCCACTTGTCTCCCACTCATCTCCCACCGGGGAGGCGGGATACGCCCCACCAGGACGTGTGCGCCCGCAAAGTAGGGGATGACGCGGAAGGGGGCGCCCGTCCGTTGCGGCCCTTTCTTCCCCAAGGGGGGGAGGATTCGC
>NZ_JBWKDS010000024.1:0-61942 GCF_056435845.1 Streptomyces sp. NPDC043867 | reverse complement strand
ATTTTTCTCCCACTCCTCTCCCCCGGGGGAGGGGGGATACCCCCAACAGGGATGGGTGCCCCGAAAAGGGGGGGGAGGACGAGGAGGGGCCCGCACTTCCGTGCGGCCCCTTCCGTACAGAGGGTGGAGCGAGTCGGCTGAGGTTCATGTCCGGCCAAGGCCGCGACCCTCGCCACGCGGAAACGCAGCCGCTTGTCCACCATGTCCCAGGCATCGCCGGCGAGGTAGTCCAGCGCGGCGGCGGCCGTGAGGATGAGCCGGACGAGGCGCGCTTCCGGCGTCCGCCGCGGCCGGTTCGGTCACGTCCAGCGGCGCCCCGGCGCCAGGGCGACCGTCAGGGCAGAGCGCGCCTTGACGCACGGCCACGGAGGTTGGCCTCCGCCGCCCCGAGCCCCCGGGTCCAGGGGCCACGCTCGCGGTGAAGCCTGCGCACGCTTCACCAAATCCCCGAGCAATCTGGACCTGGATGTCAGACCGTTCCTGCCAACGGGCGTCGATCGGGGATAATCGACGCCATGTCGCTCCCCGAAGCCGTCGCACTCGCCCCGGACGTCGCCGACCCGTACCGAATCAAGTTCGTCCGGCGGCTGCCCGGCTCCCTGGACGAGCTGCGCGGACCGGTGCACGGCGTGGTCGAGCTGCCGCTGACGGTGGCCTGGTCCGGGCTGCGCTCCTTCGACCTGGACCGGCCGCGGCTACGGATGAGCCTGTACCGCACGGTGCTGTCCGAGGGCATGCGCGAGGACCTGTGCCGCTTCCTCAACGCCGACCTGCTGATCGAGCTATGGCCGACTCTGCGCACCCTGATCGGCACCGCCGTCCGCGACGCCTGGGAGGGCGCCTTCCCCGAGCTGCGTGAAGCCGGCCAGGCCACCGCCGCGTGAAGAAACCACCGATGCCGGAGCTGCACGCCCGGCTCCTCGAAGACGTCCTCGCCCTCGGTTCGCCCTACCCGCTGGTGCTGACCGGCGGCTACGCCGTCCAGGCGCACCAGCTCGTCGACCGCCCCAGCCAGGATCTGGACGTCGCCACCCAGAACCCTGCCCCCATGGCCGACATCGCCCACTACCTGGTCGACGGTCTGACCCGGCTCGGATGGCGGGCCGAGACCATCGAGGTTTCCCCGCTCTCCGCCCGCTTCCTGGTCACCGATCCCGACAGCGGTCAGGAGTGCGAGGTCGACATCCTCAAGGAGGTCTTCTGGCACCCCACCGTCCCGACCTCCTACGGTCCCGTCCTGTCCGAGCAGGACGTCATCGGCACCAAGGTCCGAGCCATCGCCGAACGCGGCGCCGCCCGCGACCTCATCGACGTCTACGCCGCCTCCCACCGCTGGACCACCGCCGACCTGGAAGAATTCGGCCGTCGCCACGCCCGCCCCGACACCCTCTTCGGCCCCGCCGAACTCCAGGCCCGCCTGGTCGGCGCCGACTGGATCGACGACACCGAGTTCGCCGCGTACGGACTCGACGAACAAACCATCGCCGACCTGCGCACCTGGGCCCGCGCATGGTCCGATGCCATGGCGCGCCGGGCCGCGGCCGAGAACGCGTACGAGAAGGAGTACGGCGAAGCAGGATCCGTACAGGAAGATCCGTACGACAGTTTCGACCCGGACGAGTACGAGAACTGAGTTCCCCGCCCGTATAGCGTCGCCGAAGGCGCCCGTCCAGCAGCCACGCTCCTTCCGGCCCGCGATGCCTCGGCCCTTATAGCAGCTGCATGCGGCTACTGCGGCCGCCGCGCCAGCTGCGGTCCAGTCGTAGATCGTGGGCGATCTTGCGGACGTGGGCGCCCGACCGTGCGAGACCGTCTGGCCTTTCTGCTGGCCGATCTGCCCGTGGAAGTGCTGGGCCGGATGCGTTCTGACCGCGTCCTGTTCTTTCCGCCGCCGCCCCAGCCCGCGGGCAAGCGCGGACGCAAGCCCCGGCTTGGAGAGGGGTTCGTCTTCGAGGATCCGAGCACCCATCCTGTCCCGTCCCGCACCACGGTGAGCGACACCATGCACTACGGACAGGCCCTCGCTACCGCCTGGGACCGCCTGCACCCGCTGCTGACCCGGCGCTCGGCCTGGGCCGGCCACCTCGCCCAGCTGCCGGTCATCGAAGGCACCGTCATCCGTCTGCAGGTCGACCACCTGCGCGGCGACCGCAATCCCAAGCCGATCTGGCTGTGGTGGTCCGCCACCGGCGCCAGCGCCGCAGATGTGGACCGCCTCTGGCAGGCCTTCCTGCGCAGATTCGACCTGGAGCACACCTTCCGCATGCTCAAGCAGACTCTGGGCTGGACCACACCCAAGCTTCGTGAGCCGGCTGCCGCGGACCGCTGGACCTGGCTCGTCATCGCAGCCCATACCCAACTCCGCCTGGCCCGGCCCCTGGTCGAGGACCTGCGCAGACCCTGGGAGCGACCTGCCCGCCAAGGACGACTCACTCCTGCTCGAGTCCGCCGCGGATTTCGCCGCCTCCACGGCACAACCCCACAGCCGGCCAGTGCACCGAAACGCACTACGGCCGGCCCAGGGCGCCCCATCGGCATGAAGAACAAGCACCGTGCACGCCAAAGAGCCGTCGGAAAGCAGAACTCGTCAGCCCCCATAAGAAGCAAAACTGGATAAATGCCAAGCTAAGACGTTGTCTTATGTGGCGTGATGTCTGTGCGGCATGATGTCGGTCGTGGGTGTTGATCTGTCGCAGCGGTTGGTTCCTGACGAACTGTGGGAACTGGTTGCTCCGTTGCTGCCGTCGTTCACCGCTCGTCCGCAGGGCGGTGGGACTGCCCCGTGCGATGAGCGGGCTGTGTTCACTGCGGTGGTGTACGTGCTGACCAGCGGTTGCGCCTGGCGACACCTACCGCCGACGTTCGGTACGTCTCCCGCGACGGCACATCGCCGGTTCACGGTATGGACCGAGGCGGGCTTGTGGCGCCGACTGCACCGGGCGGTGCTGGACGAACTCGGCGCCAGGGGAGAGGTGGACTGGACCTCGGCGATCGTTGATGCTGCGTCCGTCCGCGCGAAAAAGGGGATCGCTGACCGGGCCGAACCCGGTCGATCGCGGCAAGAAAGGCAGCAAACTGCACGTCCTGTCCGACGCTCAGGGCATCCCCCTGGCCGTCGCGGCGTCCGGGGCGAACCTGCACGACAGCCAGGCGTTCAAGCCGCTGATACTGGCGATACCCGCCGTCCGCTCTAGGCGCGGACCGCGCCGACGGCGGCCGGTCAAGATCCGCGCTGACAAAGCATATTACTCCGCCGACCACCTGGCCTGGCTCCGCGACCGCGGCCTGATCCCGCGGATCGCGCGTCCGGGAATCGAGTCCGGTGAGCGGCTCGGCCGCCACCGCTGGAAGATCGAGCGGTCGATCTCCTGGCTGTTCGGCTATCGCCGGCTCACTGTCCGGTACGAACGCAAGGGCAGCCACTTCCTTGCCTTCCTCGGCCTCGCCGCAGCCCTGAGCTGCTACAAGAAGCTCGCAAAACTCACCACGTAAGACATCCTCTTACCTCACACGACGCGCATGCGCTCAAGCGCCTTCTGAGCGTAGTGGTCCGCCCAGCTGAAGACGGATCAAACGGTACGAAAATGAAGGATCCGGGTGCGACAACCTTGCGGAGCAGGACAGGCGAGCGCAGATTCCAGCGACCTGGTCGGATCGGAGAGGCGTCCTCCAGGCGGGCAATGCGGCCACATTTTGCAGGAAAGTGCGCCAAGTGGGAGGCGGATGTCCGAGTAGTGCGCTAAAAAGCAGTACGGGGCAGAAAGCGCGGGGGGTGCATGATGTTGCCAATCACTTGTAGTGCGAACCGTGGTTCTCATCTGGTCAGGGCCGTCGGCCGACCACGGAGCCGCCGGTGACAGGGCTGCCGACGGCGGATGCACCGTTGTTCTTCCCTGAACTGACGCTGGGCTGCGACGCACTCCCGGGTGACGTGAAGGAGGAGTTGATCTCCTTCCTCGAAGACGTAGCGCAGGTGCGACGTGGGCCTTTGCATGTGTGCACCGCGTTCAACGCCGTGTACTTCGGATACGACCTTGATGCTGGCGCCTACAGCACAGACATCCTTGATCCGGAAGCCTTCCCTCTACTGGGGTCCAATACCCAGAATCCGCTGCCGCCGGTGGGTTCCTTTGTTCGAATAGAGCGTGGGGCGCACTCACTATGGGGAGAGGTCTGTGCATCGTTCGGCGCCTCGCCCGACGTCGAGGAAGACGGATGGACTCCGAGAGCACTGTCGGGAGCGCCGTCTTCGGGTGGGCCGGAGGTCGCGCTCGCGCGTGCAGTAATTGACTGGGACGCCCTGGGACCGTTGACGTCCGTTGAGCACAAGGAACTTGCCCGTATTCGCAGGTCCTCTGCCGGGGCAGTGGATCGGTGGGGCCACTTGGTGGGGACTGCCGACACGAGCGCTCTGATGTCGGGGCGGGACCACAGCGGGATGTACCGGCAGTTCCTCATGGGCCCGGGACAGCGGTTGTTGGCGGCTGGAGACCTGGGCCCGCTGCTCCAGGATTCTGCGGACACCGTGGCGGCGGAGCGTGCTCTGCAGGAGTGCTTCAAAACCTTGGAGGAGTTGCTGCGCCAGGCTCCGGGGTTGGCCGTGTGGGACCTCTACGCGCAGCCTGTGGACCGGCATCAGCAGTTCGCTTCGGGTCCGGTGGCAGCAGAGATGGTGGATCGGTTCACACGGCCGGCTCCGGGAGGCTCTCCGCGCTACACCGCGGTATGGCCGGTGCTGGTTGGCTGGGAACACGAGGCGGGTGATGAGCACGCGTTGGAACTCACCGCCGCGGCCTCTGCAATGGTTGATGCCAACCTTGCGCTGGCCTTCCAGGTCACCGCAGGCAGTCTGCGCCGCGACGTGGATTTGCGGATCGATGACAGCTGGCAGCAGGGCGGCATCTGGCGGGCTCAAGCGCTGCCGGTCGACGCAGTAGTGGTGGACTGCGACCCATTGGTCCCCGCCGGTTTGGGGCATCTTGAGCATCTCCGACCTGACGTCGCCAAATCCACGGACAGCTCCAAGCCGAAGCAGATCGACTCCGTGGTGCGTGTGGAGCATCTGGACGAAGCGCTGCTGGTGGTTTCCGTGGCTCTGTCAGAGGCAGACCTGTCAGCCGGGCGGCTGCCGCTGCCTGATGCGGTGCCGTCACTGTTGGGCAAGGGACCATTGACACTGGAGGTACATCACAGTGGCGAGCTGCTGGATCGTGATCTAGCCCGGCAGCATACGCAACAGGAGCCCGGCTGGCTGGCATCCGTGAAGTGGCCGGATTCCTTCTATCCCGGCATCAAACTCACTGTGGCTGCTGCGCGTAGTGGCCGGCAGTTGATAGTCACCACGACGCTTCTACCGGCTCCCGTGCAGGTGCGGGACGCTCTCCTGGCCTGGTGCTTCGACCCGGTGCTGCTGGCCGAGGCGTGGGGGTTACTGGATTTCCCCTCCCTGGTGGATCCCGGGCTGCCGACGCAGCGGCCGATCGGCGGGGGGCATCGGCCGCCGGTGTCGGCACTGGAGGTCTTGATCGTGGCGGCATTGTTGCGTGATGGCAGGATCGGTACGGCTCGCTCCCGGTCGTTGGACGGTCAGCAGTTGAGCGCGGCAATGTTCGGTCCGGATGTGGTCACGCCACCCTTGTTGTGGACGGTGATCCACACCTGCGAGGACATGACGGCAGCTGGCCTCCTTACCCGGACGACGGTTGCTCACGACGGTGTGCTGCCGGAGGTGTTCACCTGGTGGCCCGACACCGAAGAGGCTCGGGAAGCACAGCGGGCCATTGTCAGCAACGCCGATACGGCCACGCGGCAACTACGGCACTGGCGGCGTCCTTGGGAACGCCGACTGCCTGAGGGACACAACGCCACCCCCGCTGCACGTGCGCGATATGCCCGGTGGCGTATCGAGGTTGACGGCCCTGATGCCGACACCGAGCTGCCCGAGGGACACACATTTGTACGTGGCCACCGCAGGGGCGAGGGACACGGTCCTGCCTGGCACCAGCACCTGCGCCGTTGACCTGTCGAACGCCTGAACTGCTGAAGCTGAACTTCTGAAAGGAATCCTGTGGCACGCCGCACGCCGCGCACCCCGCATCACACGCTTATTGAGCCGCAGCGCACCCAGTATTTGGCCTTGGAGCAGGCCGTCACAGAACTGTCTGACCCCCTCGGGGATGTACTGGCATTGGTCACCGAGGCGCAACTGTCCTCAATGTTGGAACGCCTCAGTCGTAAGAGCCGCACGGCGATTCTGCAGGAGTTGCGCACTCCATCGGTCGGGCAGCCAAGCACCCATGCGGTACGGCAGGCGCTGGGAGCTCTGCGGCGCTGCGAAGGGACTCAGCGGGAATACATCGTCGGCACGCTCACCCAGCCCACGCTCGACGGCATGTTGGATGGACTGTTCACCTGGTTGGAACAGGGTTCCGATCAAGGCCTTTCCGGGTTGGAGGAGTTGGCTCCGGACCGGACCGTACTGCTGCTTACCGGTCTGGTGCAGTGGAGGATCACACATCTCGCGGTCCCGTTGCTGCACTTGGTGTTGCGCGACCATCCCCTGTCGTCGTGGCCTGCCGAGGGTGCCGACGCCATTGTGCGGGCTTGCCAGGCATTCGAAAAAGCTTATCGAAACCGTCCAGTCGACAGCACGCCGTCCAAACCAGTTTCTCGGCCGCCGGGCACCCCCGTGGAAAGAGATGGAGCCGCGGTTACGGGTGGACCTGTCAGCACCATCGATCTGGATAGCACAGCAGCCTGTACGACACAGGCCGAACGATTGCGGGATGCCTTCGCGTCGGCCACCCAGGTCGTATCCGAAGCTGCGTCTTTGCTGGCGGCAGGCAGGATTGTTCCCCGTGGGCTACTGAAACCGGTCGGTGAGGTAGCGCGGATTGTCGATGAGGTGCACGCGGCAGTTGTGCGGGCACTGCATGAGCCCGGACCGCATCCGGAGCAGGACCTTCCGAGCTTGATTGAAGCACTGGAAACATTGGGGGCTGCGGCTGGCCAGGATCACGCACTGCGGGAGATCTTGCAGCGCGTCGCAGCGGCGAGCGGTCCCGTGGGACACCCCGCGATCGCACAACTTCGTACAGCCGCAGAGACCTTGTTGGCTGTCGACAAGTGGGCGCCTCAACAGGTCCAAGAGGTTGGATGTCTAACGACAGTCGCGGATCTGGCGTACGCGGTGGAATCAGACGACGACGATGGTGCTGACGCGCTGACCGAACAATTGCGTCAGGCGCTGCCCCCGGCTATCGCGCCCGTGTTGACCTTGATCCTGCGCGGCAAGGCTGTCGTTCCATCTGTTCCCGTCAGCTCCGACCCGATGAACGGGACTGATCCGGAGGGCCTTCACGAACCGGCACCACAAGAATCTGCGCCCGTCGAGCTTCCACCCCTCCAGGAACCAGGTGGCATCCCTGCCAACGACGGCGAAGTGTCTCCAGACGCTGATGCAGCACTCGTCCCAGTGCCTCGTCAGGCGGTCGACGTCGAGCCGGGAGTTCTGGCGGCTGGTTCTTCCGAATCAGCACCGCCCTCGCCTGTGCCGTCGGGGGACTGCGCTGTTGGTGTCGATCGGGAATCCGTACCAGTGCAACCGGCTGTTACTCACACCATGGCGGAGCCTTCAGGTACGACGTCAAATACGTCTGCTGCTCCTGTTGCCTCTCCCCTCGTTGCCGATCTGACTGGGCGGGGCGAGCTGGCCCTGGCTCACCACGCGGCGCATGCCCTCGGCCACCTCTCCACCGCCTCGGCGCTGCGCGCCCTGGCCTTGGCCGAGGCCATGCGCTCCGACACAGGCGCCTGCGCCCATGAACTTCGTGCGGCGGTGACCGAGCAGCTGCAGCACGGCGTGCCGGACTTCCTGGGCGACCGGCTGGTGGTGTTGGCCGCAGCCGTCCGATCCGGGCTGCTCGCTGGAGATCCCGACAGTGGCGAACTCGCTTTGAAGATCGCGGCGCAACTGCACGAACTACCCGGAACAAGCGCGGTCGCTACCGCGATCGGCAACGCCTCCGCCCGAGGACAGCTGTCTGGACGAACCACTCTCAATGTCCTGGCTGCACGCCCCGATACTGGTGATGACCTCGCCGTCATCTGCGACACTGCCCGCGCCGAACTGCGTACAGGCCTCAACCTCAGCAACCTGCGAGCCAAACAGTTCGCCGAACAGTGGTGGGCGCCCAGCGGCCGGATCGGCACCCTGCTGCACTCAGTCGCCGACGACCGGCGGGACCTGGCATCTGTTACCCGGCAGCAACTGCGAGATCTGGGCGCGCCTGGGGCGCTGTCCGCCTTCTTGGATGCTGACGACAAAGCAATCCGAGGCACATCCCGGAAACTTAAGAACGCTGCCCGCTCGCGGATCCTGCAGTACGCCGCCAATTCTCTGGACGTTGTCCAGCAGTGGCTGGTCCTTATCGCTCAGACCCAGCCCCGTGCAACCGATCCTCTCTCATTCCTGCACGAGGCGGTCCAACCGCATCGCCAGCGCATGGCCGGTGAGCTGACCACTCTGGCCGAGGCTGCCCCGAAGTCTCTGGCCTCGGCCGCGGCACGCAGCTGCTTGGCGAGCCTTGAGACGACAGCGCGGCTGTTGGCTGGAGGAACTCTCACCGGTACCGAGCCTGAACCGTCCACCGTCCTGAACAGCGACCTGCTGCGCGCGCCTGAGCTGGAGCTCAGCTCCCGCCTGATCCCGTCCCGTACCCCGACGCTGGACGACGTGTCAGCTGCCGACCGCGCAGACTGGGCTCAAGCAGTACGTACGAGTATCGAGCGCGAGAACTACGCCGTCGCCCGGATCGCCCTGGACGCGCTGGAACAAGCCGACACCGCTCCCCCAGGGCTTACAGACGAACTGCGTGCCACCTTGCACACCCGGCGCGCCCATAGCGGCAGCGCGATCAAAACCCTGCACGGCGAACTGACCCGCGATATCGACACCGCTACCCGACTGGGCCAGGTACCCGAGCATGGGCGCGCCCGGATCACCGCCCGAATGGAAGCCGCGCGCAGCGCGCTGGCCGGCGATGCTCTCGGTGCTGTCCGCCGCGAGTGTGCGGCCATTCGCGAAGAACTCACCGCTCTGGGTGCCGAGGCCGCTCGGTCGCTGCAGGAGAGAGCCACCGTCGAGCTCAACGAGGCTGACGCACCCACCCAGCTGACCGACGCTGTACGACAGCTGATCGTCGAGGGTGACCTCGCAACGGCCGAAGAGTATTTGCTGGCGGCGCGCGAGGGAAACACACCACCCCGTGCACAGCACACCGCGCTGGCCGACTTCGATGCCTTCTTCCCTGCGGTCCCACAGGCCTTGGCCGATGGCATCACCCCCACGGTGATCACCGCAGCCGAGAACGGCACCAGCCTGGGTCCTCTGGACTTCGGCCCCCTATCCCCCGGCGATCGCAAAATCGCCGTGGCCGCACTGACCGCCTGGCACCACGTCGCCACCCGGTGGGCCCAAGTCCGCACCAACACCTACGTGCTCAGCCCGGCCCTGCGTCTGGCAGGGATCGAATACGAGCGCGAAGCCGATCCCGGCCTGCCTGTCGCCTCAAACCTGCGCCGGTGGGTCGATCTGCGTGACGTGACACTGATCGGCAAGGTTCACCTGCCTGCTTTCGGTACCCAAGCAGACGGCCGACTTCGGCTGCTGATGACGTCCGAGGTCACCGATGCTGCCAAACTCATCGCCTGGGTCCAGCAAGACCCCAGCTCCATCCCCGTCATGATCGCGTTCATCGGCACCCTGTCTCCCGCGCAACGTAGAGCCCTAGCCGCCGCGTGCGCCGAACATCCCGCCAAACCCGTCCTGGTCCTGGACGCCGCCGCCCTGGCCTACCTGGCCTCCCGTGGCAGTGGCCAGTTCACCTTGACCGAACGCATCCTGGCCCCGTTCAGCGCCATCAATCCCTACACCCCCGACGCCAACGAAGCTGTGCCGGAGGAGATGTTCTACGGTCGCGCCGAGGAACTGTCCGCCGTAACCGACCAGCACGGTGTCAGTCTCTTGTACGGCGGGCGCAGGCTGGGAAAGTCGGCGCTCCTACGAGCTGCCGGTCGCCGCCACGCCCTCACCGAAGGGCATGTCGCGCTCTACCTGCCGCTGCCCAGCAGCCTGGCCTCGGGAACAGAGGAAATCTGGGACATGATCTCCACCGAGCTGGGTCGGGCAGGGATCGGTCAGGCCCCCGGCCGACGCGCCTCCACCGCGTTTCGTCGTGTTAGGGATGCCATCACGGCCTGGCTCGATCAAGACCGGACCAGGCGGTTGCTGCTGCTGCTCGACGAGTGCGACTCCTTTTTCGATGCCGAAGCCGACGCCGGCTTCCCTCAGACCACCCGCCTGCGCGACCTGATGAGCGCGACCGAACGCCGCTTCAAGCCTGTCTTCGCCGGGCTGCATCAGGTCCAACGCTTCGCTGGCCTCCCCAACCAACCCCTCGCCGAAGCGCACTTCGGCAGGGCACTGGGCATCGGCCCCCTATCCCCCGGCCCTGCCTACCGCCTCTTGCAGGAGCCCGCAGAGGTTTTGGGGATCAACTTCGCACACGACAGCCTCATCCACCGCCTACTGGCCTACTGCAACTACCACCCGAAACTCCTGCAGGTCGCCGGCGAGGCCCTCGTCAGCGAAGCGCTGGCCAGCCGAACGCCCGACGGGCCACCCTGGACCATCGACAACGACATCCTCGAACGCGTCATCGGTTCACCGGACCTGCGCCGCCGTATCCGCGACACCGTGCGCCTCAACCTCAACCTCGACCCCCGCTACAAGGTCATCGCACTACTCATCGCGCACAACGCCCACACACACGGTGTCGAACACAGCATGAGCACGCGCGCCCTGCGCCAGCAATGCGCCGAATGGTGGCCCGAGAGCTTCACGCACCACACGGCCGACGAGTTCCGTGTCCTACTGGAAGAAATGGTGGGCCTGGGAATTCTGGCCTCCGAACGTGACGGCTGGCGCCTGCGCTCATCCAACGTCCTACGGCTTTTGGGTACCCCGGACGCCATCGAGGAAGAACTGCACGCTCACGACCCCAACGACACCTCCACCCGTCTATCCATCAGCCAAGCTCGGCGACCGCTTCCCGGCGCCCGTATCAGTCCCCTGACGGAACAGCAGATCGCAAGTCTGGTACGCCGCAATAACGCACTGCGCATCGTGCTCGGCACCGACGCCACCTGCCTCGATGACGTCACCACCGCGCTGGCCGACCAGCAGCAACGTACCCCCAGCGAGCTGGCACCCCTGATCAAACCAACCACAGGCCACGCCTACCGCCAGGCGCTGAGCGCAGGCAAGGCCCGAAACCCTCACCGCCTGATCGTCAGCGACATGCGGCACTTCAAGCCCGACCGCGTCGATACCGCTCTGCGCGACGCCATCACCCGCCAGCCCGCCTCTGGAGTCACCCGGTGCGTCATCGCCCTCATTGACGCCGGTAACCGCGATCACCTTGAGGTCCTGTCGCACTATGCGGAAGAGGACATTCTTGTTCCCCTGCAGCGCGCCACCATCGACGGCATCCGCAGTTGGGTCACCCCCACCGATGTCCTGACCGCCTTCAACGCCCCGGAAGACCGTCGGCGGCTCTTCTCCGCGACCGGTGGCTGGCCGCTGCTACTCAATCAAGCCGCTGAACTGGCCTCCACGAGGCACAGCGCACCGGACATCTGCCGCACCCTGCACGACGCCCTCGCCACACCCGCCGGTGCCAACCAGCTTCTGGAAGCAGCCGCCCTCACCGACCCGGCATTGCAGGGCATCCTGCAGGACCTGTCCGAACTCGACGAGCCCCTATCCGAAGACGACCTCGTCGACCTCCTCGCTTCAGACCACCCTGACGCAGCTGGCGCTCTGGCCACCCTGCGCCACCTGTCAGCCCTGACCGAGACACCCGGCACCGACGACTCCTCGCTGGAAACAACCATCGCTACGGCCTGGCGTGCACACGGACCGCGCTAACCATCGCAGCGACCTGCAAAAACATCGCTACCTGTACGTCGTCGGCGAACGGCGGTTGTCCAAGAGCGGCAGCCGACCCTGGTAAGAGGTCGGAGCGCGTGCCATTGCCCTTCGAATGGATCTCACGGACCTATAGACGGACGTCTGCCAGCCTCGCCGCGAAGTTACCTGAGAGTGCCCTCTATTGCCGGCCACTGTCCTGGTGGGGAACACCCCACCGGGACAGTGGCCGGCCCGCACAAGGTCATACACGGCCCCGCAGTCCATGTTGGGGCCTTGGGTCAAGGCCCCCCGGATGGACGGACGCCCCGACCCGGTCTCGCGCGAACGGCCCCCGGCGAGTGCGCCAGGGGCCGTTCCCTGTCCCCCATGGGAGACGGATCTTCCCCATCAGGGCTAGCCAGAGCAAGTGAAGGCTAAGCAAGGCTAGATAGCGGGTCGGATAGAAGCAGGTAGGGACGCTGGCCGGGCTTTGCGTCGGCGCAACCGTTGATCCAGACGATCATACGTATCTTCTCGGCGGCGATCACCGCCGGCCGGCGCATCCGCATCCTGGGCGCGACAGCCCACCCGACCGCCTCCTGGGTGGCACAGGCCGCCAGTGACCTTGCGGATGGCCTTGACCAGGCCCAGGTGGTGATCGCCGATGACGAGCCGGACCCCGGTCAGACCGCGTTCGCACAGGTGACGCATGGAGCAGGAGATTGCCGATTCGCTGCAAACCCGGTGGCTGCGCTTCGTGGCGAGCGAGGAGAACGCTGGACGGTGCCCCCTCTCTCCCATTCAATCTTGAAGAGTGGCGGAAACAGCAGGTCAAAGCACTCACGACCTCGACCTATGAACCCGTTCATGAAGTTCATCACCACCAAGAGCTTCATGCCGTTCGTCTGGTACCGGATCGTGCTGGGCATCGTCATCATCGCGCTCGTGGCGACGGGGGCACTGAGCCCGCACGCGGCCGAGTCCGCGGGCTGACCGGGGAAGGCCTCACCCCGGCCCTCCGGCCGGGTCCGGCCCGGGTGCCGCCGGCCGGCACAGGGCCCGCGCGGTCTGCGCAAGCCCCCGGGCCGGCGCCCGCCCGAGCACCGACCGGGGCCGGTCGTGAGGACGGCCGCGGCGGCTTCCGGCTCCGGAGCGGCTCACGGCTCGGGGAGTCGAGGGCCCAGGGCTCGAGTTCGATGTCCAGTCCGTTGGCCACGTAGGCGATGGTCCGGTACCAGCCGGTGAGGACGAGGAGTTCCAGAGCCTCGGCCTCGTCGAGATGGGCCCGCGGACCCTCCCAGGCCGGGTCGCTGAGCCGCGCCGTGGCGTGCAGTTCGTCGACGGCACGCAGCAGCGCGGCCTGCCGCGGCGACCGGGCCGGGTCGTCGGAGGCGCCGGAGACGGTGAGCGGGACCAGCTCGGCGGTGAGTCCGGCCGCTTCGGCGTACGTGGGTATGTGCACGCCCCACTCGTAGGCGCAGCCGCAGCGGGCGGCGAGGCGGGCAATCACGAGTTCCCGGTCCGCGTCCCAGTGGCCCCGGACGAGGAGACCGGCACCCAACGCGCGCATCCGCGAGGCGAGTTCGGGATGGCGCTCCAGCACCTTGAAGAGCATCAGTGGCTCCCGGGCGACACCGGGCGGCATTTATCGGCTCAACGCGCGGCCGGTCTCTTGGTCGTAGAGGGGCGTGACGCCGTCGATACGCTGGCTCATGCCGCGTGCTCACGCACCGCGAAAACAGCAGCGCAGGGCGGGAAGCGAGCAACTCGGCCCGCGAGGCACCCACTTGACCACAGCACCGGAGGCGAGCCGCCCTGGCTGCGCCGGCACCCCCGGCCCACTCCGCCCCCTCGGCCTGCCGGGCACGCACTCCCGCCGCACGCCCCGCCCCCTGAGATCCACGAGCGTCCTGTCCACCCGCCGCACGGAACTCCGCGAAGCGGGCGTCGCGGCACCGTCGGACGAGTCCACCCGGCGGCTCCCACCCCTGGCCGACCACCTGGTCACCGCCCTCCAGCCGCTGTCGGCCCGGTCCCGTGCATGGGCCGACGCCCGAGACGGCCGGCCCCCGCACCACGGACGGACAGGTTTCACCAGGATCCACCGTGACCAACCACATACGGCTTGCGTAGCCGTCCGGTAGCGCAGCGTCAGTCCTTGCGCCTAGGCTGGTGCGCATGTCCCCCGATTCCATGACCCCTGGTTCCGTGCGGTCTGCGGCCGAGTTAAACGAGCAGATTCGCGCCCTGTGGATGCGTACGGGCGGTTCCCTGTCGGCACAGGAGCGGGCGGAGTACGCGCTCCTGGTCGTGGAGTGGGCCGCGGCGATCCGCGAAGAGGTCGTCGAAGCGGCCTGACCGCAGGCGTCCCGCCGAGAAGCCGGGCGAGCGGTCCGGCCGCGCCGCCCTCCGCGCTTCCCCCGGCGTCCCCGGGGCGAAGTCCCGGTGCCCCGCGGGCCGAGACCCCCTCCCCGTCGGCGTGCAGCTCAGCGTCCGCCCGCCACCCGCAGCACCGCCCCGGTCGTGTACGAGGCATCCGGTGACATCAGCCACGCGACGGCCGCGGCGATCTCCTCGGCGCGGCCCGCCCGGCGCAGCGGAATCGACCCGGCCGCCCGCTCGGCGCGGCCCGGGTCCCCCATCGCCGCGTGCATCTCGGTGTCGATCATGCCCGGGGCGACGGCGTTGACCCGGATGCCGTCCGGGCCCAGCTCCTTGGCGAGCCCCAGCGTGAGAGCGTCGACGGCCGCCTTCGTCGCCGCGTAGTGGACGAACTCGCCGGGGCTGCCGAGCGTGGCCGCGGCGGAGGAGACGTGGACGATGACGCCGCCACCCCGTGCGGCCATCGCCCCGGCGGCCCGGCGCGAACACAGCAGCGTGCCCAGGAGGTTGACCTCGACCACCCGCCGCAGGTCGGCGGGGTCCGCGTCGGCGAGCCTGCCGAGGGGCCCCGTCACACCGGCGTTGTTGACCAGTCCCGTCACGGGCCCGAGCCGCTCCGCCGCCGTGTCGAAGAGACGGTCCACGTCGGCTTCGACGGCGGTGTCCACGCGGACGGTGACGCAACGCGCCCCCGCCGCAAGCACGGTGGCGGCGGTCCGCTCGGCCGCCGCGCCGTCGCTCACGTAGCCGAGCACCACGTCATGCCCGTCCGCCGCGAGGCGCACGCACGTAGCGGCTCCGATTCCCCGGCTGCCGCCCGTGACGACCGTGACGGGACGTGCCATGCGTGTCTCCTCGTGACGCCCGGGGACCGAGCGGTCCCCGCCGGACCACCCTACGCGCGCAGATGTGCGAGAAGCTCCTCGTCGAGGGGGTACGGCGGTTCCTCGGGCAACAGGCCCGCCGCGCGCTCCGGTTCACCGGCCCGCACGTGCGCGTGGATCTCACCGGCGAGCGGCGTCACGTCCTCGATGCCCACGATCCACTCGTCCGCGTAGCGCGTGGCGGCCTCGCCGGCCAGACCCAGCTGGAGAGAGCGGTACGGCAGCGGGGCGAGCCGCAGGTCCCGTTCCGGGTCCCACTGCACCCGCGCGGGAGCCTGCCTCAACTGCCGCTTCCAGGCCTGCTGGTCCTCGTGCAGCTCCGGAACGTAGTGGGACAGGCAGGCGTTCCGCAGCGCCCACACGAACCCGGCGCGGCTGATCTCGACGGCCAGCACGGTCTCCTGGCCCTCTTTGGTACCCCATCCGCAGCGGTACATCATCCAGAGGAACGACGGCTTGATCCATGTCATCCGGTCGCGCTTCCACGTCGACGGGAACCGGCCCTCCCGTGCCGCGGGCCCGCCGATCCCCGGCGGGTAGGCCTGGTAGACGGTCAGGGTGGACGGGGTGTGCCGGGCGCGGACCTGGAACGCGGGCCGTGTCGGCGGGATTCGGTCGTTCACGGGAACATGATCCGCCGCGCCCATGTACCGAGGCCAGCGAATAACCCCGCACGCCCCTTGGCTGATCCTCTCCGGTGGCCAACACTGAGCCGATGACGCAGCGTGTGGAGCTCGCGACCGTGATGGACCGGCTGGCCGTGGACGAACTGATCACCGACTACGCGGTGGCCGTGGACGACGGCGACTGGGAGGCGTACCGAGCGCTGTTCGCTCCGGGAGGCCGTGCCGACTACCGGTCCGCCGGCGGCATCGAGGGGGACGCCGCGCAGATCGTCGGGTGGCTCGCCCGGAGCATGGGGCTGTTCTCCGTGCGGCAGCATCTGATCGTCAACCGGCGGGTCCGGTTCGAACCGTTGGAGCAGGACACCGGCGACACGGCCCGCGTCCGGGCCGACTACGTCAACCCCATGCGGTTCGCGCAGCGCGACGCGGGCTCCACGGCGGCGGTGCCTTCCGGGCAGCCGGACTTCGTCTGCGGCGGGCGGTACGACTTCGGGCTGCTGCGTACGTCCGACGGGTGGCGCCTGAGCGAGGTGGTCGTCCACGAGAAGTGGCGCACCCTCGCGGCCCCGTCCTCCGAGCAGCCGCAGCGGCACGCCGGCCGGGCCGAACCACCAGGCGCCCCCGCCGGACGGCCCGCCGAGCCGAAGGACCGGCCCGCCGACGGCAGTTGAGCGGCCGCCCCGACAACGGGGCCCCTTACCGGTGCGGTCGCCCAGCCGAGACACTCACCTGCGCGAACACCCGGGCGCCGAGCCGTCGGCACCCGAGCTGTCTGAGATCCATTCCGCTGGGCAGACTGGGGAGGCACGCAACGGGGAGAGGGAGACCGTATGAGCATGACCGGTGACCGGCTCACCTCCCGCCGGTGGCGCGGCGCCGCGGCTCTCCTGGCCGGCGCGCTGCCCATGTTCGCGTTCCCGGCGCCCTCCCTGTGGTGGTTCGCCTACGTCGCCCTGGTGCCGTGGATCCTGCTGATCCGCACGGCACCCACCGGCAGGCGGGCGGCGTACGACGGCTGGCTCGGCGGGCTCGGTTTCATGCTGGCCGTGCACCACTGGCTGCTGCCGAGCCTGCATGTGTTCACGGTCGTCATAGCGGCGTTGCTCGGTGCGTTGTGGGCGCCGTGGGGCTGGCTGGTGCGCCGGTTCCTGGCCGGGGCGCCCGCGCCCGGCCGGCTGGCGGGTGCGCTCGTCGTGCTGCCGTCGGGGTGGCTGATGGTCGAACTGGTCCGGTCCTGGCAGGGGTTGGGCGGCCCGTGGGGGCTGCTCGGTTCGAGCCAGTGGCAGGTGGAGCCCGCGCTGCGGCTCGCCTCGGTGGGCGGCGTCTGGCTGCTGAGTTTCCTGGTGGTGGCGCTCAACGTCGCCCTGGCCGCGCTCGTCTCGGTGCGCGAGTCGCGGATCCCCGCCCTGGCCGGACTGCTGGCCACGGCGGCCGCGGCGTCCGCCGCCTGGGTGTGGTCGCCGCGTCCCGACGCGGACGGCGGCGTCCGGATCGCCGTGGTCCAGCCCGGAGTCGTCGACGGTGCCGACAGCGGCGAGAAGCGTTTCGCCCGCGAGGAGGCACTCACCCGGCAGCTCGCCGGCCGGAAGCCGGATCTGATCGTCTGGGGCGAGAGCAGCGTCGGCTTCGACCTGGCCGACCGCCCCGACCTGGCCGGCCGGCTCACCGCCCTGTCCCGGCTCACCGGCGCCGACATCCTGGTGAACGTGGACGCCCGGCGCTCCGACCGCCCCGGCATATACAAGAGTTCCGTCCTCGTCGGTCCCGAGGGCCCGACGGGCGACCGGTACGACAAGATGCGGCTCGTGCCCTTCGGTGAGTACATACCGGCGCGCTCGCTGCTCGGCTGGGCCACCTCCGTCGGCAAGGCGGCGGGCGAGGACCGCCGCAACGGCAGCGAGCAGGTGGTGATGAACGTCGGGCACGGGCTGCGCGTGGGCCCCATGGTCTGCTTCGAGTCGGCGTTCCCCGACATGAGCCGCCGTCTCACCGAGGACGGCGCCGAGGTGCTGGTCGCGCAGTCGTCGACGTCGTCGTTCCAGCACAGCTGGGCGCCCGCACAGCATGCCTCGCTGGCGGCGCTGCGGGCCGCCGAGACCGGCCGCCCCATGCTGCACGCCACACTCACCGGTGTCTCCGCCGTCTACGGGCCGAGCGGCGAGCGGGTCGGTTCCCGGCTCGGCGCCGGCACCAGCGGTTCGGCGGTCTACGAGGTGCCGCTGGCCCGTGGCGTCACGCCGTACGTCCGTCTCGGCGACTGGCCGGTGCACGCGGCCCTGCTGGTGCTGGCCGCGCTCGGCGTGACCGAGTGCCTGAGGTCGCCGCGGCTCAGGCGGACGGCTCCTCGACCGCGCGTACGACCCGCTCGCACAGTTCATGGGTCGCCAGCGCGTCCCGGGCACTGAGCACCTTTCCCGCCCGTACGGCGTCGAGGAAGGTGAGTACCACCTGCTCGATGCCGCGCTGCCGGGCCACCGGCACCCAGTCCCCGCGCCGCCGCACCGTCGGCTGCCCCTTGTGGTCGATGACCTCGGCGAGATTGACCACCTGCCGCTTGGTGTCCTGGCCCGAGATCTCCAGGATCTCCTCGGTGGATCCGCTCAGCCGGTTCATGACGCCGAGCGCCGTGAAGCCGTCCCCGGCGAGCTGGAGCACGACGTGGTGGAGCAGGCCGGCCTCGGACCGGGACCGTACGGTGACGTCGTCGACCGGGCCCGGCACCAGGAACCGCAGCGTGTCCACGACGTGGATGAAGTCGTCGAGGATCATCGTGCGCGGCGCCTCGGCCAGTCCCACCCGGTTCTTCTGGAGCAGGATCAGCTCCCGCGGGTGCTCGAGGCACTGCGCGTAGCCGGGTGCGTGGCGCCGGTTGAAGCCCACGGCGAGACTCACGTCGCGTTCCTCGGCGAGCCGCACCAGGCGCTCGGACTCGGCGAGTTCGTAGGCGAGCGGCTTGTCGACGTACGTCGGTACGCCCGCTTCCAGGAGCCTCGTCACGATCTCGGGATGGGCGACGGTGGCCGCGTGCACGAAGGCCGCGTCCAGGTCCTGGGCGAGGAGTTCCGACAGGTCGGTGTGCCGCTGCGCGGCCGGGAGACGGAGGCTGTCCCCGATCTCGGCGAGCGTCGCGGGCGTGCGCGTCTGCAGGTGCAGCTCGATCCCGGGTTGGGTGGACAGCACCGGCAGATACGCCTTGCGTGCGATGTCACCGAGTCCGATGCAGCCGACCTTCACGGGAGTCTCCTCGACGAGTGCGGGCGATGTCAGGGAGTCCGCTCGGGGCTCCGTACCTCGCCGGAAGCATACGGCCGCCCGGGCGGCCGCCAGTCGGCGATGCCGTCGAAGCCGCGCAGGAACAGTCCCGGTCCCACCTGGGAGAGGACGGTGATCGCGGTGTCGCGCACGGCGGCACCGGCGCGGCTGCGCATCATGTTCAGCCGGGCGATCCGGACGGCCTGGCGGGCGATGGCGGTGGTACGGGGCCTGCGGTCCGCGGTGTACGCGGCGAGGCCGGACAGCTCCCGGCCGGCTCCGGGCGGACCGGCGTGGTGGGCGAGCACGACGGCGTCCTCGACGGCCTGGTTGCCGCCCTGGCCGAGGGTCGGCGGCATGGCGTGCGCGGCGTCGCCGAGCAGCGCGGTCCGGCCGAGGTGGAAGGCGGGCAGGGGGTCGGCGATGTGATGGACGTCGTGCCGCAGGACGTCGGCGGGACCAGCCGCGTCGATGACGGCGGGGACGGGGTCGTGCCAGTCGCCGAACCGGCGCCGCAGTTCCGCCTTCTCGTCGTCACGGGCGCGCTGTCCCGCCGGGGTCACGGCGGCGGCGTACGCGTAGATCCTGCCGTCCTTGAGCGGATGCGTGCCCCAGAGGCGCCCCGGTCCCCAGGTCTCGTGCGAGGCGAAGCGCAGGCCCGGTACCGGGATGACGACGCGCCAGGTGGTGAACCCGGAGTAGACGGGCCCGGGATGCTGCGGGAAGAGCGCCCCGCGTACGGCGGAGTTGATGCCGTCGGCGGCCACCACCAGGTCGGCCTCCAGCTCGCCGTCCGGTGTGCGGACGCGGGCCGGACGGCCGGTGCCGCCGGGGTCGGCGAGGGTCGCGCGGGCCCCCGTCCGGATGCATCCGCCGGGGAGGCGTGCGGCGAGGCTGGTGATGAGACTGGCCCGGTGCAGCACCACGAGGGGGCCGCCGAAGCGCTCGGCCAGGGCGGTGGCGTCGACCCGCGAGATCCAGCGTCCACCGGGGTTGCGCAGACCTCCGTCACCCTGCCAGGCGGCGAGATCGCGGATCTCGTCGCCGAGCCCGATGACGTCGAGGGCGCGCAGGGCGTTCGGCGCGAGGGAGATTCCGGCACCGAGGGGCGCCAGGGAGGAGGCCCGCTCCAGCACGGTGACCCGCCAGCCGCGCCGGTGCAGGGCCACCGCCGCGGTGAGGCCTCCGATGCCGCCCCCGACCACGACGGCGTGCGACGACCGTGCCATGACTCCACCTCGCCCTTCTCCACGGGACGCGGAGCCCGGCCGCCGGTCTCCCGTTTCACTACATCTGTAGTACCCGTGGGCTCGACGTTACTACAGATGTAGTGACGCGGGTAGGTTGTTCTCATGCCCGTACGCAGCACCGGCGCCTCCCGCACCGAACTCATCGCCGACACCGCGCTCGCCCTCCTCGCCGAGCGCGGCATGCGGGGCCTCACCCACCGGGCCGTCGACGAGGCGGCGGGGCTCCCGCAGGGGTCGACGTCGAACCAGGCGCGCACCCGGCTGGCGCTCCTGGAAGCCGCCGTCCGCCGGCTGGCGGAACGCGAGGCGCAGGTCCTCCTGCCCGAGGATCTGCCCGACCCCCGCGGCGGTCTCGACGCGCTCGCCGACGGACTGGCCCTCGCGCTGCACCGGTACCTGACCCGTCACCACGAGCTGCTGATCGCCCGCTACGAACTGGCCCTGGAGGCCACCCGGCGCCCCGAGCTGCGGACGTTCTTCGACGCGGCCGGACAGCGCTTCCGCGATCCGCTGGCCGCGCTGGTCACCGCGGCCGGTTCACCGGCACCGGCGCGGCACGTGCTGTCGCTGGCGGCATGGTGCGACGGGCTGATGTTCTCGTGCGTGGCGGGCGCGTTCCACGCCTTTGCGCCGACCGCCGACGAACTGCGGGACAGCCTGCGCGAGTTGCTGCACGGAATGCTGGGCGGCTGACGACGCCGGGCCGCGTGCACGCAGGCCCCGGAGGCCGTCACCCGGTCGCACCGGCCCAGGGACGACTGGCGACTGGAGCCCGGCCGCCCCGCGAGAGCCGGCCGGACAGGCCGAGGCGTCGCCCCGATGGCCGGATGGCCGGGCGGCCAGGGAACCGGCCCGATGGCTCACCCGTGCGGGGCATCCTCCGCCTGTCCGCTCCCCAAAGAGGCCAGGACCGACCAGAGTTGCGTGGGTGCATCGAACGACGACCACCGCAACGCTCCTGGTCACCGTGGCTGTCTCGGCCCTCTCGGGTTGTATGACGGTTCAGCGACCGCCCGTTCCGGGCCCGCCACCCGCGCCGTCCCCGCCGTCGGCGGCCCGCCCCGACGGCAGCACCGCGCCGCGTGTCGTACAGGCCCCGGCCCGGGAGGCCCTGGAACGCGTCGGCCCGTCCCGGCACCCCTCGCCGGTCCCGGCGGCGCCGCACCGGACGGCGGCCCCGGCGGCGCCACCTCCGGACCCTCCCCGTCCGCGGCACGAGAACGCGCCGCCGGAACGGCACCGGCCCGACGCCCCGGCCCCCGTCCCGCCCGGATCCCGGGGACACGCGAAGAAGGCGGACATCTGCGCGCTCGGCAGGAAGTACGGAGGCTGGGCACCGGACAGCCCGCAAGCGGTCATCTGCAAAGGCACGTACGGGCGTTGACGCCGAGGGGTGGCGGCAACCGCCACCCCGACGGCACGAAGGCCCCTCGGCCGTACGCGGAGCAGGGCCGCGCCGGGATCGGCGCCGCCCTGCCCGGTCCGGGCCGTTCACCCGGGAAACGACCACAGAAGGGGCCGCCCGACCTCCCAGCGGCCGCCCCTGTCTCCCCCCGGGAACCGCTCAAGCGCCCCCGGCTACGGCCGCCCCTGGCGCGGTGGCCTCGGGGTCTCACCCGTCGGGCCGCCACCGGGCGGGGACCCCGGAGCGGTTCCGGAGCCGTGCCCGGGCCCCCGCGCAGGCCCGGCGCCCCAGGAGGGACCAGGGCCCGGCGCGGAGTCCCGGTTCTCCTGCGGCCCGCCTTCCTCACCCAGCTTCAGCTCGAGGCGGCCGATCGCCGCCCGCACCCCGTCCCCGTAGGGGTCGTCGCCGAGGGCCCCGACCGCGCTCCGGGCCCGGCGCAGATGACTGCGGGCGGCACCGGAGCGGCCGAGCTTCACGTAGTCGGCGGCCAGGTTCAGATGCAGCGAGGGATAGAACGCCCGCACCTCGAGCGACCGGTGGTGCTCGGCGATCCGGCCGTCGGTGAGCTCCTCGGCCGCGGACAGTGCGCGCAGATCCCAGGCCAGTTCGTCCGAGGGGTCGTCCTGCGTGTCGGCCATGTAGTGCGCCAGCGTGCAGCGGTGCAGCGGGTCGCCGTCCTCGCCGATCTCCGCCCACAGGTCCAGGAGACGGCCCCGGGCCTCTTCGCGGTCACCGCCGTGGTGGAGCATGACGGCCTGTCCGATCCGGGTCATCATCGCGTCCGGTGCCGCCTGCTCCTGCTGCTCCGCCACCGCGTCCTCCAAGCTCGTCGCCCCTCTTCCACGACGCTAACCGCAGGCACCGGCAATCACGGTCAGGCGGCTCCGGGCAGCGCTGCGCCAGGCCGGTGACGCCCGGGCGGGCTCCGCCGCGGGCACCTCCGGCCCCCTCCCCCGTCAGCCGAGGTCCGGGATCCGCCAGTCGATCGGCTCGTGCCCCTGCGCGGCGACCGCCTCGTTGATCTGCGTGAAGGGGCGGGAGCCGAAGAACTTCTTCGCGGACAGCGGCGAGGGGTGGGCGCCCTTCACGACGATGTGCCGCCCCTCGTCGATCAGGGGGAGCTTCTTCTGCGCGTAGTTGCCCCAGAGCACGAAGACGGCCGGGTCGGGACGGTCGGCCACCGCACGGATCACGGCGTCCGTGAACTTCTCCCAGCCCTTGCCCTTGTGCGAGTTGGCCTCCCCGGCGCGCACGGTGAGCACCGCGTTGAGCAGCAGCACGCCCTGCTCGGCCCACGGCATCAGATAGCCGTTGTCCGGGATCGGGGTGCCGAGCTCCTCCTTCATCTCCTTGTAGATGTTGCGCAGCGAGGGCGGAGTCCGCACCCCGGGACGGACGGAGAAGCACAGTCCGTGCCCCTGGCCCTCGCCGTGGTAGGGATCCTGGCCCAGGACCAGCACCTTCACCCGCTCGTAAGGCGTCGCGTCGAGCGCGGCGAAGACCTCCTCGCGCGGAGGATAGACGGGACCCTTGGCGCGCTCCTCCTCAACGAACTCGGTGAGTTCCTTGAAGTAGGGCTGCTGCAGCTGCTCGCCCAGGACGTCGCGCCAGGACTCGGGCAGCATGGCAATGTCGGTCACGTCAACTTCCTCCGATGTGCGGTCACTTCCAGGCCTCAGAACCTACAGGCGACCACTGACAATCGGCCCCGCTCCCGGTCACACGGCCCCCCGCGGCGCCGCGGTCACCAGCTCGTCTTGCGGTGCAGCTCCCACATCGTCATGATCGTGGAGGGGTCCAGCGCCCGCTCCCCGCCCGCGATCTCCTCGCTCGCGGCCACGTACTGCTTGCCCTGCCACAGCGGCAGCAGGCGCGCGTCGTCCACCAGGATCTGCTGCGCCTCCTGGAACTCCTCGGTCACGGCCCCGCGGTCGCTCTCGCGGCGGGACTCGGGCAGCAGCACCCCGGTGATCTCGGGCGACTCGTACGGCGTGCCGAGGGCGTTCTGCTCGCCCACGAAGGGCGCGATGAAGTTCTCGGCGTCCGGGAAGTCCGGGAACCAGCCGCGCCCGAACACCGGGTACTCGCCCTTGCGGTAGCCCGCCTCGTACGTCTTCCAGGGGCGGCCCTTGACCTTCACGTCGAACAGGCCGGAGGCGTTGAGCTGGTTCTTCAGCTCCTCGAACTCCGGTGCCGTCTCGGAGCCGTAGCGGTCGGTCGTGTACCAGAGGGTGAGCGGGACCCGCTCGGTGATGCCGGCCTCGGAGAGGATCTTGCGGGCCTTGGACGTACTGGGCTCACCGAAGTCGTCGAAGAAGGCCGTGGTGTGTCCGACCAGGCCCTTGGGGACCATGGAGTACAGCGGGTCGACGGTGTCCTTGTAGACCTTGTGCGCGATCGCCGGCCGGTCGACGATCTGGGCGATCGCCCTGCGGACCTCGGGCTTCTTGGCCCAGGGGTCCTTCGGATTGAACACCAGGTAGCTGATCTCGGTGCCCGAGCCCTCCACCAGCTGGAGACCCTCCTCCTTGGCCCGCTGCCGCTGGAGCGCCACGATGTCCTTGGAGGCGAGACCGCGGAAGGTGACGTCGATCTCCTTGTCCCTGAGCGCCTGGAGCATATGGCCCGAGTCCTGGAAGTAGCGGATGGTGACCGCGTCGTTCTTGCGCTCGGCGAAGCCGTCGTAGTGGTCGTTCCTGACGAGCTCGGCCTCCTTGCCCTCCTCGTAGGACTGGAGGCTGTACGGCCCGGACCCGAAGACCTTGCCGTCCTTGCGCAGCGAGTCCGCGGGGTAGTCGTCGGGGTCGACGATCGACATGGCGGGCGTGGCCAGGACGAACGGGAAGGTGGCGTCCGGCTTGTTGAGGTGGAAGACGATCTCGCGGTCGCTCAGCGCCTGGACGCGGTCCAGGCTGCCCAGCAGGCCGGCCGGGCCGCCGGCCACGTTGATCTTCCGGATCCGGTCGATCGAGTGCTTGACCGCGCGCGCGTCGAGCTTGTCACCGTCGGAGAACTTCATGTTCTTGCGCAGCACGCACCGGTACACGCGGTTGGAGTCGTCGGTGAACCGGCAGCTCTCGGCGGCGTCGGGCTCCGGTGCGCTCGCCCCGGAGGGGTAGCTCAGGAGGGTCTGGTAGATGTTGCGGAACAGTTCCCAGGAACCGTCCCAGGAGGCGGCAGGATCCAGCGTGCTGGGCGCACTGGTGGTACCCACGACGATCGGCCCCTTGTCGCTGGAGGAGTCCGTGGACAGGACTCCGCACCCGGTCACCAGGGATATGGACGTGACCGCCGCCAGCTGACGCAGACATCGGTTCCGATTGAACACGCGCACGCTCCTCGATCTGCCGTACCAAGGGTCGGCAGACGATACCGCAGTGCCCCGCCGGTGGAACCGCGTTCCGGCGGGGCACTTGATCAGCGCGTATGTGACTACGTTGTCATGCCTCCGTGCGGGCGCGGACGTCGACGCGGGCGCCCCTTCTGTCAAGGCGCGCCCGCGTCGGCACGACCGTCAGGCGACTCCGGCGTTCAGGAAGATCCCGCCGTCGACGACGAGCGTCTGACCGGTGACCCAGTCCGACTGCGACGAGGTGAGGAAGGCGGCGGCGCCGCCGATGTCGGACGGGACACCGAGCCGTGCGAGCGGGTAGGCGGCGGCCGCCTCCGCCTCCCGGCCCTCGTACAGGGCCTGGGCGAACTTGGTCTTCACGACGGCCGGGGCGATGGCGTTGACCCGCACCTTGGGCGCGAACTCGTGCGCCAGCTGCACGGTCAGGTTGATCATGGCGGCCTTGCTGATGCCGTACGCGCCGATGAACGGCGAGGGGGCGAGGCCCGCGACGGAGGCGATGTTGACGATCGCACCGCCGTTCTGGCTCTGCCAGGCCTTCCAGGTCTGCTGGGCGAAGCCGAGGGCCGAGACGACGTTGGTCTCGAAGACCTTGCGCGCCACGTTGAGGTCCAGCTCCGCGATCGGCCCGAACACCGGGTTCGTACCCGCGTTGTTGACCAGGTAGTCGACGCGGCCGAAGGCCTCCATGGTGCGCTCGACGGCGACAGCCTGGTGGGCCTCGTCGTGCGCCTTGCCCGCGACGCCGATGGCGCGGTCCGAGCCGAGCGCCTCGACGGCTTCCTTCAGGGAGTCCTCGTTGCGGCCCGTGATGCACACGCGGTCACCGCGGGCGAT
This sequence comes from Streptomyces sp. NPDC043867, assembly GCF_056435845.1. Lineage (NCBI taxonomy): Bacteria > Bacillati > Actinomycetota > Actinomycetes > Kitasatosporales > Streptomycetaceae > Streptomyces > Streptomyces sp. NPDC043867. Next base: position 35,983 of record NZ_JBWKDS010000024.1, on the reverse strand, counting down.
CAGGGCCTCGGCGACGCCGTAGCCGATGCCGCGGCTTCCGCCGGTGATGAGCGCGACCTTGCCGGAGAGTTCGGGAGGTGTGGTCATGTCCGTGTCTCCCGGCTTCAGTTGAGGGGTCCGCCGGCGACGTACATGACCTGGCCGGAGACGAAGCCGGCCTCCTCGCCGGTGAAGAAGGCGATCGCGTTGGCGATGTCGTCCGGGCGGCCGACGCGCTGCACCGGGATCTGGGTGGCGGCGGCGGCCTGGAACTCCTCGAAGTCCATGCCCACCCGCGCGGCGGTCTGCGCGGTCATCTCGGTGACGATGAAGCCGGGGGCGACGGCGTTGGCGGTGACGCCGAACTTGCCGAGCTCCTTGGCGAGGGTCTTGGTGAAGCCCTGCAGACCGGCCTTGGCGGCGGAGTAGTTGACCTGCCCGCGGTTGCCGAGGGCGGAGGACGACGACAGGTTGACGATCCGGCCGAACTTGGCGTCCACCATGTGCTTCTGGCAGGCCTTGGACATCAGGAAGGCGCCCCGCAGGTGCACGTTCATGACGGTGTCCCAGTCGGACACGTCCATCTTGAACAGCAGGTTGTCGCGGAGCACGCCCGCGTTGTTCACCAGGATCGTCGGGGCTCCGAGCTCCGCGGCGATCCGCGCGACGGCGGCCTCGACCTGGGCCTCGTCGGAGACGTCGCAGCCGACGGCGATGGCTGTGCCACCGGCGGCGGTGATCTTCTCCACGGTGTCCTTGCACGCGGCTTCGTCGAGGTCGATCACGGCGACGGCACGGCCCTCGGCCGCCAGTCGTACGGCGGTCGCGGCCCCGATGCCGCGCGCTGCACCGGTGACCACGGCGACGCGCTGCTCAGTGGTGGACATTGCTGGTTCTCCTCGCCCTTGGAAAAGCCTGTCGTCATGCCTGTCTCGGCACCCTCGGCGCCCTTGCGGGGGCCGCGGGAGTCCTGAGAGGCCTGCGGCTCTCACGGTACGCCCGTCCGGTGAGCGACCGCTTAGTACCCTCAGCAGACGTGACGCTAGAAGCCCTGGCACGCGGTGTCAACGGCACACCGCCCGCATGTGATCCATTACCTCACCAGCAGCCCGAGCAACCGCTCCGCCTCGGCGCCGGGATCCGCCGTGAGGCCGGTGTGCACCGGCCCCGGCTGGACGACGGTGGAGCGCGGCGCGATCAGCCACCGAAAGCGCCGCCCGGCGTCGTCGTGGGCCGCCTGGCCTGCGGCTCTTCCTCCGGCGCAGACTCCCTCGACGGCACGCAGCGCGGCCCGCACACCGGCAACGTCCGCCGCCGGGTCGAGCGCCCGCAGCTTGGCCTCGTCCAGATGGGTGCGGGCGGTGACGAAGGATTGCGCACGGCAGTACACCAGCACGCCGGCGTTGAAGCACTCGCCGCGCTCGACCCGCGGCACCACCCGCAGCAGCGCGTACTCGAAGACGTCCCGCCCGTTCACTCGGCCCCCTCGATGCGCTCGTGGATGTCGGCGGCGCGGGTCAGGAGCGGCTCCGCGTAGGCGCGGCGCAGGGCGTCGGCCGAGTCGAAGCCGGGCTCGCCGGCCAGCCACGCCCCGGGGATCTCGGCGGTCACCTCGGCCAGCAGTTCCTCGGTGACGAGAGGAGCGAGCCGGGCCGCGGCGGAGGCGATGTCGGGGGCGAACGGGGCGAGGGCGTGGTCGGAGGCGTCGTACGGTTTCGCCGCCGAGGCCCGCGCGCCGGGCCAGTTGTGGTGCCAGATCATGGTGGCGCCGTGGTCGATGAGCCACAGCTGTCCCTGCCTCACCAGCAGGTTGGGGTTGCGCCAGCTGCGGTCGACGTTGTTGACCAGCGCGTCGAACCAGACGATCCGGCCGGCCTCCTCGGGGCTCACCTCGAAGGCGAGGGGGTCGAAACCGAGGGCGCGGGACAGGTAGTCCATGCCGAGGTTGGGGCCGCCGCTGGACTTGAGGAGTTCCTGCACCTCCTGGTCCGGTTCGCCGAGGCCCAGCACGGGGTCGAGGTCGATCGTGACGAGTCCGGGGACCCGCAGGCCGAGCCGGCGGGCCAGTCCGCCGCAGACGACCTCCGCGACGAGCGTCTTGCGGCCCTGCCCGGCACCGGTGAACTTCATGACGTACGTGCCGAGGTCGTCGGCCTCGACCAGTCCCGGCAGCGAGCCGCCCTCACGCAGGGGCGTGATGTAGCGGGTCGCGATCACTTCCTTGAGCATCGCCCCAGGCTACTGGGGTGTTCCGGACGGCCGGGGGCGCCGGGTGGGCGCCCCGCCGGGGTGTCCCGGCGGGCGGGCGTCCGCCGGTCTGAACGGGGTGCCGGGGCGGAACGTACCCCTGGGTGGACCGAAGCCGTGTTCGTTGAAGGGAACGTCAGCATGACCAGCGAATCGCTTGAGACCGCGCCCGTCCCGGGGCCGGCCCGCCGTACCGTCGTCTCGGCGGTCGGGGCGGCCGGGATCGCCGTCGCGCTGACCGCGTGCGGATCGCAGGACAAGGAGTCCGACTCCTCCCAGGCGCAGCCCGGCGGCAAGGACGGCGGCGGTGACGGTGCGGCCGCCGGGACCGTGCTGGCCAAGACCGCCGACATCCCGGAGGGCGGCGGCAAGGTCTTCGCGGACCAGGGTGTGGTGGTGACCCAGCCGACGGCGGGCACGTTCAAGGCGTTCTCCGCCAAGTGCACCCATCGCGGTTGCGCCGTGAAGGGCATCTCGGACGGCATCATCAACTGCCCGTGTCACGGGAGCCAGTTCTCCGCGTCCGACGGCAGCGTCAAGAAGGGCCCGGCGACCGAGCCGCTGGCCGCCGCCGAGATCTCCGTGGACGGCGACGCGATCAAGCTCGCCTGACCGGCGCGCGGCCGGTCGGGGGGCCGGCCGCGCGTTCAGGCCCGCGGCACGCGGCGAATCCGCCGGAAGCAGGCCAGCACGTCGTCGGTGGTGGTGAGGGTGGCGACCAGGGCGAGCGTGTGCCGGATCATCAGGGGGGTGTAGTCGGCGGGTACCCCCGCGATGGCGTCCGCGGGCACGACGGCCGTGTAACCCCGGTTCACCGCGTCGAACACCGCGTTGGGTACGGCCACGTTGGCGGAGACACCGGTGACGACCAGGATGCGGCAGCCCAGGTTGCGCAGCAGCGGGTCGACGTCGGTGCCCGAGAGCGGCGACAGTCCGTGCAGCCGCCGTACGACGATGTCCTCCTCGGCCACCTCCACGGGCGGTGCGACGCGCACGGCCGTGGTGCCCGCGAGCTGCTGCACCGGCAGCCGTTCGGCCGCCCGGAAGATCCGGGCGTTGCGGCCCGCCCCCCGTCCGTCGGGCCGCCGTTCGGCGATCGCGTGGATCACCTGGATGCCGCCCTCGTGCGCGGCGGCGACCAGCCGGGCGACGTTCATGAGCGCTCCCGACGAGCGGGCCACCGTGGCGAGTTCGGGCAGCGCGCTGTCCGGGCCGACGACGCCTTGCTGGCACTCGACGGTGAGCAGCACGGTGGACGCGGGATCGAGGAGTTCGCGGAGCTGTTCGTACGACGGCATGGCTCCCCCTGGTCACGGACGGCCGGAGCGGGCGAGACTAACGACCATTGCGTGCGGACGGAAGACGCCTCATGCTGTGCTGACGCACCGTCAGCCGCCTGGTGTGGCGGGCACGTCCGGGAAGAAGGGGACCGCATGGCCGTCACTCAGCGCCGGGGCCGGAAGATCATGATGACGCCGGACGAGCTGGACGAGTTTCTGACCGGTCAGCGCACCTGCCGTGTCGCCACGGTCTCGGCGGACGGCGCTCCGCACGTGAGCACTCTCTGGTTCGCCTGGGACGGCACCTCGCTCTGGCTGTACTCGATCACCCGCAGCAAGCGGTGGGCCGATCTGCGCCGTGATCCGCGCGTCGCCGTCGTCGTCGACACCGGTGAGGAGTACGGCGAACTGCGCGGCGCCGAACTGTCCGGCACCGTCGAGTTCGTCGGCGAGGTGCCGCGCACGGGCGAGCCGTGCTCCGAACTGGCGGGCGTGGAGCGGCTGTTCGCGCGGAAGAACTTCGGCGTCGACGAACTGCCGCACGACGGCCGCCACGCCTGGATGCGGCTGACTCCCGACGCGGTCGCGTCCTGGGACTTCCGCAAACTGGCGTCCCTGTAGCCGGATCCGCCGCCGTCCGGGCGCCGTCGGTCAGGAGGCGACGGCGCGGCCCGCCTCGCGGAGCGCCTCCACCGCGGCCCGGATCGAGGGGCGCCGGTCGGCGTCCGCCCGCCACACGACGTACACGTGCCGCCGCACCCGCTGCTTCACCGGAACCATGACGACCCCACGGGGCACGGGGTGCCGGCCGAGCAGGGGGGCGATGCAGACACCGAGGCCCGCGGCGACCAGGCCGAGCTGGGTGTGCGTCTCCGCGGCGCGATGGCCGATGCGCGGCTCGACGCCTTTGGAGCGCAGGGTGAACATCAGCCACTCGTGGCAGAACTCGCCCTGGCCCCAGGTGATCCACTCGTCCTCGGCGAACTCGCAGAGGTCCACCTCGGCGCGGTCGGCGAACCGGTGCCCGGCCGGGATCGCCACATCTGCGGGGTCGTCGAGGACGGCCGCCTTGACCAGGCCGTCGGGCAGCGGCATCGGCTTGTTGTACCAGTCGAGCACCACGGCGAGATCGAGATCTCCCCGCACCACTTCGGCGACTCCGGCCTCCGGTTCCAGTTCGCACGAACGCACGCGCAGCCCGGGGTGGTCGCGCCGCAGGGCGGCCAGCGCGGCCGGGAACAGCCCGCGCGCGGCGGTCGGGAAGGCGGACAGCCGCAGCTCGCCCGCCACCTGGCCGCGCTGTGCCTCCAGGTCGGCCTGGGCGAGCTCGACCTGGGAGAGGATGCGCGCGGCATGGTCGGCGAGCAGCCGTCCCGCGTCGGTGAGACGCACCCCCCGCCCGTTCTTGGCGAGCAGCCGCTGTCCCACCTCCCGCTCCAGCTTGGACATCTGCTGGGAGACCGCCGAGGTCGTCACGTGCAGTCCCTCGGCTGCGGCGCTGACCGAACCGTGCCGGGCCAGCGCGTCGAGGGTACGCAGGCGCTCCAGATTCAACATGTAAGCGATGCTACGAGATATTGCTCGCAAAGTCTCGCTTGTGCTACGAGATCGGCTGCCTCATCGTTACGTCCATGAGCAGCGTCACCACCCGTCGAACCCCCGCCCCCGTGTCCGCCCCGCCCCGCCGCGCGGCCCTCGACTGGCGGCTCCGCTTCGGGGCCCTCTCCCTCGTCTGGGGCTTCAGCTTCCTTCTCATCAAGGTCGGCACCGAGGGGTATGCGCCCTTCCAGGTCACCTTCGGAAGGCTGCTGTTCGGGACCGCGGTGCTCGCGGCGGCGATGGCGGTGAAGCGGGAGCGGCTGCCGCGTGGCGCCCGCACGTGGGGCCATCTCACGGTCGCCGCCTTCCTGCTGAACGCGCTGCCGTTCTCGCTCTTCGCCTACGCGGAGCTGACGATCCCGTCCACGCTGGCGGGCATCTGCAACGCGACCTCGCCGCTGTGGGGCATGGCCCTGTCCATGGTGGCCCTCTCGGAGGACCGGCCGACCCGGGTCCGGGTGGCCGGGCTCGGTGTCGGCTTCCTGGGCGTACTGACGGTGCTCGGTGCCTGGCAGGGCTTCAGCGGGCTGGACGCCAGGGGCACCGCGATGGCGCTGGCCGCCTCGCTCAGCTATCCCGTCGGCTGGATCTACCTCCGCCGCACCCTGGCCGGTACGGGCGCCTCGCACCTGTCGATGACCGGCGCGCAGCTGCTCCTCGCCACTGTCCAACTGGCGTTCGTCACGCCGCTGTTCACCACGCTCCCCACCCGCTTCCCGCTGGTCCCGCTGCTCGCGATCGCCGCGCTGGGCGCGCTCGGCACAGGGTTCGCCGTGCTCATCCAGTACGGCCTGGTCGCCGAGGTCGGCCCGACGACGGCCCAGATGGTCACGTACTTCATCCCGGTCATCGCCACCGCCGCGGGTGTCGCCGTCCTGGGCGAGTCGCTGGCCTGGTCGACACCGGTCGGCGCGGTGATCGTCCTCGCCGGCGCCGCGCTCACGCAGGCCCGGCCGCGACGCGGAGGTGACCGCTCGCCTGCGCCGCCCCGCCGGGCGACGGCACAGACGTGACCTGCGGGGACATCACACGTACCGGCGCTCCGGCGCGGGACCGACGGCGGAGGCGACGGCGTCCGCCACCGGCCCGATGTCCTCGGGGCCGAGCGGGGAGACCGTGATCCTGATGCCGGGCGGCGCGCTCATCCGGAAGCGGGCGCCGGGCGCGACCGCCCAGCCCGCGTGCAGCAGCCGCGCGACCGCCCCCGTCTCGTCCGGGACGGGCACCCACACGTTCATCCCGCTGCGTCCGTGCGCCGCGACACCGCGCTCCGCCAGCGCCCGGATCAGCGCGTCCCGGCGCCGCCCGTAGGCCGCCGCGACGGCCGCGGCGTCCACCGCGCCGTCGGTCCAGAGGTGCACCACGGCCCGCTGCAGCAGCAGACTCACCCAGCCGGGCCCCAGCCGCAGCCGTCCGTGCACCCGGTCGGCCGTGACCTCGTCCCCGGTCAGGACGGCGAGCCGGAGATCGGGACCGTAGGCCTTGGCCACGGAGCGGACGAGGGCCCAGTGGTGCGTCACGCCTGCGAGCGGGTGCAGTGGCAGGCCGACGATCCGATGGCCGTGGTCGTCCTCGACGAGCAGCGTCCGGGGATGCGCGCGAAGCACCGAGCGCAGGGCACGCGCGCGGGTGGCGGTCACCGAGGCCCCGGTCGGGTTCTGCGCCCGGCCGGTGACGATCAGAGCCCGCGCGCCGCCCTCCAGCGCGCGCCGCACGTCGTCGGGGACCGGACCCTCGTCGTCGACGCGTACCGGAACGGTGTGCAGCCCGAGCGCGGGCACCAGGTCCAGGAGGCTGCCCCAGCCCGGATCCTCGACGGCGACGGCGTCTCCGGGTTTCAGGTGGGCGGCCAGGACCCGTTCGACGGCGTCGAGCGAACCGGAGGTGACGACGACGGGCCCGTCCGGCACGCCGTCCGCGTCCAGTTCGGCGCGGGCCAGCCGCGCCAGTTCGGGGTCCACGGCGCCCTCGCCGTACATGACCGGCTCGCGGTCCGCCCGGGCGGTGGCCGCCGCGAACGCCTCGGCGAGGCCGGGCAGCAGAGCGGGATCGGGATTGCCGTCGGCCACGTTGCGCACACCGGGCGGCACCCGGACACCGACCCGCTCCCGTCCGGTGGTGGCGGGCCTGGCGCGCACGCGGCTGCCGCGGCGCCCCGCGGTCTCGATGACCCCACGCTCGCGCAGCGTGCGGTAGGCGGCCGCGACGGTGTTGGGATTGACGCCGAGACCGGCCGCCAACTCCCGCATCGGCGGCAGCAGTTGCCCCGGCTCCAGATCACCGGCACCCACCCCGCGCTCCACGCTCGCGGCGATCTCGGCTGCGCGGCGCCCTTCGATCCGATACTCTCCTAGCACAAAAGAGATTATGCACTAGTGCAATGGAGGCCGCAAATGTCGGAGACGAGCACCCAGCCAGGGACGGCGCAGTCCGCTGCCTACACCCCGACCGACCGCACCGTCCCGACCCGCTCCCGGGAGCGCGCGGCCTACGACCGGGAGTTGGTGCACTCGATACTCGACGAGGGCTACGTCTGCCATCTGGGCTTCGTCCGCGACGGCGCCCCCGTGGTGCTCCCGACCCTGTACGGGCGCGTCGGCGAACGGCTGTACCTGCACGGTTCGACGGGCTCGCGCCCGCTGCGGATGGCCGGCCAGGCGGACCCCGGGCTGCCGGTATGCGTGACGGTCACCCACGTCGACGGTCTGGTCCTGGCCCGGTCCGCCTTCCACCACTCGATGAACTACCGCTCCGTGATGGTGCACGGCATCGCCCAGCAGGTGACCGACCCCGACGAGAAGCGGGACGCCCTCGACGCGCTGATGGATCACGTGGTGCCCGGCCGTTCCCGCGACTCCCGGCCGGCCAACGCCAAGGAACAGGCCGCAACCGCCGTGATCCGCCTCGACCTGAACGAGGTCTCGGCGAAGCTGCGCACCGGCGGCCCGAACGACGAGCCCGAGGACCTGTCACTCCCCCACTGGACCGGAGTGCTTCCCCTGGCGAAGGGCTACGGCACGCCGGTCCCCGCCGCCGACCTGGCTCCCGGCATCGGGCTGCCCGACTACCTGGCGGCCTTGTGACGTGGGGCCGCCGGTGCGGCGTACGGGGTCACGGGCGCCGGGGGTGAGACCTTTCCCCCGGCCGGACGACCCCGGGGCACGGGCAGTGGGGCATGGCCCTCCCGGCCCGGGAGGCTGCGGCCGCGGGTGACAGGCGCGGCGCTCTCCGGGCCGCCGACAGACGTCGGGCACGGACGGGCGGGCGCACCTCCGGCCGGAGGGTACCGGCCGGCAGGCTCGGCCGGCAGGCTCCGGGCACAGGCCGAACGGCCCGCACCCGGAGCTGCCGCACCCGCCGCCTCGCACACCCGCTGTCCCGCAGGCCCCCAAGGTCCGGCTCAGACAGGCGCTCTCTCCTCCGCGCTCGCCCCGCGCGTGGCCGCTCCCGCGTCCCGCGCCTCGGCCACCGCCGGCCCCGCGACCGATCCGAGCATGACCAGCGTGCCGATCAGCGTCGCCGCGGTCAGGTGCTCACCCAGCAGACCGACCGCGAGGACCGCGGCGCTCACCGGTTCGAGGAGCATGATCACCGAGACGGTGGCCGACCGGACCACGGCCGCGCCGGCGAAGTACAGCGCGTAGGCCAGCGCCGTCGGGATCGCGGCGATGTACGCCAACAGGGCCACGACGTGGGCGGGTTGCCCGGTGTGCGGGAGCAGGCCCTCGGCCAGGGCGAAGGGCAGCAGGCACAGGGTCGTCACGCCGAACGCCCCCACCGTCGTACCGGCCGCGTCCACCTCGCCATGACGGCCCCACCAGCGCGTGAGCAGCGTCATCAGGGAGTAGCCTGCGGCCGACGCGACCGCGAGCAGGACGCCAAGGGGCCGTACGGCGGCTTCCCCGCTGCCGAGGACCAGGACGGCGAGGCCGGTGAGTGCCCCGGCGACGGCGGCGAGGCCCCCGCGGCCGAGCCGCTCCCCCATGGTCAGTCGTGCGCCGAGCGCGATGAGCACGGGCCCGGACCCGAGGGTGACCACGGTGGCCGTCGCCAGTCCGGTGACGTCGACGGCGGCGAAGTAGGCCGTCTGGAAGACCGCGAGTCCGAGACCGGTGACGCCGGTCCGCAGCGCCTTGCGGCCGAGGGGTTCGCGTACGGCGGCCGTCGCACGCGGACGCAGCGGACGCACGGCGAGCAGCAGGACGAGCCCGCCCGCGCACCGCCAGAAGGACAGGGCGACCGGCCCCATGTCACTGGCCAGGTAGACCAGTGAGGCGGCCGCGCCCGCGGTGCCCCAGGCGGCACCGGCGACGATCAGATAGAGCAGGCCCCGCCCGACGGGCAGGCCTGAGGCAGTGTTCGACACGTGTTCTCTCCGCGGATTCGCAGAAGCTCGGAAAGGACCACGTCGCCACGGGCCGCGGCACCCGGCTCATGGGTGCGACGGCGGCCGTGCCGGGACACGGCGCGGGCGCACGGAGTGGTCCTCGGACTTCTTCTGCGGGCAGCACCGATCCGCCCGGCGGTACGCCGGGGGTGGATCCGGGGGCCCGCCTCAGGCGGCCGGAGGCGGGAGAACGCGTGCGTCCGAGTGCATGATCGGCACACTAGGCGGCCGTGCCGCGCGCGGACAACTCCCTTTCCTCGCTGCCCGCCCCGGCGGCGACGGGCCCGTCGGGTGTCTTCGCGGGCGCCGACGACTGCGCGATGAAGGCGCCCGCCAGCACCACCCCACCGCCGACGATCTGCGGCAGCGAGAGGTGCTCGCCGAGCAGGACCCAGGCGAGCACCGTCGCGATGACCGCCTCCAGGCACGCCACCACTCCGGCCACCTGCGGTGACAGCGTGCGCACGGAGACCACTCCGGTGACGTACGCGACGACGGTGGCGATCAGCACGATCCAGCCGAGCAGCAGCGCGGCGGCGACGGACGTGCCGTTCATGTCCGCGCTGCCGTCGAGCACCGACCAGTCCATGGTCCAGGGGCGGGCCACGGCGGTCAGGACGACGGTGCCGACCAGCAGCCCGTACGCGATGACGCCGAGCGGGTCGGGGGCGTCGGTGCCCGCGTCGCTCCCCTGGTCGGACAGGACGAAGTAGCCGACCTGGCAGCAGGCGGCGCCGAGCGCGAGCAGCAGCCCGAGCAGGTCGAAGCTCAGTCCCGCCCACACCTCGACGACGCACGCGAGACCGCCGACCGCGAGGACGACACCCAGGGCCGCGGCGCGCGTCACCGGCCGCCGCTGGACGAAGCGCACCCAGCCGAGCACCAGGGCGGGGGCGAGGTATTCGACGAGCAGCGCGACGCCCACGGGGATGCGGGAGATCGCGGCGAAGTAGCAGGCCTGGACACCCGCCACGGCGAGCAGCCCGTACCCCACGAGCAGGGCGGGGCGCTGCCGGACCAGGGCGCGATGGCGTACGGCGAGGGGCAGCATGACCAGGGCGGCGCCCGCGACCCTCAGCCACACCACGTGGAGCGGGTCGAGGCCCGCTTCGATCAGCGGCTTGGCCGCGACACCCGATCCGCCGAAGGCGACCGCGGACACGAGGGCGAGGCCCAGTCCGAAACCCCTGCCACGGTGATTCTCACTGCTCCGAGACGTACGCACCGGCACATGATGACAGGCCCGGTCATGAGCGTCACCCCCGATGACACCTGTCTCGTACGCTGGACCGGCAAGCAGCACTCCGCGCGTACTGACGGTTCATCAGTATTGAATGTTCGGGTCCCTGCGGCTACGTTCCGCGACACCGTCGCTGTGCCCGGCGCAGCGCCCGACGCGAAGGGGTGGTCGCATGGCCGAAGTCGGCGCGGAGGCACGCATCGAGGCGCCCGCCGAGAAGGTGTGGGCGCGGCTCACGGACTTCTCGTCGTACGGGGAGTGGAACTCCACGCACACGAGCTTCCCCGAGGGCACCCCCGAAGTCCTGGCCGTCGGCGGCACGTTCGTGGAGAACATGAAGCTCATGGGCTTCCCGGCCGAGGTCGAGTGGACCGTCGAGGAGCTGGAACCGGCGCGCACGCTCGCCATCCGGGGCAAGGGCCCGATGGCCGTCATCGTGGCCACCCGCTACACGCTGATCCCCGACGGAGACGCGACGACGGTCCGTATCGACGGTGCGTTCACCGGCGCCGCCGTCTCCCTGATGGCGGGCAGGCTCAAGGACTCGGCGACGGCCGCGCTGCACGAGTCACTGCGCAAACTGACCGGGCTGGTGGCCTGAGGCGAGTACCGCCGCTCCCCGCCCCCGTCGGCGACCACGACGAACGGCGCCCCGTGGAGAAGTTCCACGGGGCGCCGCACTTGCCGGCCGGGGCGCGAGGACGTACGGCCGGAGAGCCGCTGTGCCCTGCCGGGGGTGCACCACTGCCGGCCGTCAGTCCTGGTCGGCGAGGATCAGATACAGCTTCTTGCGGGCTTCGTTGATGACCGCGACCGCCTTGTCGCGCTGCTCCTTGCTACCGGTCTTCCAGACCTGGCCGAACGCCTCCATGAGGCCGAAACCGGCCTGCCGGATCTCGCTCAGCGCTTCCCAGTCGACCCCGCGCCCCGCCTCTTCCCAGGGCGCGTCGGGACCCTCGCCGGCCGCGGAACGACCGGCCTCGGTGAGTGAGAACAGCTTCTTGCCGCCCTCGGTCTCGCTGGCGATCAGGCCTTCGTCCTCCAGCAGCTGAAGGGTGGGATAGACCGAACCCGGGCTGGGCTTCCACGCCCCGCCGCTGCGCTCGGCGATCTCCTGGATCATCTCGTAGCCGTGCATGGGCCGGTCCTTGAGCAGGGCCAGGATCGACGCGCGTACGTCGCCGCGCCGTGCCCTGCCCCGCGGACCGCCCCGGCCGCCCCGTCCACCCCAGGGGCCGGGGCCGAAGCCCGGTCCGCCGAAGCCGGGACCACCGGGACCGAAGGGCCCGAAAGCCCCGCGCCGCCCCTCGAAGCCGCCCCGCCCTTGATGGCCGGGCCCGCCGTGGTGTCCATGTCCGTGTTCGTGGCCGAATTCCTGTCCATGGGAACGCATCGCAATCACTCCATTCCATCGTTGATCGGTCGCGATGCGTCAACGATATATCGGAACGCTCGCCCTGACAAGCCTCTCCAGCTCGCCCCGGCGCTCGTCGTCTCAGGTGATCTGCCCGTTGACGCTGCTCATGTCATGCGCTGCTCATGTCATGCGAGACCTCGCCCCGTAGGCTGCGGAAACCGGGATGTGGGTGAACGGCACACGCCAATATGGTGGGCCGATGACGTCGATCAGGAAGTTCCAAGTCACCTTCGACTGCGCAGAACCTGAGCGCCTCGCTCGGTTCTGGTGCGAGGTGTTGGGGTACGTCGTACCGCCGCCGCCGGAGGGGTTTGCCACTTGGGATGACTTCAAGGTCTCGCAGCCACCTGAGCAGCGGGATTCCTGGTTCGCCTGCGTCGATCCCTCAGGTGTGGGCCCGCGGCTGTACTTCCAGCGCGTCCCGGAGGGGAAGGCCGCCAAGAACCGGGTGCATCTTGATGTGCGGGTCGGCACCGGACTGGTGGGGGAGGAGCGCCTCGCCGCACTTGAGGCCGAATGCGCCCGGCTGGTCCCGCTTGGCGCGGTACACGTGCAAACGCTGTACGACGGCAACGATGCGTGCATCCCGATGCTCGACATCGAGGGCAACGAGTTCTGTATCGACTGAAAGCCCCGAACGCAAGCGGCGCCCTATCGCCCGCTCTGGAAGCACGAGCTGACGGCATGCCCGCCGAGGACTTCGACTGGGGCTACGTCTCCGCCCGTGAGCGGCTCGTCCACCGCCTGGACGTGGTCGCCGACATGACCCGCGAGCACGATCACCTGCACGCCGTCGGCACCTCAGCTCCGCCCCGGCCTGCCGCCTGCTCGAACGCCGGCCGGCGCTGCGTCCGCTGCCCGCGCATGACGCCTGATCAGCGACGCCCGCGCACCCGCGCACCCGCGCACCCGTGCACCCGTGCACCCGTGCACCCGTGCACCTTGAGAGATGATCAGGGCATGGTGAGCACACCCGTGCAGATCAATGCCCTCATCGTCGATGCCGCTGACCCCGAACGGCTCGCCGCGTTCTGGTCCGAGCTCCTCGGCAGGCCGGTGGTGGGCCGCATGGGGCCCTACGTGTGGCTGCGGCGCGAGAACGGCCTGGGCGTGGGCTTCCAGCGGACCGACGAGCCGAAGTCGGGCAAGAACCGCCTGCACTTCGATGTCAGTTCCCCCGATCCGGCCGCCGAGCAGCAGCGGGTCGAGGCGCTCGGCGGGCGCCGGCTGGAGGAGTACGCCGACGGCGGCTTCCTGGTGATGGCCGACCCCGAGGGCAACGAGTTCTGCATCATCCCCGACGGCCCTTTCGAACTCGATGACGAGGGACGCGCGGACTACCTGACCTGACCTGACCTGACCGGCCCGCCCTCTCCCGCCGCCCGGCCCCCTTCCTCACGCGAGGACGCCGAGGACCGGTCTCCGCGCCGAACGGGCCGGCGCCGCCGGATTGGCCTTGGCCCGCGGCCCCGGTCGGCGACTAGCGTCACCGTCATGCGCATTCGAATCGTCGACGCCTTCACCGACCGCCCCTTCGCCGGCAACCCGGCCGGGGTCCTGCTCCTCGACGCCTTCCCGGACGACACCTGGCTCCAGGACGTCGCCCGCGAGGTCAACCACGCCGAGACGGCCTTCGTCCACCGCCTGGCCGAGGGCGGCGAGGCCGACTGGGCCCTGCGCTGGTTCACCCCCGTCACCGAGGTCGCGCTGTGCGGTCACGCCACCCTGGCCGCCGCACACGTGCTGCACACCACGGGCGCCCACGCGGGGCCGGTACGCTTCGCGACCCGCAGCGGCGTGCTCATCGCGACGCCCCGACAGGACGGTTCCCTGACCCTGGACTTCCCGACCGCCCCGCTCACCGCGGCCGGGATCCCCGACGGCGTGGCCGAAGCCCTGGGCGCGGAGCCTCTCAGCGCCTTCGACACGGGCCCGAACATCGGCGACCTGCTGATCGAACTCGCCGACGAGCAGACGGTCCTCGGCCTCACCCCGGACCACAGGGCCCTCGCGCGGTACTCGGAGCGCGGCATCATCGCCACCGCCCGCGCCGAAGACCCCTCCCAGGGTTACGACTTCGTCTCCCGCTGCTTCTTCCCCAACGTCGGCATCGACGAGGACCCGGTCACCGGCAGCGCCCACACGGCCCTCGCGCCGTTCTGGTCCGCGCGCCTCGGCAGCCCCGACCTGACGGGCCTCCAGGCGTCACCCCGCTCGGGCCGCGTCCGCACCGAACTGCGCGGCGACCGCACCCTGCTCACCGGCCGCGCGGTCACCGTCATCGACGGGGTTCTGTGCCCGGCGGAGTGAAGAGGTCCCGGGGGACACCGGCACATGTCGCCGCTATGAACCGGCCATTCCTGAGCGACCGTGAGCACGATCTTGCCCCGGATGTGCCCTCGGGCGGCGCGCTCGTGCGCCGCCCCGGCATCCGCGAGCGGGAACGTGCTGTCCACGGCGACACGAACCGTGCCCGCGTCGAGAAGGCGTCCCAGTTCGGCGAGCTGCGCGCCGTTCGAGCGGACCTGGGCGCTCGAGACGGTGACGCCCAGCTTCGCGGTCTCCTCCTCGTCGAAGTCCCCGGGAAGGACGGGGAACTGGGCTCCGCCCCGGTTGAGCGTACGCAGGAAACGCCTGCTGTCGGGACCGCCCACGGTGTCCAGGACGAGGTCGACGTCGCGCACGAGTTCCTCGGGACGGCTTCTGGTGTAGTCGATGAACCGGTCGGCGCCTAGGGCCTGTCGTTTGGATCATGCCGGCGTCGCGGGGTCTGGCACGCACATCTGCGGCGTTGTCGTCGGTCACAGCCAGCCTGATCCAAACGACAGGCCCTAGGTCGCGCAGGAACGCCTCATCTCCGCCCGAGGCCACCGCGATGACACGTGCGCCCCTCCACTTCGCCAGCTGCAGCGCGAAGAGAACCGCGACCACCTGCTCGCCGTAGCGGGCACCGCCATCACCGGGCAGGGCGTCGACGTGTCGCTGCGCGACATCGCGCGCAGGGCCGATGTCGGGCTCGCGACGCTGCTGCGTCACTTCCCGACGCGCGAGGCGCTCCTCGAGGCCCTGCTCCGCACGAACTTCGACGAGCTGACGGCACGGGCTGGCGAGCTCGTGACGTCGGACTCGCCCGAAGACGCCCTCGTCTCGTGGCTGCGCGACTGCGTCGGCTGGACGACCGAGTACCGGGGCGTGACCGAACTGACGGCATCCGCCATCGAGGACACCGAGTCCGCACTCCACGCCTCCTGCGTCATCCTGCGGGCGGCCGTGCGCAGCTCCTCACCCGAGCCCAGGCCGCGGGCACGGCGCGGACCGACATCGATGGCACCGAGCTGTTCGCGCTGGTAGCGGCGCTAGCGTGGCTCAGCGATCAGCCCTCGCTCGCCCCCCGCTCCGCTCACCTCTTCGATGTCGTGGCGAGCGCGATCCTGACCCGTCCGCCGGGCGGCGAGACCGGGGGGACACCGCCCCCGGCGTAGGTGAGACGGCGCCGGCCACGATCCCGGCGCACCTCGTACGGCGGCGAGCGGACGGGGCGTACGAGATCACGTACGCCCCACGGTCATGCTCACCTGCTCGGGCCGCGCACCCTTGCCGGACGCCGGACGCCGGACGCCGGACGCACTCACGCGGTCGGCAGCCACCCCACCCTGCCCGCCAGCAGCGCGTATCCCACGAACGCCCCGATGTCGAGGAGCGAGTGGGCCACCACGAGCGGTCCGACCCGGCCCCAGCGCCGGTAGAGGTAGCCGAAGACCAGGCCCATCGCCATGTTGCCGAGGAACCCGCCGACGCCCTGGTAGAGGTGGTACGAGCCACGCAGCACCGCGCTCGCCACCAGTGCCGTGCCCGGGGTCCACCCCAACTGCCCGAGGCGGCGCAGCAGGTAGCCGACGACGATCACCTCTTCGAGGACCGCGTTCTGGAGGGCGGAGAGGATCAGCACCGGGTACTTCCACCACACGTCGGGCAGGGCCTCGGGCACCACCGTGAGGTTGAAGCCGAGGCCCCGGGCGGCCAGGTAGAAGGCGATGCCCGTACTGCCGATCACCGCCGCGACCGCCGTGCCGCGACCGAGGTCGGGCCAGGGACGCGTCCGGTCGAACCCGAGCGTGCGCAGCCCCTCCCCCTCGCGCAGCAGGAAGTGGGCCACCAGCGCCACCGGCACCAGCGCCGACGCGATGCCGAACAGCTGCCACGCCAGATCGAGCCACGGACGTCCCGGCGCGGCCGAGGCGTTCAGGGTGGCCGCCTGGTCCTTGAGGCCCCCCGGCTTGGTGACCGATCCGACGAAGCTGATCAGCGCGGAGACCCCGCTCGCGCCGAGCGAGAGCCCGAGGACCAGCAAGGTCTCGTCCCGGAGAATCCGTCGTGACAACCGCCTCTCGGGAAAGGAACCGGCCACCGCCCCTGCCTCCACCTGCAGTCACTCCTTCGGTTGAGCAATCCCGCCTCGTCCCCGTACACACCCCGCTAGGGTCTCGAAAGAAGTTGCGAAGACCGTGCGCGACAGGCCGTCGGGGGGACGGGCACCGTCGAGGCGTACCTCCCTCGTGTCCTGCCATACGGCTGTTCACGGCTCGGGGCTCATCAGGGAGGGCAACCGCCATGGGACGTCACAGCTTGCCCGACGAGTACGGAGCGGGTGCCCCCGACCCCCGCCTCCGCGCCCGCCGCCGCAACGTGGCCGTCGCCACCGTCCTCGTACTCACCGTCGCGGCGGGCACCGCGGCCGCGGTGCGCGGCGGATTGTTCGCCTTCGGATCCTCCTGCCGGGACGAGGCGGTCCGTCTCGAGGTCGCCGCCTCCCCGGACATCGCCCCGGCCCTGCGGGAAGCGGCGGACCACGCCCGCGCCGACAACGTCACCTCCGACGGGCACTGTCTGGACATCACCGTGACGGCACGCGAGGCGTACCGGGTCACGGACGCGCTCCGCTCGGGCGGGACGTCCGACGTGCAGGTGTGGGTGCCGGACTCCGACCTGTGGGTGCAGCGCGTCACCGGCGACAGCGGGGCGACCCGGGTCACCCGGGCGGGCACGGTCGCCTCCTCGCCGGTCGGCGTGGCCATGGTCCCGGCGGTCGCCAGATCGCTCGGGTGGCCCGACAAGACGTACACCTGGACCGAGTTGGCCGCTGCGACGACGCGGGACGGCGGTGCGCGGCTCGGGGCGGCCGACCCCGCGCACAGTGCGACGGGGCTGCTCGCGCTCACCCGGCTCAGTGCCGCGGCGGCCGGCACGAAGGGCGGCGGCACCCGGGGCGCGGCACTGGCGAAGGGGCTGTCGCAGCGCATCGCGGACAGCGACAGCCGGGTCCTGGACACCCTGCCCCGCGACCCCTTGGTCACCGAGCGGGGGGACCCGGGGCACAACCGGGCGCTGGTCCTCTCCGAGCAGGCGGTGTTCGCGCACAACACCGCGGCGGGCGGCGGCACGGACCTCGACCTGTTCTATCCGAAGGACGGTTCGCCGCGGCTCGACCACCCCTTCGCGCTTGTCGACGAGGCGCGGCTGACCACCGACGAGAGCCGCGCCGCGCTCCGGTTCATGACCCTCATGAGCCAGCCCGAGGGACGCCGGATCCTGGAGCGGCACGGCTTCCGTCCCGAGCCGGACACCGCCCCGCACACGTTGGTCACCGCGGCGGGCGGCCGCTCCCCGCAGCCGTACGCGGAGCCCGCGCCCGAACCGGCGACGGCCAAGGCACTCCGGGAGGCCCTGGGCATGTGGAGGGTCACCGTGCAGAGTGCGCGCGTCACCACGGTGGTCGACGCCTCCGCGTCCATGACGGAGAAGCTCCCCGGCACCGGCCGGTCCCGCATGGACGTCACCAAAGCGTCCCTGGTGCGGGCCCTCGCCACGTTCACCGCCGAGGACGAGATCGGGCTGTGGGCGTTCTCCACGAAGCTCGACGGGAACCGTGACTACCGCGTGCTGGTGCCGACCGAGCGGCTCGGGCACCGCGTGAGCGGCGGCACGCAGCGGGACCGTCTGTCCGCGGCGTTCAGGGCTCTGGAGCCGGTGCCCGGCGGCGCGACCGGCCTGTACGACACGACGCTCGCCGCGTACCGGGCCGCCACCGAGTCGTACGTGCGGGGAAAGTTCAACGCGCTGGTCGTCCTGACCGACGGGGTGAACCAGGATCCGGGAAGCATCTCGCGCTCCGGCCTGGTCGACGCGCTGGAGAAGCTCGCCGACCCGGACCGGCCGGTCCCGCTGATCGCGATCGCCGTGGGCCCGGAGGCCGACGAGGAGGAGGCCGAGCAGATCGCCGCGGTGACCGGCGGTTCGGGCCACCGGGTCAGCGATCCGTCCCAGATCCAGGCGGTGATCCTGGAGGCCATCGTGGAGGCGGGCAGCCGGGCCTGACCGCCGCCCGGGCGTCCGCCGGGGGCGCCGCGCCCCCGGGAGCCCGCTCGGGGGCGCGGGGGCGCGGCCGCACCCGTCGGAGATCAGCCGAGTGGCACCGGCTCCGGCAGCCCCACCGGCCACGTGTGCACCGGCTGCCCGGCGTGCATCAGCTCGGAGTACCGCTTGGTGGTCGCGGCCAGTGCGGCCTCCCGGCCGAGCCCCTTCTCCGTCGCCAGGTGGAAGGTGGCCGCCTGCCAGCTCGCGCCGTTGACCCGGCGCCGGCACCGCTCCTCGATCACCCCGAGGTAGAAGTCCCGGTCGGCGGGCTCGATGCCCCACGCGTCCAGCCCGGCCGCCGCCAGCGGCAGCAGCTCGTCGCGGACCAGGTCGACGGCGTCCACCTTGGCGGTCCCGCCGTGCCGGCCCGGCTGCGGCCACTCAAGGCGGGCGTCGATGCCGTCACGGCACGCGGCGTCGAAGTTGGCCGCCGCGGCCTCGAACGGCAGCCGGGTCCACACCGGCTTCGCCTCGTCGGCCAGCGCCCGCACGAGGCCGTAGTAGAAGACCGTGTTGGCGATGACGTCGGTGACCGTGGGACCGGCGGGCAGCACGCGGTTCTCGACCCGCAGATGCGGCACGCCGTCGGCGATGTCGTACACCGGCCGGTTCCAGCGGTAGACGGTGCCGTTGTGCAGGACCAGTTCGGACAGCTTCGGGATGCCGCCGCCGTCGAGCACCTTCAGCGGGTCCTCGTCGTCGCAGATCGGCAGCAGCGCCGGGAAGTAGCGCAGGTTCTCCTCGAACAGGTCGTGGGCGGACGAGATCCACCGCTCCCCGAACCAGGTCCGCGGCCGCACCCCCTGGGCCTGCAACTCCGGCGGCCGGGTGTCCGTGGACTGCAGGAACAACGGGGGCCGCGACTCCCGCCACAGCTCGTGCCCGAACAGGAACGGCGAGTTGGCGCCAACCGCGACCTGCGCGGCGGCGATCGCCTGCGCGGCGTTCCACACGTCGGCGAACCGCCCCGGGGTGACCTGGAGGTGCAGCTGTACGGAGGTGCAGGCCGCCTCCGGTGCGATGGACCTCGACGTGCAGACGAGACGCTCCACCCCGTCGATGTCGAGCGCGAAGTCCTCACCCCGGGCGGCCACGATCTGGTCGTTCAGCAGGGTGTAGCGGTCGACGTCCGACAGGTTCGAGGACACCAGGTCGTCGCGGCCGAGGGTCGGCAGAATGCCGATCATCACGATTCCGGCGTCGACCTCCTTGGCCTTGCGGTGCGCATACGCGAGGGACGTGTTCAACTCTTCGGAGAGCTGGTCGAAAACCCGCCCCGCCAATCGGTGTGGCGCTATGTTCACTTCCAGATTGAACATGGCGAGTTCTGTTTGGAAATCCCGGCTCGCTATCCTGTCGAGTACTTCGGCATTCATCATCCGCGGCATGCCGTCCGGTCCCGCGAGATTCAGCTCGATCTCCAGGCCCATCAGATTCCGCGGACGCTCGAAGCGCTCCTCCGCCAGCAACCTCTCGAGTCCCGTCAGGCACTCCTGGAGCTTGCTGCGGTAGCGCTGTCGATCGGACAGGTCGAACGACCCCGCCACGACCTTCTCTCCCATCGAAGTTCCCTCCTCGGATGGGTAGGCCGATGCTCCGGCCGCTCTGGTACACGGTCACGGTGGATGATGCCCCGGCATCGCGATCCATAACGTCCCGGCCCGGCCCCGGGCCCGCTAGGCTGGGGCCGAGTACCCCGGGGCACATTCACCAGGCATGGTGCCGCGCGCAGTTTCACGCCGGTTCGCGCTCGTGATAAACGCCGACGAGAACCGGCCGACCACTTGGACGCGGTATTTCGAGGTCAGCTCCGCGCGGCCCGCGCGAAACAGGGATCAAACTCGCCTTTCGCCGACCGAATAGGCGCTTGTTCTTCATCCCCGGAACAGCTAGCTGAAACATTGTGTGAACACGTGTCGTATAAACTCCGCAAACGAGGCAGAGAGTAGGCGCACGCTGTCATCGCATCCGCCCCTCTGACCCCGAGAGCTGACAGTGTCGTCCGCCCCCGCCCTCGCGCCACCGTGCCTGTCGAATGAGAGGCGACCCACCATGCCGCTGCATGTCCCCCCGGCTCCCGCGCCCGCCCTGCGCTCTGTCCTCACGGCACTCGGTTCCCCCACCGCTGTCCGCGAGGCGCGCACCCCGTCCCTGCGCAACGTCCAGGGACCGGTGTCTCCCGAACTCCCCTTGCCCGTATACGTCCTTGACCGGATCGCGCCCGCCGGCGCCACCGCCACCCGCCTCACCGGCTGGCGCTTTCTGATCCGCTGCGGCGAGCGCGCGGTGGCCGCCGCCGAGACGATGCTGACCCCCGACGGGTGGACCTTCTCCCACTTCTTCGAGGGCCCGTACGTCACCTCCACCGAGCGCGCCCTGCGCCAGGCGGAGAACATGCAGCAGACCTTCCAGCCGCGGCTCCTGTCCGTGCCCGAGCTCTACATGCTCACGCTGTGGCTGCACGGCGACTGCGCCGCGGACAGCAGCACGGGGCACCCGCTCGCCACCGACCTGCTGGTGCCGCTGGCCCCCGCTCCGCCCGGCATCGCGGCGCACCGTCCGCACCGCGTCGCCGAACTCCTGCCCGTCCTCACCCACCGGGTGACACCCGCACCCCTGCTCGGTTCGCCCGCCTAGGGAAGCCCGGGCCCAGCTCGGCGGCAGCTCGCCGTCACGCCCCGTGCCCCGCAGCCGTCGACCCGGCTGCGGGGCACTCCGCTGCCCTGCGGGACACTCCGCTCTTCCGTGCTCCCCCGCGCTCGTACGAGTCACCCGGCCCCGATTCCCCGTCCGGACTAGCCCCATCCGGCCATCCCGAACCACCCGAAGGGACAGTGCAGTTGGAGTGAACCGTCCGCACGGGTGATGCGTCATGAACCTGTGAGAAGTGCTGCTGCCAAATCCCTGCGGATCGGCGCCCGTGGGGCAACACTGGTACCAGACCGACTTGTCGACGGGGGGCGGCCATGGACAGCGTTCCGAGCCGCAGGACAGATACGACAGCCAGCTCACACGTCACGACCCAGCGAAAGATCCCATCCATGTGCCAGCACCAGCCACCGTGTCCGACAGCCGACTCCGCCGACCGGGAAGCCGCCCTCCATGTGGCGCATCACCCGGAACAGGGATGGAGCCTGCTGTGCAACGGCGTCGTGCTCTTCGAGGACACCGGTGAGCTCCTGCCCGACGGTCAGATCATCGCCCCGCACCGCCCCCTGGGCACCGGACAGGTGATGACGGCCGCCTGAGCCGCACCAGCGGCCGGCTGCGACAGCCGCCGCGCACGAGGAGGGGCCGGCCCGGAGACGCACTCTCCGAACCGGCCCCGACGTACGCCCGGCGGTGGCTACTCGTCGTAGGCGTCCAGCGGCGGGCAGGAACAGACCAGGTTGCGGTCGCCGTACGCCTGGTCGATCCGGCGCACCGGCGGCCAGTACTTGTCCGCCGCCGAGACACCGCCCGGGAAGACCGCCTCGGCACGGCTGTAGGCGTGCTCCCAGTCGCCGCCCAGCGCCGCCGCTGTGTGCGGCGCGCCGCGCAGCGGGTTGTCCTCGGCGGGCCACTCGCCCGAACCGACCTTCTCGATCTCGGCGCGGATGGCGATCATCGCCTCGCAGAACCGGTCGAGCTCCACCAGGTCCTCGGACTCGGTCGGCTCGATCATCAGCGTCCCCGCCACCGGGAACGACATCGTCGGCGCGTGGAAGCCGTAGTCGATCAGCCGCTTGGCGATGTCGTCGACGCTCACACCGGTCGCCTTGGTCAGCGGCCGCAGGTCGATGATGCACTCGTGCGCGACGAGTCCGCCCGGTCCGGTGTACAGCACCGGGTAGTGCGGCTCGAGACGCTTGGCGATGTAGTTCGCGGACAGCACCGCGACCTGCGTGGCCCGCTTGAGGCCCTCGCCGCCCATGAGCCGGACGTACGCCCAGGAGATCGGCAGGATCCCGGCGGAACCCCAGGGCGCGGCCGAGACCGGGCCGACACCGGTCTTCGGGCCGGCCGCGGGCTGCATGGGGTGGTTCGGCAGGTACGGCGCGAGGTGCGCGCGTACGCCGACCGGTCCGACGCCGGGACCGCCGCCGCCGTGCGGGATGCAGAACGTCTTGTGCAGGTTCAGGTGCGAGACGTCGCCGCCGAAGTGCCCCGGCTTGGCCAGGCCGACCAGCGCGTTCAGGTTGGCGCCGTCGACGTACACCTGCCCGCCCGCCTCGTGCACCTGGGCGCAGATGTCGGTGACGTGCTCCTCGAAGACGCCGTGCGTGGAGGGGTACGTGATCATCAGTACGGACAGTTCGTCGCGGTACTGCTCGATCTTGGCCCGCAGGTCCTCGACGTCGATCTCGCCGTCCCCGGCGGTCTTGACGACGACGACCTTCATGCCGGCCATCACGGCGCTGGCGGCGTTGGTGCCGTGCGCGGAGGACGGGATGAGGCAGACGGTCCGCTGCGCGTCGCCGTTGGCACGGTGGTACCCGCGTACGGCGAGCAGACCCGCGAGCTCGCCCTGCGAACCGGCGTTGGGCTGCAGCGACACGTTGTCGTACCCGGTGACCTCGGCGAGCCGCTCCTCCAGCTCACGGATGAGCGTCAGATAGCCCTGCGCCTGCTCGGCGGGCGCGAAGGGGTGCAGCTGCCCGAACTCCGGCCAGGTGACCGGCTCCATCTCGGTGGTCGCGTTGAGCTTCATCGTGCAGGAGCCCAGCGGGATCATGCCGCGGTCGAGCGCGTAGTCCCGGTCGGAGAGCCTGCGCAGGTAGCGCAGCATCGCGGTCTCGGAGCGGTACAGGTGGAAGACCGGGTGCGCGAGGTAGTCGTCGGTGCGCAGCAGCGCCTCGGGCAGCGTGTCGGCGGCCGACGCGTCCAGCGCCTCGATGTCGGCCTCGACGCCGAACGCGGTCCAGACGGCGCCCAGCTGCTTGCGCCCGGTGGTCTCGTCGCAGGCCATCGACACGTGGTCGGCGTCGACGAGGTGCAGGTTGACCCCGCCCTCGCGGGCGGCGGCCACGATCGCGGCGGCCCGGCCCGGCACCCGCGCGGTCAGCGTGTCGAAGTAGGAGCCGTGGACGACCTCCACTCCGCCGGCCTCCAGGCCCGCGGCGAGGATCGTGGCGTAGCGGTGCGTACGCCGGGCGATCGTCCTGAGTCCCTCGGGGCCGTGGTAGACCGCGTACATGCCCGCCATCACGGCGAGCAGCACCTGGGCGGTACAGATGTTGCTGGTGGCCTTCTCGCGGCGGATGTGCTGCTCACGGGTCTGCAGGGCGAGGCGGTACGCCTTGTGCCCGTCCGCGTCGACGGACACGCCGACGAGCCGGCCCGGCAGGCTGCGGGCGAACTTCTCGCGCACCGCCATGTAACCGGCGTGCGGCCCGCCGAAGCCCATCGGGACGCCGAAGCGCTGGGTGGTACCGACCGCGATGTCGGCACCGAGGTCGCCGGGCGCCGTGAGCAGGGTCAGGGCGAGCAGGTCGGCGGCGACGGTGACCACCGCGCCGAGCTCGTGCGCCTGGTCGATCAGGGGCTTGATGTCGCGTACGGCACCGGAGGCACCCGGGTACTGGACCAGTACGCCGTTGATCTCCCGGCCGGCGACGTCGGCCGGGATGCCCGCGCTCAGGTCGGCGACCACGACCTCGGCGCCCGTCGGCTCGGCGCGGGTCTCGATGACGGCGATGGTCTGCGGGAGGGCGTCCGCGTCGACGAGGAAGAGGCCCTTCTTGTTCTTGCCCATGCGCCGGGACAGCGCCATCGCCTCGGCGGCGGCGGTGCCCTCGTCGAGCAGCGAGGCGCCGGACGTCGGCAGGCCGGTCAGCTCGGCGACCACGGTCTGGAAGTTCAGCAGCGCCTCCAGGCGGCCCTGCGAGATCTCCGGCTGGTAGGGGGTGTAGGCGGTGTACCAGGCCGGGTTCTCCATGACGTTGCGCAGGATCACCGGCGGCGTGAAGGTGCCGTAGTAGCCGAGGCCGATCATCGAGTCGAGTACCTCGTTGCGGTCCGCGAGGGAGCGCAGCTCGGTCAGGACCTCGGCCTCGGTGCGGGCTCCGGGCAGCTCGAGCGCATCGGCGTTCTTGATGACGTCCGGCACCGCGGCGGCCGTCAGCTCGTCGAGCGAGCCGTATCCGACCTGCGCGAGCATCTTGGCCTGGGCCTCGTGGTCGGGCCCGATGTGGCGCTGCTCGAAGGGAATGCCCTGTTCGAGCTCGGAGAGCGGAATGCGATGGGCGGTCATTGCGGAGGCCTCCTGGTCTGACGCGACCTTCGGGGGGTACCACGACGCGGGTACCCCGACGGCCTCCCCCTCTGTCATCTCAACCTGAGAGCTTCACCGGCCCGCCCTTGGCTGACGAACCGGTTTTCACCGTCGGTGAGGACGGGAGCCGACGACACCCGCCCTGCTTTCCAGAGTGACCTCGTCCGTGCGGTACGTGTGCCTGAGAGATTCCGGGGAGGATTTGCTCCTTCGGCGCCTCCGGTCTCGCCGGAGGACTCTCCCGCACGGGGTCAGCAGCCGTTTGCCAGCCTACCAGCGAGGACAGCGCACGGGCTTTCGAGTGGCCACCTTCCTGAATGTGCTCTTTCGTAGTGCTTACGGATGAGTTTTGCGCCCACGAGGAGGGCCCGTGCAGACCGACATCGATCCGCGCAACCTGATCGGCCGCAAGGCGTTCGACCGCAAGGGCACCAAGATCGGCACGGTCGACGAGGTGTACCTCGACGACGCCACCGGGATGCCCGAGTGGGCGGCCATACGCACGGGTCTGTTCAGCCGGGACGCCTTCGTGCCGCTGGAGCCCAGCGAGGTCGTGGAGGGCACGCTCCGGGTCCCCTTCGACCGGGCCCTCATCAAGGACGCGCCCGACTTCGGTGTCGGCCGCCACCTCTCTCCGGAACAGGAACTCCAGCTGTACCACCACTACGGGCTCGACCTGGCGTCCCCTCCCCCGACGGACCGCGACTTCGGCACGCTCGCCGGTTCGGACGAGGCCTGACCGGCCCGCCCCCCGGACACCTCCTCCGCATCCGTCCCGCCCGGCGCCGGCCAAGCGGCCTCCGCCGGGACCGCGGTCTCCGGGGCCCCCGCTACCAGGGGCAGCGGGTCCGCCGGCTCCAGCGCGGGATCCTCGGTCCGGAACGTCCGCACCCGCCCCGGTTCCGAATACGGCGTCTCGAACCGCACGGTCACCCGCCCGAGTCCACTGCCCTGGACCCAGCCGTGCCCGTACTCGGCGTGCCGTACGTCGTGCCCGGCGGGCCAGCGCCGCTCGGCCGGCCGGGCCGGCTCCCCGACCGCTTCCCGCGCCCCCTCGTCCTCGGCCTGCTCCTGCGCCAGGAGCTCCCCGGCGGCGGCCTGCGCCTGGGCGAACAGGTCCTCCTGCGTGTAGTCGGCAAGCCCGGTGACCCCGACGCCCAGCAGCCGCACCCCGCCGGTCGTGTCCACCGCGTCGAGCAGCCGGGCGGCGGCCTCGCGCACCACGGAGGGGTCGTCCGTGGGCCCGCGCAGCGTCTCGGACCGGGTCAGCGTGGAGAAGTCGTACCGCCGCACCTTGAGCACCACGGTCCGCCCCGAGCGCCCGGCGCCTCGCAGCCGCCGCACACACCGGTCGGCGAGCCGCCGCACCTCCGCGGCGACCCGCACGCGGTCATGGATGTCCACCTCGTAGGTGTCCTCGACCGACACCGACTTCGCCTCCCGCTCGGCCACCACGGGCCGCTCGTCGTGCGCCAGCGCCATCGCGTACAGCGCGTGCCCGTGCGCCCTGCCCACCAGCCGCACCAGCTCGTCCTCGCCCGCCTCGGCGATCTCCTCGACCGTGGTGATCCCGGCCCGCCGCAGATGGTCCCCGGTCGCGGGCCCCACGCCGGGCAGCGTCCGCACCGGCAGGGGCCCGAGCAGCGCCCGCTCGGAACCCGGCTCGATCACCACGAGGCCGTCGGGCTTGGCCTGTTCCGAGGCGATCTTGGCAAGCATCTTGGAGGCGGCGAGCCCCACCGATCCGGTCAGCCCCGTGACGGCCCTGATGTCCGCGCGCAGCTTCCCGGCCACCAGCCGCGCCGAGGTCTCGTCCCAGGCCGTCCCCCCGGCCTCCAGATCGACGAACGCCTCGTCCAGGCTCAGCGGCTCCACGAGCGGCGACAGCGCCCGCAGCAGACCCATCACCTGCTCGCTGACCTGCCGGTAGAGCTCGAAGCGCGGCACGAGATAGGCGGCGTGGGGTGCCAGCCTGCGCGCCTGCGCCATGGGCATCGCCGAGTGCACCCCGAACACCCGCGCCTCGTACGAGGCGGTGGCCACCACGCCACGCACGCCCAGCCCGCCCACGACCACGGCCTTTCCGCGCAGGCTCGGCTTGGCCGCCTGCTCGGCCGAGGCGTAGAAGGCATCCATGTCGAGATGCAGGATCGTGGGCGTGGTTCTCACCTGTCCGATGCTGCCCTACGCCACTGACAATGCCCCGTCGGGCAGGGGCACCGCCGAAGGCGCCGTCCGTCGCCGGAGCACGGGCGGGACCGGGTGCCGTCAGACCGCTCGGTTGCGCCGCCGGGCCAGTTCGTCCGCGGGGTTCTGTCCGACGAGGGTCTCGCCGGTGTCCACCCGCTCGCCGTGCAACTGCGACAGCGCAGCCTCCACGTCCCGCCAGACGACCCCCACGGCGATCCCGAAGACGCCCTGGCCTCCCTGGAGCAGCGCGTGCACCTCGTCCGGCGAGGTGCACTCGTAGACCGTCGCGCCGTCGCTCATCAGCGTCATCCGCTCCAGATCCCGGAACCCGCGCTCACGCAGGTGCTGGACCGTGGTGCGGATGTTCTGCAGGGAAACGCCCGTGTCGAGGAACCGCTTGACGATCTTCAGGACCACGACGTCCCGGAAGCTGTAGAGACGCTGCGTCCCCGAGCCGTGGGCCGGTCGCACACTCGGCTCGACCAGGCCGGTGCGCGCCCAGTAGTCCAGCTGCCGGTAGGTGATACCCGCCGCCGCACACGCCGTGGGACCGCGGTACCCGATCTCCGCGGAAACCGTCTCTTCGTCCGGCACCGGTGTCGGCCGCTGTGGAGCGGGGCCGGCTGCGTTGCCGTGAAGCGGGTACGGGCCGCTCTCCCCCAGACTGCGTCCGGGGGCACCCCCAGCCGTACCGTCGCCGCTGCTTCTCACGCCGACCTCCGTCCTTGAACTGCCCTTCCCGACGGTAGGCAGTCGCCCGGGGCGCGTCAACGATCGCCACACTCGGCACGCCGGGTGATAATCACCCTAGGAGTGGTTTACCGTGCCCCACCGCGGGGAAAGGCTAGCCGAATGCGCTCCCCACGGGCCGTAGGACGCGTCACCGGCCTTCGGCAATTGCCGGTCGTGGCTCTCCCCGTTCGGGGGCATCACTGGCTGTTGGTCCCGAAGTCCTCGGGAGAGATCTGGTCGAGGAACTCGCGGAACTTCTCCACTTCGTCCTCCTGCTCGTCCGGGATCGCGATACCCGCGTCGTCGAGCACCCCGTCGCTGCCGTAGATCGGCGTCCCGGTGCGCAGCGCGAGCGCTATGGCGTCGGACGGCCGCGCGCTCACCTCGACCCCGCTGGCGAACACCAGCTCGGCGTAGAAGACGCCCTCACGCAGATCCGTGATGCGCACTTCGGTGAGCTCCTGGCCGACGGCCTCCAGCACGTCCTTGAACAGGTCGTGGGTCAGCGGTCGCGCGGGGGCCATGCCCTGCTGCGCGAAGGCGATGGCCGTCGCCTCCCCCGGCCCGATCCAGATGGGGAGGTAGCGGTCGCCTCCCACTTCGCGCAGGAGCACGATCGGTTGGTTGGAGGGCATTTCGACCCGGACACCTACGACATCGAGCTCGTTCACACAGTAACCCTAGGCCGTGCCCGGGACGTTTGGGTAGTCGGGCACAGAACGGGTGGACGATCCGCCACGGGCGAACGCCCCCGCTCAGGGAAGTCGAACACCCAGCGCGGTCTGCACCAGAGCGGCATGGAGCTTCGCCGTGAGCCCTGCCAGCTCCTTGGTACGGGCCTCGGCATGAGCCCTGGTCTGCGGGTTGCGGTGGCGCCGCAGCGGGGACACCACCTGGTCGACGAGACCGGCCTCACGGTCGGCGGCGGCCTTCATCGCCCGCAGGTGCCGCGGCTCGATCCCGAAGCGCCCCAGTTCGACCACGAGCGCGGCGACCGTGACCGTCTCGGCGTCGTAGCCGCCGTCCGGCAGTGGAGTGACGAGCCCGTACGACTCCCACTCCGCCAGCTCCGGCTCACCGATCCCGGCGGCGGCCAGCAGCTCGTCGCGGCCGATGCGCGCCGCCGTGGGCGGCTCCGGCTCGACGAGGAGCTCTCCGAGCCGTTCACCGTCGCCCACGTCGCGCTGACGCCCCAGGGCGGGCAGGCGTACGTCCTCGCCGCGCTCCAGGGCGTCCAGGTGCTCCCGGATGACCTTCAGCGGCAGATAGTGGTCGCGCTGCATCCTCAGGACGTGACCGAGGCGCTCGACGTCGTGCGGGCTGAACTTGCGATACCCCGACGGGGTCCGCTGCGGCTCGATGAGCCCCTCCGTCTCCAGGAACCTGATCTTGGAGACGGTCACTTCGGGGAACTCGTCGCGCAGCACGTTCAGCACAGCGCCGATGCTCATCATGTCCGCGGCGGCGGTACCGCTGCCGGCACCGCCGCTCGGTGTGTGAAGCATGGACCTTCCCTGGGTCCCCCCGGACGGAGTTCGGGCGGTCAGATACTCCGCTGGCTCGCGTAGAAGACCAGCCGGTACTTGCCGATCTGCACCTCGTCACCGTTCGACAGGGCGACCTGGTCGATCCGCTCCCGGTTGACGTACGTGCCGTTGAGGCTGCCGACGTCGGCCACCGTGAACGAGCCGTCCGCGGCGCGACGGAACTCCACGTGGCGACGCGACACCGTCACGTCGTCCAGGAAGATGTCGCTCTGCGGATGACGCCCCGCCGTCGTCAGCTCACCGTCCAGCAGGAAGCGGCTGCCCGAGTTCGGGCCGCGGCGCACCACGAGGAGCGCCGAGCCGAGCGGCAGTGCGTCGACGGCCGCCTGCGCCTCCGGGGAGAGCGCGGGCGACTGCGTCTGGCCCGTCACCTCGGAGTCGTAGGCCTCGAGGCCGGAGATGGAGATCGTCGAGGTCGTCTCGGACGGACGCTCCGCGGGAGAACCGCCCCGCAGGGGCGCACCGCAGTTGGAGCAGAAGCGGCTGTTCTCCGCGTTGCGGTTGCCGCACCTCGTGCAAACCAGGGCCGACATGGACGGGTCCTCCTGCCGCGGCTGCCCCCCAGGGGCGTGTGACGCGTACGGGCCGGAGGCGTACCCCCCACCCGTACCCGAGGTCGACGGATCCCCGAAACCTATGCGGCCGGACGCGGCAGGGTCAACAGACGGCGCGCCCTGGCCACCGGACATGTCACCACCCGGACCAGCGACCTGATCCCGGAACAGCGGGCGGTCAGCGCTCTGCGCCTCCCCGTCCGCGGGGCGCGGGGCGCGGTGGCGGGCAGTCGCGTTGTCGCTGCCCTCTCGTGCGCTCTTGCCGAACAACTTCGCAAACAACTTCACGGGCGATTCCCCTTGACCGAAACAGACCCGCCCGTGGGGCAGGACGAACCCTGATTGAACACACCGGTCGACCCGGACATCCTCACAACGTCCGTATCCACCTGACAGTTTCCACCACGCACCACCCAATCGGTGCGCCGACCCCCCGCAACCTCATGCCCTGGCCCGACAGCCCCCATGCGCCGGGGACTCACGGGGAGGACGACCGAGCGTAGTCAGGCCGCTCCACCGCTCGCAAGGCGTCCACAACGATCTTCGTCGAGCGTTCCACCGTGACGGTGGCCTGCTCCTTCTCCAGCGTCTGCACCACACCTCCGGGGATGTTGAGCGCCGGCTCCAGGTCCTGCGGCTTGCCGATGACCTTGAAACGATAGGGCTGGTTGATCTTGTTCCCGTCGACGCTCACCCCGCCGCCGGAATCCGTCAGATAGGTGTCGGCGACCACCCGCACGCCGTTGACCTGGATCGCCTCCGCCCCGGCCGCACGCAGCTCCTGGATCGCGTCGAGCAGCATGTCCGCCTGGACCGTCCCCTTCGGGTCGTCGACGGTCACCGTGATGCCGGGTCCCTGCGCCGCCACCGTGCCCGCGAGAATGCCGAGTTGCTTCTCCTTCTCGACCGTCTGCTTACGGGCCTCCTCGGCCTGGTTCGAACTGTTCCGCAACTCGGTGCGCTGGTCCTCCAGCCCCTGCTTCTCGTCCTCAAGACGCTGAGTACGGTCGTCGAGTTCATCGAGGATGCGTACGAGGTCTTCCTGACGGGCACCCCGCAGGGCGCTGCCGCTGTCGCTGTTGGACGCCACCTGCACGGCCAAACCGAACCCGAGGCCGAACAGCAGCAGCGCCACGATGAGTTGGGCGCGGGTCACCCGGGGCGGCCACAGCCCCTTGGCCAGCCTCTGACGGCCGGTCAGCGAGGGGCCTTCCTTCGTCCGCTCCTCCTGGACCGTCTCCGGTCCCGGCGGCGCCGGCGCCGCCGGGACCTCCTCGGGCAGTTCCCTGCGCAGGCGGTGCTCCGAACTCTCGGGCGGGCCGGAATCCTTGGGTGTCTTGTCCTCGTCGCTCATCGGCCTCACGCCCGGAAGACGTGCCGGCGGATTGCCGCGGCGTTGGAGAAGATCCGGATGCCCAGGACGACCACCACGCCCGTGGAGAGCTGGGCGCCGACGCCCAACTTGTCGCCCAGGAAGACGATCAGCGCGGCCACCACCACGTTCGACAGGAACGAGACCACGAAGACCTTGTCGTCGAAGATGCCGTCGAGCATCGCGCGCAGGCCACCGAACACGGCGTCGAGTGCCGCCACGACGGCGATCGGAAGGTAAGGCTCGACGACGGCCGGGACCTCGGGCCGGACCAACAGTCCAGCCACGACTCCCACGACGAGGCCCAGTACGGCGATCACGATGTGCCCTTCTCTGTGCTCGGCTCTGCTGTTCGTACGATCACACTCGGTGCCGCGGGCAGCCGGAGGTCATCCTCTACGGAGATGCCGGTCCGGATGTCGAAGTTCTCCTGCAACGCGTGCAAATACAGCCCGTCCGCGCTGTTCTGGAACTTCGTGCTCAGCCGGCTGCCGTCCCCCACGGCGAGCACCGTGTACGGCGGCACGAGCGGCTTGTTGTCGACCAGTATCGCGTCACCCGCGGCGCGGATCGCCGACAGCGCCGTCAGCCGTTGCCCGTTGATGGAGACGGCCTCGGCGCCCGACTGCCACAGTCCGTTGACGACGCGCTGCATGTCCCGGTCCCGGACGCGTCCCGTGTCGGAGAAGTCGGACGTCTCGCGCGGATCGCCGTTGCCGCCCGAGGAGGCGTCCTTGGCATCGTTCACGACCAGCTTCACGCCGGGTCCGTGCACCGCGGTGGCGCCCGACAGGATGCCCATCAGGTCGGCCTGGTCGCCGCCCCCGTCCTTCTTCAGCGCCTCGCGCTGCCGGGCGCTCACATCGTCACGGAGGGTGTCGACGGCGTCTTCCAGCTTGTCCGCGGTCGCCGTTTCGCTCTCGATGCGGTCGATGAGTTCCTGGCGCTCCTTGGCGACCACGGGGGCGGCCACGCGGGCCTGCGCCGCACCGACCGTGACGACCAGTCCCGCCAGCACCAGACCGGCCGCGAGACCCAGCTTCGCCCGCAGCGTCTTCGGCATGCCGC
Organism: Streptomyces sp. NPDC043867; assembly: GCF_056435845.1. NCBI lineage: Bacteria > Bacillati > Actinomycetota > Actinomycetes > Kitasatosporales > Streptomycetaceae > Streptomyces > Streptomyces sp. NPDC043867. Next base: position 3,704 of record NZ_JBWKDS010000024.1, on the reverse strand, counting down.
CGGCGCCGTCGGACTTCTTCCGCGCGGCCGCCTCGGCGTAGCCGTCGTCGAGGCTGTGATCCATGACGTTGGTGAGCAGCGACATGGAGGCATCCGGACGCGCGGGTCGCGCGGGGGTGCTCCGAACGGGGGGCTGCTGCGGCATGCCGCACATCGTCGCACGTCGCGACGGCTACCTCCGAATGGCCCCACCGGCGTGCCGGACAGGCCCCCTTGGAGGCACTTGTCCGGCACGCCCCTCGGCTCAGCGCCCGGCGCTGTCCACGATCGCCGCCCACTCGTCGAGCAGGGCCTGGGCCGACGCGTCGTCGGGGCCCTCGGCCCACAGATGCGTCACCGCCTCCGCGGGATCGGGAAGCACCATCACCCAGCGGCCGTCCGCCTCCACGACCCGCACACCGTCGGTCGTGTCGACAGAGCGATCGCCTGCCGCCTCTACGACCCGCCGCATGACGAGCCCCTTGACGGCCCACGGAGTGGCGAGGTCACGCTTGAGCACGTGCGCCTTCGGGATCCGGGCGTCGATCTGGCTGAGCGTGAGCTGCGTACGCGCCACCAGCCCGAGGAGCCGGACGAAGGCGGCGGTGCCGTCGAAGACACTGCTGAACTCCGGGATGATGAAGCCGCCGCGGCCGTCACCGCCGAAGATCGTCGTCTCGTCGCGGCCGACCCGGGTCAGGTCGTCGGGTGACGTCGTCGTCCACTCGACCTGCGTCCCGTGGTACGCCGCCACCTGTTCGGCGATCCGCGTGGTGGTCACCGGCAGCGCCACCCGCCCGCTGCGCCGCTCCGCGGCCACCAGGTCGAGGAGGACGAGCAGGGCCCGGTCGTCCTCGACGATCCGCCCCTTCTCGTCGACGAGCGAGAGACGCTCGCCGACCGGGTCGAAGCGCACGCCGAACGCGGCTCGCGCGGACGCCACGATCTCGCCGAGCCGCACCAGCCCGGAGCGGCGCGTCTCCGCCGTCTCCGTCGGCCTCGACTCGTCGAGACCAGGGTTGATGGTCAGCGCGTCGACGCCCAGCTTGCCGAGCAGGCTGGGCAGCACGAGCCCGGCACTGCCGTTCGAGGCGTCCACGACGACCTTCAGCCCGGCCTCGGCGATACCGGTGGTGTCGACGTTCCGCAGCAGGGAGCCCGTGTACGAGTCGTAGACACTGGCCGGGAAGTGCAGATCGCCGATCTCGCCCGGGAACGCACGCCGGTACTCCTGCCGTGCGAACACCCGGTCCAGCTTCCGCTGGCTCGCCTGGGAGAGGTCGGCGCCGTCACCGTCGAGGAACATGATGTCGACCGAGTCCGGTACACCGGGCGTGGTCCTGATCATGATCCCGCCGGCGCTGCCCCTGGCGGTCTGCTGCCGGGCCACCGGCAGCGGTACGTTCTCCAGGTCGCGTACGTCGATGGCGCTGGCCTGCAGCGCTGAGATGACCGCGCGCTTCAGCGCACGCGCACCACGGGAGTGGTCACGGGCCGTGGTGACGGTGGCGCCCTTCTTGAGAGTCGTCGCGTAGGCCCCCGCAAGGCGCACGGCGAGCTCCGGGGTGATCTCCACGTTGAGGATGCCGGAGACACCGCGGGCGCCGAACAGATGCGCCTGCCCGCGCGACTCCCAGATCACCGAGGTGTTGACGAAGGCGCCGGCCTCGATCGTCTTGAAGGGGTAGACGCGTACGTTCCCCTGGATGATCGATTCTTCACCGACGAGGCACTCGTCACCGATGACTGCGCCGTCCTCGATCCGCGCGGCGCGCATGATGTCGGTGTTCTTCCCGACCACGCAGCCGCGCAGGTTGCTGTGCTGCCCGATGTACACGTTGTCGTGGACGACGGCCTTGTGCAGGAAGGCGCCGCTCTTGACGACGACGTTGGAGCCGACGACGGTGTGCTCGCGGATCTCCGCGTCCGCTTCCACCTTGGCGTAGTCGCCGATGTAGAGCGGGCCCCTGAGCACGGCGTCGGGATGCACCTCGGCACCCTCGGCCACCCACACGCCCGGGGAGATCTCGAAGCCGTCGATCTCGACGTCGACCTTGCGCTCCAGGACGTCGGCCTGCGCCTTCACATAGCTCTCGTGGGTGCCGACGTCCTCCCAGTAGCCCTCGGCGATGTAGCCGTAGATGGGCTTGCCTTCCTTCATCAGCTGAGGGAAGACGTCACCGGACCAGTCGACGGAGACGTCGGCCTCGACGTAGTCGAAGACCTCGGGCTCCATGACGTAGATACCCGTGTTCACCGTGTCGGAGAAGACCTGGCCCCAGGTCGGCTTCTCGAGGAAGCGCTCGACCTTGCCCTCCTCGTCCACGATGGTGATGCCGAACTCCAGCGGGTTCGGCACCCGGGTCAGGCAGACGGTGACCAGCCCGCCCTTCTCCTTGTGGAAGTTGATGAGGTCGGTGAGGTCGAAGTCGGTCAGCGCATCGCCGGAGATGACGAGGAAGGTGTCGTCCTTCAGCGCTTCCTCGGCGTTCTTGACGCTCCCGGCGGTACCGAGTGGCTTCTCCTCGTTGGCATAGGTGAGCTCCATCCCGAGCTCTTCGCCGTCCCCGAAGTAGTTCTTGACCAGCGAGGCCAGGAACTGGACGGTAACAACGGTCTCACTGAGCCCATGCCTTTTGAGCAGCCGCAGCACGTGCTCCATGATCGGGCGGTTCGCCACGGGCAGGAGCGGCTTGGGCATGCTTGAGGTCATAGGGCGAAGGCGTGTGCCTTCGCCTCCGGCCATCACGACGGCCTTCATGTCGGAAGCGTCCTCCTTGAAGAGACGGTCATGCCGACTTCACCCGTCCAAATTGTCCCGCACATTCCGTCGGCGGGCCAACGAGCACTTCAGCCGCGCAATGGGCGAGCTCAATCGGCCATGGTGTCCGCCGTGACAAGACGGCGGACCTGAACCACGTAGAGGACTCCTGCCCACCAGTAGAGGGTTGTACCCCATCCGGTGAACGCCCATCCGAAAATAGCTCCGAGTGACGCGATCCAGCCGTCTGCGTCACTGAGCAGCAGCAACGGGAAGGCGTACATCAGGTTGAAGGTCGCCGCCTTCCCGAGAAAGTTGACCTGCGGCGGCGGATAGCCGTGGCGCCTGAGGATGCCCACCATGACCAGCAGGACCAGCTCGCGCGCCAGCAGTACGGCCGTCACCCACAGGGGAAGAATTTCCCGCCAGGTGAGGCCGACCAGGGTGGACAGGATGTAGAGCCGGTCGGCCGCGGGGTCGAGCAGCCGGCCGAGGCTGCTGATCTGGTTCCAGCGCCTGGCGAGCTTTCCGTCCAGGTAGTCGCTGACACCGCTGAACATGAGCACCAGGAGGGCCCATACGTCGCTCTTCGGTCCCCCGAACTCGGGCCAGAGGATCAGCCACAGGAAGACGGGCACGCCAACGAGACGCGCCATGCTGAGGATGTTCGGGATGGTGAGGACCCGGTCTGTCTGGACGCGGGTCTCCTGGACCTCCACCCGGGGGCCTCCTGTGGGAACGAGCCGACGATGCTCCCTGACCTTACCCGCAGCTCTCATGCCGCGAAGCGGAGGGGTGCGGGCGCCGCTGGGAAACAAAAAAGCTCCGGCTCTTGGGCGAAATGCCCAAGAGCCGGAGCTCTAAAAGAAGTTCGGCGGCGTCCTACTCTCCCACAGGGTCCCCCCTGCAGTACCATCGGCGCTGTAAGGCTTAGCTTCCGGGTTCGGAATGTAACCGGGCGTTT
>NZ_JBWKDS010000023.1:87536-146260 GCF_056435845.1 Streptomyces sp. NPDC043867 | reverse complement strand
CGACTCTATCAGACCGTTTCCGGTTCCGATTTCCTCGGTGCTTTCCAGGTTTCCGCTTTCGCGTTTCCCTTTCCGGCGGTTCCGACTCTACCAGACCCTTTCGGACCCGATTCCCTGTCGGCGGGATTGTCTTTGGCCTGAGGCTTATGCCTCGCGGGCCTTTCGACATTCACTACGTTAACCGATTCCCCGTACAGCTCATAATCGAGCCGGGGAGTCAGAATTCGACATGCGGACATGGCGGATTCGACCCCGCTGAAGGGGAGTCGTAGGTAGTGGGTTGGCCGCTTCCGGCTGCTGACTGAACGCAGTACCCGGGTCAAGCGGCTCGGGCCACATTACGGATCCCGCCGAGGCGAGTCAAGTTCGGCGGCGACGAGGCGTATGGGCCCGATAGGGGCTCACCGTCGGGTCGTTGGCGATCCAGAAGCGCCATGGGTGGACGCCGCCGTCGCCGGAGACTCCGGTGCGGGGACCGCTGAGTACCTGGTCGGGATGCACGGGAGTGCCGGCCAGCATGCGGAAGGGGCCGCCCTCGGGCCCGCAGGCGTCCGCGCCGTCGAGGGCGCGGTCCACCCCGAGGGCCGTGGCCAGGCGGGCGGGTCCTTTGGCCAGTTCTCTGTCGTTGCGGGCCGAGAGTCGGCGTTTACGGGCGAGCTCGGCACCCTCCGTGACCTCACCGGCCCGCAGGAGGATCCCGCTCGCTGTGCCCTCGGGGCCGCAGACCAGGTTCATGCAGTGCCACATGCCGTAGGTGAAGTAGACGTACACATGACCGGGCGGGCCGAACATCACGTCGTTGCGGGCCGTGCGGCCGCGGTAGGCGTGGGAGCCGGGGTCGTTGGGTCCGTCGTATGCCTCGACCTCGGTCAGGCGCAGTTCGATCGGGCCGTCCTCCGTGGTGCGCACGAGGGTGCGCCCGAGGAGGTCCGGAGCGACCTCCAGGACGGGGCGGTCGAAGAACTCCCGGGCGAGAGGCGTACGGTCAGGGGCCGCGATCATGGCGTACGAGCGTAGTCGAGAGCGGCTGCTCGTCGTCGGGGTGGTCAGGGAGCGTCCCCCTTGGAAGGGTGAGGACGCGGAACCGGCCGCGACCGGATCGCGTTTGTACGGATCAGGGATCCACACGCACACAGGACGTACAGGCGTTGCCTGGGGAGGAAGTGACATGGGGTTCAAGCGGCTGCTTGCGAGCATGGGAGCCGGCGGGGCTTCGGTCGAGACGGTGCTGACCGAGGTCAACACGGTTCCGGGCGGCGTCGTGCAGGGCGAGGTGCGGATCCAGGGCGGATCCGTGGACCAGGCCATCGAGGGTCTGTCGGTCGGCCTGCAGGCCAGGGTCGAGGTCGAGGGCCACGACGACCAGGAGCACAAGCAGGACATCGAGTTCACCAAGGTGCGGCTGGGCGGTGCCTTCGAGCTGAAGGCGGGCGCGGTGCACGCGGTCCCGTTCGGCCTGGAGATCCCCTGGGAGACGCCGGTCACGACGATCGACGGCCAGCCGCTGCGGGGGATGCACATCGGGGTGACCACGGAGCTGGAGATCGCGCGCGCCGTCGACTCGAGCGACCTGGACCCGATCAACGTGCACCCGCTGCCGGCCCAGCAGGCGATCCTGGACGCGTTCCTCCAGCTCGGTTTCCGCTTCAAGAGCGCCGACATGGAGCGCGGTCACATCCGCGGTACGCGGCAGAAGCTGCCGTTCTACCAGGAGATCGAGTTCTTCCCGCCTGCGCAGTACCGCGGACTGAACCAGGTCGAGCTGAGCTTCGTCGCCGACGAGCGCGAGATGGACGTCGTCCTGGAGATGGACAAGAAGCCGGGCCTGTTCAGCGAGGGCAGCGACTCGTTCCGCGCCTTCAAGGTGGGCCTGAACGACTACCAGGGCACGGACTGGACCGCGTACCTGAACCAGTGGCTGTCGGAGGTCGGCAGCAAGCGCAGCTGGTTCTAGGCCCGACCGGGAAGCGGACTCCGGCGCGGGCTGGTGTTCCGCGTCGCCGCGACGGTCACTCGGCCGCCGGCGCGCGCCCGGCTCGTCGTGAGTTCACGGCTCCCGTGCAAGACGGACGTTCTCCGGACGTTTGCCCGCCTCTGGTCTTGGAATTGATCAGGGGCGGGCATCTTTTTTATTGCGTTGTCCATCTCGACGTGCCCGGCCAGAGTTGATCCAAGCCCGCCAGGGGGTGGGCCGGAGCGCATGGGAGGTGGGCTTGATGCGGGACACGCTGGTACTGAATGCGAGCTTTGAGCCGCTGTCGACGGTGACGTTGAACCGGGCCGTCGTTCTGGTGCTGCAGGACAAGGCCGTCGTCGAGCAGGCCCACCCCGAACTCCGTATGCGCGGGGCCGCGGTCGACATACCCGTGCCCCGGGTGATCAGGCTCTGCCGCTACGTACGGGTGCCGTTCCGAAGACAAGCGCCCTGGTCCCGCAGGGGTGTGCTGGTGCGGGACCGGCACCGGTGCGCGTACTGCGGCAGGCGGGCGACGACCGTGGACCACGTGGTGCCGCGGGCGCAGGGCGGCCAGGACTCCTGGCTGAACACCGTCGCGTCCTGTGCCGAGGACAATCACCGCAAAGCTGACCGTACGCCGGAGCAGGCGGGCATGCCGCTGCTGCGGCAGCCCTTCGAGCCGACGCCCGCGGACGCGATGCTGCTGACGCTCGGGCAGGACGACTTCCGGGCGCTGCCGGAGTGGCTGGCGCAGTCGGCCGCCTGAAGCCGCACATGACCGGGGCCCGCCTTCGTCGAAGGCGGGCCCCGGTCATGTGCGCTGTCAGTCCGTGACGGACGGCTTCTCGCGGCGCTCGGAGCCGCCGCCGCCCGAACCGCCGCCCATCGGGCCGAAGTTGCCCATGGCGCCGCTCAGGCCCTTGAGTGCGTCACCGATCTCGCTCGGCACGATCCAGAGCTTGTTGGCGTCGCCCTCGGCGATCTTCGGGAGCATCTGGAGGTACTGGTAGGCGAGGAGCTTCTGGTCCGCGTCTCCGGCGTGGATGGACTCGAAGACCGTACGGATGGCCTGGGCCTCGCCCTCCGCGCGCAGGGCGGCGGCCTTGGCCTCACCCTCGGCGCGCAGGATCGCGGACTGCTTCTCACCTTCGGCGGTGAGGATCTGCGACTGGCGGATGCCTTCGGCGGTGAGGATCGCGGCGCGCTTGTCGCGGTCGGCGCGCATCTGCTTCTCCATCGAGTCCTGGATGGAGGTGGGCGGCTCGATGGCCTTGAGCTCGACGCGGTTGACGCGGATGCCCCACTTGCCGGTGGCCTCGTCCAGGACCCCGCGCAGGGCCGCGTTGATCTCCTCGCGGGAGGTGAGGGTCCGCTCCAGGTCCATGCCACCGATGATGTTGCGCAGGGTGGTGACGGTGAGCTGCTCGATCGCCTGGATGTAGCTGGCGACCTCGTAGGTGGCCGCGCGGGCGTCGGTGACCTGGTAGTAGATGACCGTGTCGATGTTGACCACCAGGTTGTCCTGGGTGATCACCGGCTGGGGCGGGAACGGCACGACCTGTTCGCGCAGGTCGATGCGGTTGCGGATGGTGTCGATGAACGGGACGACGATGTTGAGCCCCGCGTTCAGTGTCCGCGTGTAGCGGCCGAAGCGCTCGACGATGGCCGCGCTGGCCTGTGGGATGACCTGGATGGTCTTGATCAGGGCGATGAAGACCAACACCACCAGAATGATCAGGACGATGATGATCGGTTCCATCGATGCTCCCCGTACCCTTCGCCTCGGTAATTCCCTCAGATCTTACGGGTGTTGAAGATCTTGCTGGACGAGTCTGACAGAACGTCGTCTGCGACGTGGGGCGTTCGGTTCAGTCGTGCGTGGTCACATCACGATCGCCGTGGCGCCCTCGATGTCGACGACGTCGACCTGCTCCCCCGCCTCGTAGGTCTGTCCGGCGTCGAGGGAGCGCGCCGACCAGATCTCCCCGGCGAGCTTGATCCGGCCGCCGGAGCCGTCGACTCGTTCCAGCACGACGGCTGTCTTGCCCCGCAACGCGTCCACGCCGGTGGCGAGTTGGGGTCGCTGGGCCCGGTGCCGGGCCGCGATGGGGCGCACCACGGCGATGAGGGCGACCGATACGGCGACGAAGACGAGGACCTGGAGGACGACGTCGCCGCCGAGTCCCGCGGCGCCCGCTGCCGCGACGGCGCCCACGGCCAGCATGCCGAACTCCGGCATCGCCGTCACCACGAGGGGGATCCCGAGTCCGACGGCGGCGACCAGCCACCACACCCATGCGTCGATGTCGTTCACACGGTCATGGTAGGACCGCGCCGCACGGACGGACAGGGCGCACGATCACGGGTGCCGCCGCCGCGCCCGCCGCGGGCCGCGTCGACCGGGCGTCAGGACAGCGGGAGGCCCTGTGCCGTCCAGCGCTCGCCGACCTGCTCGACGACGAGGGGCAGGCCGAAGCAGAGCGAGAGGTTGCGTGAGGTGAGCTCGAGCTCGAGCGGGCCGGCGGCCAGCACCTTGCCCTGGCGGATCATCAGCACGTGGGTGAAGCCCGGGGCGATCTCCTCGACATGGTGCGTGACCATGATCATGGAGGGGGCGATCGGGTCGCGGGCCAGGCGGCCGAGGCGGCGCACGAGGTCCTCGCGGCCTCCGAGGTCGAGGCCCGCGGCGGGCTCGTCCAGGAGCAGCAGTTCGGGGTCGGTCATCAGGGCGCGCGCGATCAGGGTGCGCTTGCGCTCGCCTTCGGAGAGCGTCCCGAAGTTGCGGTCCAGGTAGTCGCTCATGCCGAGGCGGTCGAGGAACGCGCGGGCGCGCTGCTCGTCGATGTCCTCGTACTCCTCCTGCCAGCCGGCGGTCATGCCGTACGCGGCGGTGAGCACGGTCTGCAGGACCGTCTGGCGCTTGGGGAGCTTCTCCGCCATGGCGATGCCTGCCATGCCGATGCGCGGGCGCAGGTCGAAGACGTCGACCTTGCCGAGGGTCTCACCGAGGACGGTGGCGGTGCCCGAGCTGGGGAAGAGGTAGCTGGAGGCGACGTTCAGGAGGGTCGTCTTCCCGGCGCCGTTCGGGCCGAGGATGACCCAGCGCTCGCCTTCCTTGACCGACCAGGAGACCTGGTCCACCAGAGCCCGGCCCTCTCGGACCACGGATACGTCCTCAAGCTCCAGAACATCGCTCATCAGCGCGCTGTCTCCCATTGCAGTCTCGGCCGTCGCATACGTCTGTGGACGCAGCCCCCAGGGAAAACCTACGCCACCGGTCGGGCGGTCCAATCCATCGGCCGGTCCTTAGGGTGGGGGCATGCTCTCGGAACCACGCTCAGGACGCCTGGCCGCATGGGGAAACGCCCTCTTGGCCGGACTTGTTTCGCCGGACGACGCCGTGCTCGCCATCGTCGGTGAGGACGCCGTGCATCGCGTCGCGGGACTCCCCGGTGAGCCGGGGCCCGTCGGTCTCACGCTCGCCCTCGGGCGGCTGCGCGCGCTCGGGGTGACCGGACTGCGGGTGGCGCTGCCAGCGCCGGGGCATCCGCTGGGGCTGAGCGGGCCGCCGGAGTTCAACGCGCGTGCCCTCGACGCGCAGGAGGCGGTCGTCTGCCGGGGGGCCGGGCTCGGGCTGGTGCCTGAGGTGTACGAGGCGGGGCCCGAGGGCGACGTCCACGTGGAGGTCGTCTGGCACTGCCTTCCCGTGCGGGAGGCGCCGCCCGCGGACGTGCCGTCCCTCGGCGAGGCGGAGCGGGAACTGGCGGAGGCCCTCCGTGAGGCGACCGAGGTGCTGTCGCGGCTCGACGTGGCCGGGTCGGGGCCGGTGGCGGAGGCCGCGGTGGACGCGTACCGGGCTCGGGCCGAGCGGGGTCGTGAGGTGCTGGCGCCCGGGTATCCGCCGCGGGCGGTACGGGTGCTGGAGCTGGCCCAGCGGGTGGGGCTGCTGATCTCCGTGGCGTACGAGAACGGGCACGGCGGGGCGGTGAGCGCCTCGGAGATGGGGGCGCGGGCGGAGGCGCTGCGGCCGGTGGAGCGGACGGCTCGGCGGGCGCAGGTGGCCGCGTTCAACGCGTTCGTGGAGGAGCGGGAGCGGGGGGTTCGCTGAACTCGCGGGCTGCAGGCGGGCGGTGCCTTCGTCGGGCGCCGTCCGGGTGGGCCTCTCCCCCATTGCCCCAGGCGCCGTCGTTGCCCCCGGTGTCGGGGCGCGGTCGGCTGATCCGGCACCGGCCGGCGCCCGTCCGGGTGGGCACACTCCCGTCCGGGCGCCTTCAGCCCGCCGCCCCGTGCCGTACGGCCCACAGCGCGGCCTGCGTACGGTCGGCCAGGTCGAGTTTCATCAGGATGTTCGACACGTGGGTCTTGACGGTCTTCTCGGAGAGGACGAGCGCCCGGGCGATCTCCCGGTTGGAGCGGCCGTCGGCGATCAGACCGAGCACCTCGCGCTCCCGCTCGGTGAGCGAGCCGCCCCTCCCCTGACCCGGACCGGCCTCCTCCTGGGACAGCAGGGCACCCGCGACCTCGGGCTGGAGCAGGATGTGTCCGGCGTGCACGGACCGGATGGCGCGGGCGAGCGCGTCGGGGTCGATGTCCTTGTACACGTACCCGGCGGCACCGGCGCGCAGGGCGGGCACCACCGTGCGCTGCTCGGTGAAGCTGGTCACGATCAGCACGCGCGTGGGGTTGGCCAGCTCGCGCAGCCTGCGCAGCGCCTCGACGCCGTCCATCCCCGGCATCTTCACGTCCATGAGGACGACGTCCGGTTTCAGTTCCTCCGCGCGGGCGACTCCTTCGGCGCCGTCGGAGGCCTCGCCCACGACCTCGATGTCGTCCTGCACCTCGAGAAAGGTGCGCAGGCCCCGGCGGACCACTTGGTGGTCGTCGACCAGCAGCACCTTGATCGCGTCAGCCACCAGGGACCTCCATCTCTATCCGGGTGCCCTTTCCGGGCGCCGATTCCACGGTGAGTGTGCCGCCGACGCCGCCCGCCCGGTCCCGCATGGAGACGAGGCCGAGATGGCGTCCCGCGCTGCGGATCGCGTGGGGTTCGAAGCCGCCGCCGTCGTCGGCGACGGTGAGGACGGCGCCCGGTCCGCGCTTCGCGAGGGTCACGTCGACGCGGGCCGCTCCGGAGTGGCGCAACGCGTTGTGCAGCGCTTCCTGGGCGACGCGCAGCAGGGCCTCCTCCTGGGCCGCGGGCAGGGCGCGTACTCCGCTGCTCTCGAAGGTCACGCGCGCCGCCTGGGCGCGGTCGAGCACCTGGATCTGGGTGCGCAGCGTGGCCACGAGACCGTCCTCGTCGAGGGCGGCGGGCCGCAGCTCCACGACGGCGGCGCGCAGTTCGTCGACGGCTTCCGCGGCGAGGGCGGCGACCTGCTGGAGTTCGCCCTTGGCCCGGGAGGGGTCGCGGTCGACGAGGGCCGCGGCGGCCTGGGCGGTGAGGCGCAGCGAGAAGAGTTTCTGGCTGACGGCGTCGTGCAGCTCGTGCGCGAGGCGGGAGCGCTCCTCGGCGATGGTGAGTTCCCGGCTGCGCTCGTAGAGCCGGGCGTTGGTCAGGGCGATCGCGGCGTGCTGGGCGAGGATCGTCAGGAGTTCCTCGTCCTCCTCGGTGAAGCGGCAGCGGCCGCCGTCGCCCGCCCCTCTGCCGGGGCCGGCGGGGCGCTCCTCGGAGCACCGCACCTTGTTGGCGAGGAAGAGGGCGCCGAGGACGTCGTCGCCGTCGCGGATCGGCAGGCCGAGGAAGTCCGACATCTCGGGGTGGGCCGCGGGCCAGCCCTCGAAGCGGGGGTCCTCGCGCACGTCGGCGAGGCGCTCGGCGCGGGCCTCGTGCAGCATCGCGGCGAGGATGCCGTGCTGGCGCGGGAGCGGTCCGATGGCCTTCCACTGGGCGTCGCTGACACCGTCGACGACGAACTGGGCGAAGCCTCCGTGATCGTCCGGGACACCGAGGGCCGCGTACTCGGCGTCGAGCAGTTCGCGGGCCGAGGCGACGATCGTCTTGAGGACGTCACGCACCTCGAGGTGTCTGCTCATGGCCAGCAGCGCGGAGCTGACCGCGTACAGGCCGGACCTGGGGCCTTGGCTCATGACTTCACGGTACCGGCGGCCGGTGACAGTGCGTATCCGACCTGTGGTGGCGGTCGCCCGGGCCGGTGGGCCTAGGGCGGAGGGCCCGTGCCGGTGGGCCTGGGGCGGAGGGCCCGTGCCGGTGGGCCTAGGGCGAAGGGCCCCTGATCCCTGCGGCCTGCGTACGAGGCGGCGGGAGTGGTGCCGTCCCTACGTTGAGGACATCCGTCGGGAACGGCGGTGGGACGAGGGGACGGATGTCATGCCGGTGGCCATCATCACGGGGGCTTCGAAGGGGCTGGGGCGGGCACTGGCCGCGGGTCTGGCGGAGCGCGGCTGGGATCTGGTGCTCGACGCCAGAACGACGGGGGTGCTGGAGAGGACGGCGGCGGAGCTGTCCGCGTACGGGACGCGGGTCAGGGCGCTGCCCGGCGATGTGACGGACGCGCGGCACCGCGGGGAGCTGGTGGCCGCGGCGGCGGGGCTCGGGGGTGTGGACCTCGTGGTGAACAACGCGAGCGCGCTGGGCGCCGAACCGCTCGTCCGCCTGGAGGATCTGTCGCCGGACGGGCTGCGGCGGGCGCTGGAGGTCAATGTGGTCGCGGCGCTGTGCCTGGTCCAGGAGGCGCTGCCCGCGCTGCGGGCGTCCGGGGCGGGTGCGGTGATCGGTGTCAGCTCGGACGCGGCCGTGGAGGCGTACGGGACGTGGGGCGGTTATGGGGCCTCCAAGGCGGCCCTGGACCAGCTGTCGGCGGTGCTGGGTGCGGAGGAGCCCGGGCTGCGGGTCTGGGCGGTGGATCCGGGGGACCTGGCGACGGACCTGTACGCGGCGGCGGTACCGGACGACGAGGAGGCGCGGCGGGATCCCGCGGCCGTGGTGCCGGCGTTCCTGCGGCTGCTGGACGAGCGTCCGGCCAGCGGCCGCTACCGTGCCGAGGCCCTGCTGGAGGAGCGATGACGACGGCGACGGGGGTGCCCCCGTCGGGGCGCAGTCACGGGTGGCCGGAGGTTCCGGCGGAGTTGTCGGCGCGGGTACCGGCCGAGCAGCGCGGTCCGGGTCTGGACCGGGACGCCGTCCGGCTGCTCGTGTCGCGGGGGACCTCGGTGTCGCACCACGGCTTCGTGGAGCTGCCCCGGCTGCTGAGGCCCGGTGATCTGCTGGTGGTCAACACCTCGCCCACGCTGGCGGCCGCCGTCGACGGGCGGGCGGGGCACGCGCGTGTGGTGGTGCATTTCTCCACCCGGGGTGATGACGGGCGGTGGGCCGTGGAGCTGCGGGAACCGGACGGGCGGGGCACCACGCGCGCGCGTGCGGGCGGACCCGCGGGTACGGAGGTGCGGCTTCCCGGAGGTGTGCGTCTCGTGCTGGAGGAGCCGCTGGCCCCGGACGGTGCGCGGCTGTGGTGGTCGCGGGTGTCGGATCCGGACGTGCCGGGGCTGCTGCGGCGGCACGGGCGTCCCATTCGCTACTCGTACACGGAGCGGGATCAGCCGCTGTCGGCGTACCAGACGGTGTTCGCGCTGCCGTCCGCCGACGGTACGGGCAGTGCGGAGATGCCGAGCGCGGCGCGTCCCTTCACCGCGCGGCTGGTGGCGGAGCTGGTGAGCCGGGGGGTGCAGTTCGCGCCGGTCGCGCTGCACACGGGGGTGGCGTCGGCGGAGGCGCACGAGCCGCCGTATCCGGAGAGGTACGAGGTGCCGGAGGCCTCGGCGCGGCTGGTCAACGCGGTGCGGGCGGGGAACGGGCGGGTCGTCGCGGTCGGTACGACGGCCGTCCGGGCCGTGGAGTCCGCGGCGGGAGCGGACGGAGTGGTCCGGGGCGGGCACGGCTGGACGGATCTGGTGATCACCCCGGAGCGCGGGGTACGGGTGGTGGAGGGGCTGCTGACCGGGCTGCACGAGCCGGGGGCGTCGCATCTGCTGATGCTGGCGGCCGTCGCCGGGCGGGCCGCGGTCGAGCGCGGGTACGGCGAGGCGCTGCGCGGGCGCTATCTCTGGCACGAGTTCGGGGACAGCCACCTCCTGCTGCCGGCGGAAGACCCTCACACAGAGCATTGCGTCAGCAACCTGGCGTGAGACCGGCGCGGTGGCGGTGTGAGCCCGCGCATAGGGCACACATCACGTACGAACGGGCATAGGAGACAGGAGGGACCCACTTGAGCGGGGAAGACATGCCAGTCTGCCCCGTTTTGCCCCTCTGTGCTCCACTACCCGGCTTCGTACGTCACACCTTTGCCACAGGATTTTGCGGCCGCTAACAATGGCTCACGTCGCTCAACGCCGCGGGTTTCGCCCCGCGGCGTTCGTCCGGAAAAACACTCTGTCCCCACGGACCGGGAGCGGCGTCCGCGCTATTCGAAGAGGTCCATCAGTCATGCCCAAGAAGTTCATCGCTCCGGTGCACAGTCCCCAGCTGACCAAGACCCACAAGCTTTCGTTCGCCGGTGTCGCGGCCCTCGGTGCCGCCGCCCTCGCGTTCACGGCCGTGCCGGCGAACTCGCAGACCACGACGACCGACGCCGCCGCGTCCACGTCCTCCGTGGCCTACAGCCAGGAGCAGATCAAGGACGTCAAGGCCAGCGTCACCGACCAGCTGGCGGGCGCCACGGTCAAGGCCGAGGCCGCGAAGAAGAAGGCCGCCGACGAGGCCGCCGCCAAGAAGAAGGCCGCCGAGCAGGCCGCTGCCAAGAAGAAGGCGGAGGAGGCGCGCAAGAAGCAGGCCGCGAGCCGCTCCGCGCAGCGCCCGCAGGTCAAGCCCGTCGCCGCCAAGACGTACGCGAACAACCTGGACGGCTGGATCCGCCAGTCGCTGGACATCATGAAGCAGAAGGGCATCCCGGGCAGCTACCACGGGCTGCACAAGAACATCATCCGCGAGTCCTCGGGCAACCCCAACGCCATCAACGACTGGGACATCAACGCCATCAACGGCATCCCGTCGAAGGGCCTGCTCCAGGTCATCCCGCCGACCTTCGCGGCGTACCACGTCCCGGGCACGTCGACGAACATCTACGACCCGGTCGCCAACATCACGGCCGCTGCCAACTACGCGGCCGACAAGTACGGCTCCATCGACAACGTCAACAGCGCCTACTGAGTCTCGCGAGTATCGCGCGGACCTCTGAGGGTCTCGGTCAAGACGCACAAGGGCGGCACCCCGGTCGGGGGTGCCGCCCTTCAGGCGTCCGGGGTGCTACTTGCGCATGACCTCGGGCTCGTGGCGGCGCAGGAAGCGGGCCACGAAGAAGCCGCACAGGGCGCCGAGGACGAGCAGGGCCACCATGTCCATGGTCCAGGCCGATGCCGCGTGGTCCCAGAGCGGGTCCGTGCTGGACGGGTCGTCCGTGTTCGGACTGATGTTGTTGAAGTCCAGCGTGGCGCCGGCCGCGGCGACCGCCCAGCGCGACGGCATCAGGTACGAGAACTGGTTGACGCCGACGGTGCCGTGCAGGATGAAGAGGCAGCCGGTGAAGACGACCTGGATGATCGCGAACATGACCAGCAGAGGCATGGTCTTCTCGGCGGTCTTCACCAGGGACGAGATGATCAGGCCGAACATCATCGAGGTGAAGCCGAGAGCCATGATCGGGATCGACAGCTCGATCATGACCGCGATCTTGCCGCTGCCGAGGATCAGGCCCTCGTCGGGGATCGTGCGGCTGGAGAAGCCGATCACGCCGACCAGGGCGCCCTGGAACACCGTGACGGTGCCGAGGACGATGACCTTCGACATCAGGTACGCGGAGCGCGACAGGCCGGTCGCCCGTTCCCGCTCGTAGATCACGCGTTCCTTGATCAGCTCGCGGACCGAGTTGGCGGCGCCCGCGAAGCAGGCGCCGACGGCGAGGATCAGCAGCACCGTGGTGGCGGTGCCGTTCGGGATGTGCGCGCCGGTCTTCGGGTTGACCGCCGGGTTCACCAGCAGGTTCTTGTCCGGGTCGATCAGCAGGCTGACCGCGCCGAGGACCGCCGGCAGGATCACCGTCAGCGCCAGGAACCCCTTGTCGGACGCGATCACCGACACATAGCGGCGGACCAGCGTCATCAGCTGCGAGCCCCAGCCCTGCGGCTTGGGCGGCTTCATCGCCTGCGCGGGCGGCATGTGCACCGACTGCGGGGCGACGGCGTCGATGTCCGCGGCGTACATCTGGTAGTGCTGCGAGCCCCTCCAGCGGCCCGCCCAGTCGTAGTCGCGGTAGTTCTCGAAGGCGGAGAAGACGTCGGCCCAGGTGTCGTAGCCGAAGAAGTTCAGGGCCTCCTCGGGCGGACCGAAGTAGGCGACCGAGCCGCCCGGCGCCATCACCAGCAGCTTGTCGCAGATCGCCAGCTCGGCCACGGAGTGGGTGACGACGAGCACCGTACGGCCGTCGTCGGCGAGGCCGCGCAGCAGCTGCATGACGTCGCGGTCCATGCCCGGGTCGAGACCGGAGGTCGGCTCGTCCAGGAAGATCAGCGAGGGCTTGGTCAGCAGCTCCAGGGCGACCGAGACGCGCTTGCGCTGGCCGCCGGAGAGAGAGGTGACCTTCTTCTCCTTGTGGATGTCCAGCTTGAGCTCGCGCAGGACCTCGTCTATCCGGGCGTCGCGCTCCTTACCCGTGGTGTCCGCGGGGAAGCGCAGCTTGGCCGCGTACTTGAGGGCCTTCCTGACGGTCAGCTCCTTGTGCAGGATGTCGTCCTGCGGGACCAGACCGATGCGCTGCCGCAGTTCGGCGAACTGCTTGTACAGGTTCCGGTTGTCGTAGAGGACGTCACCCTGGTTGGCGGGGCGGTAGCCCGTGAGCGCCTTCAGGAGCGTCGACTTGCCGGAACCCGACGGGCCGATCACCGCGATGAGCGACTTCTCCGGGACGCCGAAGGAGACGTCCTTGAGGATCTGCTTGCCGCCGTCGACCGTGACGGTCAGATGGCGGGCCGAGAAGGAGACCTCACCGGTGTCGACGAACTCCTCGAGCCGGTCGCCGACCAGCCGGAACGTCGAGTGACCGACGCCGACGATGTCGTTCGGGCCGAGCAGCGCGGAACCGCCCTTGGCGATCGGCTGGCCGTTGACGTACGTGCCGTTGTGCGAGCCGAGGTCGCGGATCTCGTAGCGGCCGTCCGGCGTCGCATGGAACTCGGCGTGGTGCCGCGAGACCTGGAGGTCGGAGACGACCAGCTCGTTCTCCAGGGCACGGCCGATGCGCATGACGCGGCCGAGCGAGAACTGGTGGAACGTGGTCGGGCTGCGGTCGCCGTAGACCGGCGGCGCCCCCGCGCCCCCACCGGGTCCGTGCTGCTGCGGGATGGAAGCACCCTGCTGCGACTGCGGCCAGTTCTGCTGCTGCGGAGCCGGAGCCTGCTGCTGAGGTGTCTGCTGCTGAGACGGCGCCTGCTGCTGCGGAGTTTGCTGCTGAGGTGTTTGCTGCGCCCAGCCGGGGCCCGCGCCCTGCGCCGCGTACGGCTGCCGGGGCTGCGCCTGCTGCTGCGGGGCCACCGCGGCGGTGGCACCCGAGAGGCTCAGGCGCGGACCGTCCGTCGCGTTGCCGAGGTGCACGGCCGAGCCGGGGCCGATCTCCAGCTGATGGATCCGCTGACCCTGCACGAACGTGCCGTTGGTGCTGCCGTGGTCCTCGATGACCCAACTGCGGCCGCCCCAGCTGATCGTGGCGTGACGCCAGGACACCCTGGCGTCGTCGAGCACGACGTCCCCCTGCGGATCGCGTCCGAGGGTGTATGGCCTGGACGCATCGAGCGTCCAGGTCCGTCCATTCAATTCCAGTACGAGTTCCGGCACTCCATGCCCCACTGAGTTGTCCCCCGAAGTTCCCCCATCACAGGGAGTCTAGGGATGTCGAACATCGTGGGGAACTATTTCAGTAGGAGCCCCCTGACCGAAAGTCGGGCCATGTGAAGACTGCCCGGGTGCGGCTTGTCCGTTTCCGTTGACGGGGTGGAAACCGGCCCGGAGAGTGGTAATCCCCCGCGAGGGGGGACATCCGCGGTGCATCGCCGCGACGCGGGCCGGGGGGCTGACGATGGGTATGGAGAGCGCGGAGCACCACAGGAACGTGCCCTGGGGGGATGTACTACTGGCCGCGATCGCCGCCGTGGGCTGGGCTTTGATCGGAATGGCGGGCACGGCCGCGCTGGGACTGCACCTGCTTCAGGCGGACTCGGCCGGCTCGCTCGGTCCGATGACCGCGGCGGTCGTGGTGCTCGGGGCGGGCGGTTCGGTGACGCCGTCCGGGGATGTGTCGGCCTTCGGCCTCACAGGGGCGGAGGCCACGACCGCCATCGAGATCACGCCACTGGGCGTGAGCCTCGTGGGCGCGCTGCTGCTCTCCTGGTTCTTCCTGCGTTCCCTGCGCGGGGCGCAGGTTGTGCTCCCGGCGTCCGAACTGGCGGCCCGCGCGGGCGCCGTGGTCGTGCTGTTCGTGGCCACGCTGGGCGGGCTCGCCCGGGCCGGTCACGACGTCATCACGATCGACGGCGGGGAACTCGGTCTCGACAAGATGCCGGGCGGCGGCCTCGACGACCTCACGGACAAACTCCCCGGCGGGCTGGGGGACATCGGCGGACTGCTGCCCGACCGGGTCGGCGACCTGGTGGACGCGAAGGCGGCCGTCGGCTTCACCGTCGACACGGCGCCCACCCTCCTCGGCGGCGCCGCCTGGACCGCAGGAGTCCTGCTGATCGCGCTGCTCGCGTCGCGCCGCACTCCCCTGCCGCGCGGCTGGGACGCCGTGCACCGGGTGGTACGCCCGGCCACGTCCGCGCTGGTGACGGTGTTGCTGGTGGCGGTCGCCGCGGGGCTCGCGGCGGCGGCGTACGCGATGGTCGGTGACGACCACCCGAAGCGGATCGCGGGTGCCGCGCTGCTCGGCGCGCCCAACGGGGTGTGGCTGGGCGTTCCGCTCGGCCTCCTCGTGCCCTGGGACGGACAGGCCACGGGAGAACTCACCAAGGTGCTGCCCGCCCCCCTCGACGAGTTGCTGAGCATCAGTGCCGACGAGCCCGTCACGCTCGGCAGGATGGCCGAACTGGACGGCAGAGTATGGCTGTTGGGGGTCGCGGCCGCACTGATGATGCTGTTCGCGGGAGTACTGGCGGCGGCGCGTACGCCGGGGGTACGGGATCGGAGCGGCGCCCGCTCGGGAGAACAGGGAGCGCCGGCGGGCCTACGGGGTCCGGGCGCCCTCGGCTTCGCGGGGCGCTGTGCACTGCCGCTCGGGATCGTGACGGCGGTGGCGCTTCCGCTGCTGGCCCGGCTGACGGACGTGTCGGTGGACGCCTCGCTGTCGGTCCTCGGATTCGACGCGTTCGGCGCCGGGACAGAACTGCACGGGCACGCGGTGGCGGCGTTGCTGCTCGGTGCCGCGTGGGGTGCGGGGGCGGGAGCCGGCGGGGCGCTGCTCGCGTACGCGACGGGGGCCGCGGGGCGGCGGGCCGCGCCCTTGGCGCTTGCGGCGGCACGGGGTGACGCGGGCATCGCGGTGACGGGGGAGCGTCCGGCGTTCCCGGAGCACTCCCCGCAGCAGGTCCCGGAGCCGGGGCCCTATCACCCGGGTGCGCCGTTCCGGCCGTCGAACCCCGACACCAATCCCTATCTGCGGGTACCGGACGAGCTGCGCGAGCCGCAGGACGCGCACCCGGCCGAGGGCACGGGACCGCCCGGCGGGGACTCCGGACCTCCGGGTGGCGGGCGGGCGGCCGGGGACCGCGGACGACCGGGAGCCTCACGGCAGAGCGGATCCCACGGCGAGGGCGGAGCCGGCCGCCAGGGCGGGGCCCGGGCGGGGCAGAGACCCGCACCGGACCCCGGGTCGGGAGAACGGCCGCCCCGGGACCCCGGGGCGGGAGAGCGACCCCCGGCTCGGGCCGGACGACGGCACGGTCCGCAGCCGTACGGTTCCGCCCCCGAGCGGGAGGGACGGTCGCCCGAGGACGTGTACGGAGCGCCCACGGTGATCAGGCCGGTCACGCCACCGCCGCGGGCACCCTGGCAGCGGCCTCCGTCGCGGGGCGGAGGTCTGATGCCGCCTCCGCCTCCACTCCCGCCGCCGCCCCCGGGGAAGGGGCCGCCTCCTCCGCCGCAGGAACGCCGGGACTAGAGCCTCCTCCCACGACGAAGGCGACGCCCCCCGGGGATCTGCATCGCGCGGGGCGTGCCGACCGGGCACGGGACGCCCGGCACGGGGCACCGGTCACCGGTCACCGGTAATGGGCACCGGTCACCGGCGAGCAAGGCCGGGGTCGTCCGCGCGCCACGTACTGTTCGCTGTCCGCCAGACGGACCTCGGCGGCGAAAGGCACTGCGTGCCGGATACGGTGGGACCACCATGAGCGCTTCGCAGACCTCTGACGTCCCCACCCTCCTCGTCAAGATCTTCGGCAAGGACCGGCCCGGCATCACCGCCGGCCTCTTCGACACCCTCGCCGCCTACTCCGTCGACGTGGTCGACATCGAGCAGGTCGTCACCCGTGGCCGGATCGTCCTGTGCGCGCTCGTGACCGAGCCGCCCGCCGGGCTGGAGGGTGATCTGCGGTCCACCGTCCACAGCTGGGCGGAGTCCATGAAGATGCAGGCCGAGATCATCTCCGGGCTCGGCGACAACCGGCCCCGCGGCCTCGGACGCTCGCTCGTCACCGTCCTCGGGCGTCCGCTCACCGCGGAGTCGACGGCCGCGATCGCCGCCCGGATCACCGACACCGGCGGCAACATCGACAGGATCTTCCGGCTCGCCAAGTACCCCGTGACCGCGGTCGAGTTCGCGGTGTCGGGTACGGAGACCGAGACACTGCGGACCGCGCTGGCGACCAAGGCGGCGGCGCTCGGCGTCGACGTCGCGGTGGTCTCGGCGGGACTGCACCGGCGCGCCCAGCGGCTCGTGGTCATGGACGTCGACTCGACCCTCATCCAGGACGAGGTGATCGAGCTCTTCGCCGCGCACGCCGGCTGCGAGAAGGAGGTCGCCGAGGTGACCGAGGCCGCGATGCGCGGCGAGCTGGACTTCGAGCAGTCCCTGCACGCGCGTGTGGCCCTGCTGGCGGGGCTGGACGCCTCGGTGGTGGACAAGGTGCGCAGCGAGGTGCGGCTGACGCCGGGCGCGCGCACCCTCATCCGTACGCTCAAGCGGCTCGGTTTCCAGGTCGGGGTCGTCTCGGGCGGGTTCACCCAGGTCACGGATGACCTGAAGGAGCGGCTCGGCCTCGACTTCGCGCAGGCCAACACGCTGGAGATCGTCGACGGGAAGCTGACGGGCAGGGTCACCGGCGAGATCGTGGACCGAGCGGGCAAGGCGCGGCTGCTGCGCCGGTTCGCCGCCGAGGCGGGGGTGCCGCTGGGCCAGACGGTGGCGATCGGTGACGGCGCCAACGACCTCGACATGCTGAACGCGGCGGGACTCGGGGTCGCGTTCAACGCCAAGCCGGTCGTCCGCGAGGCGGCGCACACGGCGGTGAACTTCCCGTTCCTCGACACGGTGCTCTATCTGCTGGGGGTCACCCGCGAAGAGGTCGAGGCCGCGGACACCAACGACGACGACTCGCTCTGAGCCCCGCTCTCACGCCGGCCCGCCCTCCGGGTGCCTGGCGCGCGGACGGGAGCCATGGCGGCCGCCCGTCCGCGTGGTGGCGGGTTACTCCGACGGGGCCCAGTAGTCGACCAGGGTGGCCACGCCGGGCTCCAGGGTCTTCCAGGGGCCGGTGAAGGTGAGTACGGCGAAGGCGGCGGTCGGGAAGCCGCGGCTGCCCATGCGGGTCCGGACGTCGCCCTCGGACTGGCCGGCGAGGATGTCGGCGAGGCCCTGCACGCCGGGGTTGTGACCGATCAGGACCACGTCCTGCACGTCGTCGGGTGTCTCGTTCAGCACGGCGATCAGCTCACCGGGCGAGGCCTCGTAGACCCGCTCCTCGTAGACCGTCTTCGGCCGGTGCGGCAGCTCGTGGACGGCGAGCTTCCAGGTCTCGCGGGTCCGGGTCGCCGTGGAGCAGATGGCAAGGCCGAGGGGGATGCCCGCGTCGGACAGCTTGCGTCCGGCGACGGCGGCGTCCGTGCGGCCCCGGTCGGCGAGCGGCCGCTCGTGGTCGGAGATCTGCGGCCAGTCGGCTTTCGCATGCCGGAAGAGGACGATCCTGCGGGATTCTGCGACGCTCATGCGTCCCAGCTTCGCACGAAACACGCCACGGGGCGCAGGGAGTTGAGCCGCTCCCACGGCAGGGTGTCGGCCCCTCCCCGACGGGTCCCGGCCGCACTGCTGCCGCACCCGGGCCGGGAGGCGGACAGCCGACGCGTGCCCGTCCATACTTCCCGAGAAGCGCGCGCCGCGCCTGCCGGGGAGGCCGCCCGCCGGTCGGGGCACACGCCTGTCTGCCGGGGTGGCCGTCCGGCGCGGGGCTAGGGCCTGTCGTTTGGATCAGGCTGGCTGTGACCGACGGTTCGTCCTGACCGGCCCGAGCGGGGTCTGGCGCGTACAGCTGCAAGGCGGAGGAGGGAGTCGACGCGGAGCGTCGGCGACCGACGACAACGCCGCAGATGTGCGTGCCAGACCCCGCGACGCCGGCATGATCCAAACGACAGGCCCTAGCGGAGGACCGCCTGCTGGAAACGCTCGACGACGTGGGCGAGGGCGGGGCCACCGGCCGCGGCGTGCGCGTCGGACGGGTTGACCATCAGCGCCAGCAGCGCGACGAAGGCCAGGACCGGAAGCGTGAGGGCCCACCAGGGCAGTCGGATGTCGACGCCGCCCGTGGTCACCGGGTGGGTCCGGGGGTGCGTGGGGGCCGGCATGACGCCTCCGTGGTCCTCGAGTGTCCGTGGGCCGCGTCCTCGCGACCACACCTCGAAGCTACGGAATCCGGGGCCCGCGCCCCATCCGGCGATCCACCCACTTCACCCTGACACTCGCCCCCTAGGGGACGGTGGGGCTACCCCCAGCACCGTCGGCGGACGAAGCGGTCAAGGGGAGGCGATCGACGCGATGACGCTGATGATCACGGTGATGGCCAGCATCGCGCCGAGCACGAGCAGCAGCTTCTTCTGGCCGTTCTGGGGGTTCGGATCGAGCACAGGCATGCGGCCAGTCTCGCACCTGCCACGCCCGTCCCCGCCCATGGGGTCGCCCCCTGCCCCTGAGGGGTCAGCGCCGGGCCTCGTCCTCCACGATGCGGTTGCGGCCCGCCAGGATGCCCACGGCGATCTGCGGGACCATCAGCCCCGCCATCAGCGCGATCGGCAGGCCCCAGCCGCCGCTGTGCTGGTAGAGCACGCCCACCAGGAGCGGGCCGGGGATCGAGATGAGGTAGCCGGTGCTCTGGGCGAAGGCGGACAGCTTGGCGACGCCCGCGCCGGTCCTGGCCCGCATACCGACCATGGTGAGGGCCAGCGGGAAGGAGCAGTTGGCGACCCCGAGCAGCACCGCCCACGCCCAGGCGCCGGCGGCCGGGGCCAGCCACAGGCCCGCGTACCCGGCGAGACCGCTGATCCCGAGGGCGATCACGATCGGCCCCTGGTTCGGCAGCCGGGTGGCGAGGCGCGGGATGACGAACGCCAGCGGCACGCCCATCACCATGGTGACCGCGAGCAGCACGCCCGCGGTGCCGGCCGGCACTCCGGCGTCGCGGAAGATCTGCGCCATCCAGCCCATGGTGACGTACGCGGCGGTGGCCTGGAGGCCGAAGAAGACGGCGAGCGCCCAGGCGGTACGGCTGCGGGTGATCCGCAGCCCCTCCGCCGCCCCGCGTTCGACGGCGGCCGCGGAGACCGCCTCGCCGGGGCCCGCCGCACGTCCGGAGGCGCCGGCCGCGGAGGCCTTCGCGCCGCTCACCGGGGAGGCCGTGATGCCGCCGGCCACGGAAGGGGGCTCTCCGACGACCGCGGAAGCCCTAGGGCCTGTCGTTTGGATCAGGCTGGCTGTGACCGACGGTTCGTCCTGACCGACCCGAGCGGGATCTGGCGCGTGCAGCTGCAAGGCGGAGGAGGGAGTCGACGCGGAGCGTCGGCGACCGACGACAACGCCGCAGATGTGCGTGCCAGACCCCGCGACGCCGGCATGATCCAAACGACAGGCCCTAACTCCCCCTGCCGGGGAGGCCTGCTCGCCCCCGGCCGCGGACGCCCCCGCCCGGCCGGCCGTCGGCACTCCCCCGGCGCCCGTCGTCCCGGAACCGGCCCCCCGCGCGCGCAGCAGCGGGATCCAGGGCAGTACGGCGGCGGCCGCGAGGGCCGCCCAGACGGTGAGCCCGGACCGCCAGCTGCCGCCCAGCGCGTCGGTCATGGGCACGGTGACCGCCGCGGCGGACGAGGTGCCGAGCGCGAGCGCCATCGAGTACAGGCCGGTCATGGAACCCACGCGGTCCGGGAACCAGCGCTTGACGATCACCGGCATCAGGACGTTGCTGACGGCGATGCCCATGAGCGCGAGAGCGCTGCCCGCCAGGAAGCCCGCCGTGCCGCCCGCGTACGGCCGGACGGCCAGGCCCACGGCGATGGCGGCCATTCCCGCGCAGACGACCGCGCCCGGACCGAAGCGGCGGGCCAGGCGCGGTGCCATGACTCCGAAGACGGCGAAGCAGAGCGGCGGCACGGAGGTGAGCAGACCGGCGACGCCGGCGCTCATCCCGAGTCCGTCGCGCACCTCTTCGAGGAGGGCGCCCAGGCTGGTGATGGCCGGCCGCAGATTGAGGGCGGTGAGGACGATGCCGACGACCACCAGCCGCGTCATCCACGCGCGCGGGGCGGGCACCTCGCTGCCGGCCCCGGGGACCGCGGCGGACGCCGGATCCTCCGGCCCGGGGCGTGTGGACGACGGATCCTCGGGGCCGGTGCCCCCGGAATCGCGTATCGCCCGGGGCGTCGTCGTCCGCGTCTGCTCGCTTGTCATGACGCCATCATAGAATCATGGGATGATTGGTTGTCCACTCCCGCTCGCGTCCGCCCGCCTGCGTTACTCTCCGGAGCCTGCGGCCCCGCAGGAAGGCCCGTACGAAGGACCGTCATGCCGCTGAGCCACCCCCGCCGTTCCGCGCTGTCCGAGCAGGTCATCGCCGAGCTGCGGAACCAGATCACCTCGGGTGAGTGGCCCGTCGGCTCCCGCATCCCCACCGAGCCGGAGCTGGTCGAGCAGCTGGGCGTGGCCCGCAACACGGTCCGGGAGGCCGTCCGGGCGCTCGCGCACAACGGGCTGCTGGACATCCGCCAGGGTTCGGGCACCTACGTCGTGGCGACCAGTGAGCTGGCGGGCGTCATGCACCGGCGCTTCGCGGACGCCGACCCGCGGCATGTCGCGGAGCTGCGCTCCACGCTGGAGTCCAGTGCCGCCCGGCTGGCCGCCGAGCGGCGCACCGAGCGCGATCTCAAGCAGCTCCACGCCCTGCTCGTGCGCCGCGAGGAGGCCTGGGAGTCCGGCGACGCGGAGTCCTTCGTGACGGCCGACGCGACCTTCCACCTCGCGGTGGTGGCCACGTCGCACAACGAGGTCATGACCGGGATGTACGCGGACCTGGGCGAGGTCATGCGCGACTGGCTGCGCGAGGACGTCGGCGAGAGGCTGACGCCGGAGACGTACATGGACCACACCCGGCTCCTCGACGCGATCCGGGCGGGCGACGCGGCGACGGCCGGGACGGAGGCCGCGGGCTACCCGTTCCAGTGCCGCCCGGGCAGGTTCAGGGACCCGGACGTCACCACCGGCGGCTGACGGGCACCGTCATTTCTCGTGACTGACCCACGCCGAGCGGATCTCCTTCCAGCAGCGCCCGGTCAGCCGTACGGTCTCGGCGGGCCCGGCGGCGACCGGAGTGCCGTCGCTGTCGATGTCCCACCAGCGGTCGCACTCGACGTGCAGCCTGACCCGGTCCGTCTCGGGATACGGGTTGTGGCAGTAGGCGGTCACCCGGGAGCCCAGCACGTGGGTGCGGCACGAGGACCCGAAGGGTCTTTCGTCGGGCACGCGCGCGTGGAGGCCCCTTCCGGGCGGGTGCGGGGAGTGCGAGGCCGCGTCGTCGGGCAGGGCGACGGGGAGAACCAGCGCGGCCAGTACCGGGGCGAATCGGTGGAAAAGGCGCACAAGGGGGACCTCCTCGGCCGAGCACGGGAGGAAAACGCGTCCGGAGTGCTGGGTGAACGCGTACTCCATAGTGCCTGGTCACCGGCGTCCGCCGCCCGGCCGGTGGGGCCGAACGGGTGACGCCCCGCTCCCCGCACCTGCGGGAAACGGGGCGTCACCTGTTCGGACCAGGCCTTCGATCCGGCCGGGGGAGCGGGCGGTCAGGCGCCGATCGCGTGCAGGCCGCCGTCGACGTGGATGATCTCGCCGGTGGTCTTCGGGAACCAGTCGCTCAGCAGGGCGACGATGCCGCGGCCGGCCGGCTCCGGGTCCTTCAGGTCCCACTCCAGGGGCGCGCGGGAGTCCCACACCGCGGCAAGCTCGCTGAAGCCCGGGATGGACTTCGCGGCCATCGAGCCGATCGGGCCCGCGGAGACGAGGTTGCAGCGGATGTTCTGCTTGCCCAGGTCACGCGCCATGTAGCGGCTGGTGGCCTCCAGGGCGGCCTTCGCCGGGCCCATCCAGTCGTACTGCGGCCAGGCGTACTGCGCGTCGAAGGTGAGGCCGACGACGGAGCCGCCGCTCTGCATCAGCGGCAGGCACGCCATGGTCAGCGACTTCAGGGAGTACGCCGAGACGTGCATCGCCGTGGCGACCGACTCGAACGGGGTGTTGAGGAAGTTGCCGCCGAGCGCGTCCTGCGGCGCGAAGCCGATGGAGTGCACGACGCCGTCGAGCCCGCCCAGCTCCTCGCCGACGATGCCGGCCAGGCGCCCCAGGTGCTCGTCGTTGGTGACGTCGAGCTCGATGACCTTGGTGGGCTTGGGCAGCTTCCTGGCGATGCGCTCGGTCAGCGTGGGCCGCGGGAACGCGGTCAGGATGATCTCGGCGCCCTGCTCCTGGGCCAGCTTCGCGGCGTGGAACGCGATGGAGGACTCCATCAGCACACCGGTGATGAGGACGCGCTTGCCCTCGAGAATTCCGCTCATGGTGATCAGTGACCCATTCCCAGTCCGCCGTCAACCGGGATGACGGCTCCAGTGATGTACGAGGCGTCGTCGGACGCGAGGAACCGCACCGCCGCGGCGATCTCCTCCGGCCGCGCGTAGCGGTTGAGGGGCACCTGCTTGACGATGCCCTCGCGCTGCTCGTCGGTGAGCACCTTGGTCATGTCGGTGTCCACGAAGCCGGGCGCGACGACGTTGAAGGTGATGTTGCGCGAACCCAGCTCACGGGCGAGGGAACGCGCGAAGCCGACCAGGCCGGCCTTGGAGGCGGCGTAGTTCGCCTGGCCGGGGCCGCCGTACAGGCCGACGACGGACGAGATCAGGACGACCCGGCCCTTCTTGGCCCGCAGCATGCCGCGGTTGGCGCGCTTGACGACACGGAAGGTGCCGGTGAGGTTGGTGTCGAGGACGGAGGTGAAGTCCTCCTCCGACATGCGCATCAGGAGCTGGTCCTTGGTGATGCCCGCGTTGGCGATGAGGACCTCGACCGGACCGTGCTCGGCCTCGATCTCCTTGTAGGCCTGCTCCACCTGCTCGGTGTCGGTGATGTCGCACTTGACGGCGAGGCAGCCCAGCTCCGTGAGGGCGGCCGGCGGCTCGCCGGAACGGTATGTGATGGCGACCTTGTCGCCGGCCTCGGCGAACGCGCGGGCGATGGCGAGGCCGATGCCCCGGTTGCCTCCGGTGACGAGAACCGAGCGGCTCAACGGATCACCCTTTCGATAGCGGTCTGACTCGTCCGCCCGGACAGCTGGATCGACAGGCGGCTTTCTCGAAAACCTATCGGTCCGGGCCCGCCGACGGACAATCGGGCACCGACAGTGGCGTAGGGGGACTCACTGTCGGGTCTCTACAGAAAGTCATGGTCGCGGGCCGGAAACCTGTGGTCCGCGGGCGCGATGGGCGACATGATCGGAGCGACCGCAGAGCACGGCGGCCACCGTCACGTCCACAGAAAGAGACCCAGGTGCCTCATTCCATCGACGAAGCCTTCACGGCACTACCTCTGCGCGCCCTCGCCGACGCCGCGCTCGCCCGCGCGCGGGCGCTCGGCGCCGTGCACGCCGACTTCCGTTTCGAACGGGTGCGCAGCGCGTCCTGGCGGCTGCGGGACGCCAAGCCGGCGGGGTCGTCGGACACCACCGACCTGGGGTACGCGGTGCGGGTGGTGCACGGCGGCACGTGGGGATTCGCGTCGGGCGTGGACCTGACGATGGACGCCGCCGCGAAGGTGGCCTCGCGGGCCGTCGCGATGGCGAAGCTGTCGGCGCGGGTGATCGAGGCGGCCGGTTCCGACGAGAGGGTGGAGCTCGCGGACGAGCCGGTGCACGCCGACCGGACCTGGGTCTCCGCGTACGAGATCGATCCCTTCTCCGTACCTGACGAGGAGAAGTCCGGGCTGCTGGCGGACTGGAGCGCGCGGCTGCTGGCCGCCGACGGGGTCAGCCACGTCGACGCCTCCCTGCTGACCGTGCACGAGAACAAGTTCTACGCCGACACCGCGGGCACCGTGACCACCCAGCAGCGCGTGCGGCTGCACCCGCAGCTGACGGCCGTCGCCGTCGACGAGTCCACCGGCGAGTTCGACTCGATGCGCACGATCGCGCCACCGGTCGGGCGGGGCTGGGAGTACCTGACGGGCACCGGCTGGGACTGGGAGTCCGAACTCGCGCGCATTCCCGGCCTGCTCGCCGAGAAGATGCGGGCGCCTAGCGTCGAGGCGGGCGTGTACGACCTGGTCGTCGACCCGTCCAACCTGTGGCTGACCATCCACGAGTCGATCGGCCACGCCACCGAGCTGGACCGCGCGCTGGGTTACGAGGCGGCGTACGCGGGGACCTCTTTCGCGACCTTCGACCAGCTGGGCAAGCTGAAGTACGGCTCCGAGCTGATGAACGTCACCGGCGACCGGACCGCCGAGCACGGCCTCGCGACCATCGGGTACGACGACGAGGGCGTGGCCGGGCAGTCCTGGGACCTCGTCAAGGACGGCACGCTCGTCGGCTACCAGCTGGACCGGCGCATCGCGAAGCTGACCGGCTTCGACCGGTCGAACGGCTGTGCCTACGCCGACTCCCCCGGGCACGTGCCCGTGCAGCGCATGGCGAACGTGTCCCTCCAGCCGGATCCCGCCGGGCTGTCCACCGAGGACCTGATCGGCAGCGTCGACCGCGGGATCTACGTCGTCGGCGACCGTTCCTGGTCCATCGACATGCAGCGCTACAACTTCCAGTTCACCGGCCAGCGCTTCTTCCGGATCGAGAACGGCCGCCTGACGGGGCAGCTGCGGGACGTCGCGTACCAGGCGACGACCACCGACTTCTGGGGTTCGATGGCCGCGGTGGGCGGCCCCCAGACGTATGTGCTCGGGGGTGCCTTCAACTGCGGCAAGGCCCAGCCGGGCCAGGTCGCGGCGGTCTCGCACGGCTGCCCGTCCGCCCTTTTCAAGGGCGTGAACATTCTCAACACCACTCAGGAGGGGGGCCGATGACCTCGCGTACGAACGGTACGGACAAGCCGCACGAGATCATCGAGCGTGCTCTCTCCCTGTCCCGGGCCGACGGCTGCGTGGTGATCGCCGACGAGCAGTCGACCGCCAACCTGCGCTGGGCGGGCAACGCGCTGACCACGAACGGCGTGACCCGCGGGCGCACGCTGACCGTCATCGCCACCGTGGACGGCCGGGAGGGCACGGCGTCCGGCGTCGTCTCCCGCTCGGCGGTGACGCCCGACGAGCTGGAGCCGCTGGTGCGGGCCGCCGAGGCCGCCGCGCGCGGCGCCGGCCCCGCCGAGGACGCCCAGCCCCTCGTCGCGGGTGTCCCGGAGTCCCCGGACTTCACGGACGCGCCGGCCGAGACCTCCTCCGCCGTGTTCACGGACTTCGCGCCGGCGCTCGGCGAGTCGTTCGCCCGGGCCCGTGCGGGCGGCCGCGAGCTGTACGGCTTCGCCAACCACGAGTTCGTGTCCAGCTATCTGGGCACGTCGACGGGGCTGCGGCTGCGGCACGACCAGCCCAACGGGACGCTGGAGCTGAACGCCAAATCGCCGGACCGCACCCGCTCGGCGTGGGCGGGCCGCTCCACCCGGGACTTCAAGGACGTCGACCCGGCGGCGCTGGACGCGGAGCTGGCGACCCGGCTCGGCTGGGCGGAGCGGCACCTCGACCTGCCCGCCGGGCGGTACGAGACGCTGCTGCCGCCGACGGCCGCGGCGGACCTGCTGATCTACCTGATGTGGTCGGCGGCGGCCCGGGACGCGGCCGAGGGGCGGACGGTGTTCAGCAAGCCGGGCGGCGGCACCCGCGTCGGCGAGCGGCTCAGCGAGCTGCCGCTGACCCTGCGCAGCGACCCCTGCGAGCCGGGCCTCGAGAGCTCCCCGTTCGTGCTGACGCACTCCTCCGGGGACGACGCGTCGGTGTTCGACAACGGGCTGCCGCTCCGAGCCACCGAATGGATCGCCGACGGCCGGCTCCGGCATCTGTCGACGACCCGGCACAGCGCGGCCCTGACCGGTCTGCCGGTGGCCCCGTCGATCGGGAACCTGATCCTGGACGGGGGCGACGACCGCTCCCTCGAGGAGATGGTCGCGAGCACCGGCCGCGGCCTGCTGCTGACCTCCCTCTGGTACATCCGCGAGGTCGACCCGGCGACGCTGCTGCTCACGGGGCTGACCCGGGACGGGGTGTACCTGGTGGAGAACGGCGAGGTCGTCGGCGAGGTGAACAACTTCCGGTTCAACGAGTCGCCGGTCGGTCTGCTGGGCCGGGCCACGGAGGCGGGGCGCACGGAGAAGACGCTGCCCCGGGAGTGGAGCGACTGGTTCACCAGGGCCGCGGCGCCGGCGCTGCGGGTGCCCGACTTCAATATGAGCTCTGTCAGCCAGGGCGTATAACCTCGTAGCCGGCGGCTGCCCGGCTGCCCGACATCATCCCGAGGAGATACGAGAACCGTGACGGACATCGTCGACGAACTGAAGTGGCGCGGGCTGATCGCCCTCTCCACCGACGAGGACGCACTGCGCAAGGCGTTCGCGGACGGTCCTGTCACGTTCTATTGCGGCTTCGACCCGACCGCGCCCAGCCTGCACCTCGGCAACCTGGTGCAGATCCTGACGATGCGCCGCATCCAGCAGGCGGGCAACCGCCCGCTGGGCCTGGTCGGCGGGGCGACGGGACTGATCGGCGACCCGAAGCCGAACTCGGAGCGCACACTCAACGCTCCCGAGGTCGTCGCCCAGTGGGTGGAGCGGCTGCGCGCGCAGATCGCCCCCCTGCTGGACTTCGAGGGTCCGAACGCCGCGGTGATGGTGAACAACCTGGACTGGACCCAGGGCATGTCGGCCATCGAGTTCCTGCGCGACATGGGCAAGCACTTCCGGGTGAACAAGATGATCGCGAAGGAGGCCGTCTCGCGGCGGCTGAACTCCGACGCGGGCATCAGCTACACCGAGTTCAGCTACCAGATCCTCCAGGGCATGGACTTCCTGGAGCTCTACCGCAGGTACGGCTGCACGCTGCAGACCGGCGGCAGCGACCAGTGGGGCAACCTCACCTCGGGCACGGACCTGATCCACCGGGTCGAGCCGGCCGCCGTGGTGCACGCGCTGGGTACCCCGCTGATCACCAAGGCGGACGGCACCAAGTTCGGCAAGACGGAGTCCGGCACGGTCTGGCTCGACCCCGAGATGACGACGCCGTACGCCTTCTACCAGTTCTGGCTGAACGCGGACGACCGTGACGTCTCCAAGTTCCTGCGCATCTTCAGTTTCCGGTCCCGTGCGGAGATCGAGGAGCTGGAGCGGCAGACCGAGGAGCGGCCGCAGGCCCGTGCCGCCCAGCGCGCGCTGGCCGAGGAGCTGACCACGCTGGTGCACGGCGCGGGCCAGACGGCCGCCGTGGTCGCCGCTTCCCGGGCGCTGTTCGGCCAGGGAGAGCTCGGCGACCTCGACGAGCCGACGCTGCGGGCGGCCCTGTCCGAGGTGCCGCACATCCAGGTCCCCGCGCTCGGTCCCGTGGTGGACCTCCTCGCGGAGGTCGGTCTTGTGGCCAGCAAGTCGGCCGCGCGGCGCACGGTCAAGGAGGGCGGCGCGTACGTGAACAACTCGAAGGTCGCCGCCGAGGACGCGGTCCCCGCCAAGGAGGACCTGCTGCACGGCCGCTGGCTGGTGCTGCGCCGGGGCAAGAAGAACCTGGCGGCGGTAGAGGTCACGGGCGCCTGAGCGCGCCCTGGCGAGCCACGTCCACGCGACAGCGGGGCGGTTCCGTCACGGGACCGCCCCCGCTGTCCGTCCGTCCCGCGGGGGCGGCGCGTCGGATGTCTCAGGTGCGCTGCCGGCGGTTGCCCCGCAGAGACATGTAGGCCATGTCGCCGAAGAAGACGATGACGATCGCGGCGATGAGCTGGAGTGCGTGCCGGCCCCAGTCGATGCCGCTGGTCTCGTCGATGCCGACCGCCCGGGCGATGGCGTTGCCGACGACGGCCCCGAGGATGCCGAAGATCGTGGTCAGCCAGAGCGGACTGTGCTGCTTGCCCGGAATGATGGCCTTGGCCAGCAGACCCAGCACGAATCCCACGACGATGGCCCACAACCAGCCCATGGCTCTGCCTCCTAGTACGGCTCCACGTGAGCATTTCGGCCAGTCTCGGTCCGCGGGCCGTACGCCGCATGTCGGGCGAAGCCATACGCGGTACGGCGCAGTCCGTCCCCGGCCGGGCCGTGCCCCCGGTCTCCAGGACGGTCCGGACGCGGCGTACCGTGGAAGGCGTTCGGGCCCGGTCCTGACCGGGTCCGGGTGGTACGGACCGGGGAGCGTCCGACACAGGCAAGGCGGTGGAATGTGATGCGGAAGCAGAACAGTGGCCAGGTCTTCCGGATCACAGGAGCCAGGCAGGGACTCGACGAGGACGTCCGCGGGCGGCAGCGGCGCTACGTCATCTCGATGACCGTACGCACGATCGCGGTGATCCTCGCCGCCACCCTCTGGAACGTGGAACGGCACGTCGCGATCGTCGCCCTGGTGCTCGGGGGGCTTCTCCCCTACGTCGCGGTGGTGATCGCCAACGCGGGCCGGGAGAACGCGCCGTCGCTCCCGTCGACGTTCGTCACCGTCCCGGTGCGGCCGATGATCGCACCCCCGGCGGAGGGCCCCTCGGAACCCGTTCCGGAATCTGTGCCGGGGGACGCGCCGACGGATGCTGGGGCGGAATTCCGGGGCGAACCGCACGAGCGGACCTGACCGTCGCGGAGTAGCGGAATCCGGAGAGGGACCGGGCGCCGGGACGGTTACCAAGCTCAGGAAAAGCTCAGATCAATCATGGAGTTCAGGTGCCGGGCACCGGGTCCCCCGTGACATACTTCGTACGCGCTCCGCATCCCCCGTCGGAGCGACGGACCGACGCCGGGCAGCTCCCCCCGTGGCTGCTCGGCGTCGCCTTTGGGGGGCCGTTTAGGGTGAGGGCGTGAACCTCCCGCTCCCCGACTCCGCCCCCTCCGTACCGCAGTGCTCCGCCAAGGGCTGCCGCGCCGACGCCGTGTGGGTGCTCGCCTGGAACAACCCTAAGCTGCACACGCCCGAGCGCCGCAAGACATGGCTCGCGTGCGAGGAGCACCGGGAGCACCTGTCGCAGTTCCTGAGCGTGCGCGGCTTCCTGAAGGACGTGGTGCCGCTCGCCGAGTGGGAGACGGCGCAGGGCAGGTTGTAAGGGCTGTCCCGCAATTCCCGGCGGGCGCACGGCGACAGCTACGGCACCTCGCCGCGTTGTCGGATCGCCCGCATACACCCGGTATGAGGACGACCCTCCGCCTTGCGATGCACCGCATCTGACGCCGCGCGCTGGATCCACCGGGAATTGCGGGACAGCCCTCAGCCTCCGATCGCGGACATCGGGCGCTCCGGCTGAAGGAACGACGGGTCGTCGAGGCCCGATCCCGCCTTCTTGCCCCACATCGCGGCGCGCCAGACGCGGGCGATCTCCTCGTCGGGGGCGTCCGAGCGCAGGGCCGCCCGCAGGTCGGTCTCCTCGGTGGCGAACAGGCAGGTGCGGACCTGGCCGTCGGCCGTCAGCCGCGTACGGTCGCAGGCCGAGCAGAAGGGGCGGGTGACCGAGGCGATCACGCCGACCCGGTGCGGGCCGCCGTCGACGAGCCAGCGCTCCGCGGGGGCCGAGCCGCGCTCGCCGGCCTCCTCCTCGGTGAGTTCGAAGCGGGTGCGCAGCGAGGTGAGGATGTCCCCCGCGGTGACCATGCCCTCCCGCTTCCAGCCGTGCTGGGCGTCCAGGGGCATCTGCTCGATGAAGCGCAGCTCGTAGTCGTGCTCGACGGCCCAGGCGAGCAGGTCCGGGGCCTCGTCCTGGTTCAGCCCCGGCATCAGGACCGAGTTGACCTTGACGGGGGTCAGGCCGGCGTCGCGGGCGGCTTCGAGGCCTTCGAGGACGTCCTTGTGGCGGTCACGGCGGGTGAGCGTCTTGAAGACGTCGGGGCGCAGGGTGTCGAGGGAGACGTTGACCCGGTCCAGGCCGGCCGCTTTCAGGGCGGTCGCGGTGCGCTTGAGCCCGATGCCGTTGGTCGTCAGGGACATCTGGGGGCGCGGCTCGAGGGCCGCGACGCGCTCCACGATGCCGACCAGGCCGGGCCGGAGCAGGGGTTCGCCGCCGGTGAAGCGGACCTCGGTGATCCCGAGTTGGCCGACCGCGATCCCGATCAGGCGGACGATCTCGTCGTCCGTGAGGAGGTCGGGCTTGGCCAGCCACTGCAGGCCTTCTTCGGGCATGCAGTACGTGCAGCGGAGATTGCAGCGGTCGGTCAGCGAGACGCGCAGGTCGGTGGCCACTCGGCCATAGGTGTCGATGAGCACGTGGGCCCCCTCCCTCGATCCGGATAACAACGTCGGACAGCTCCGAGCCTACGCGACGGCACCGACAACGGTGGGGGCCCGATCCCACGAGGTACGGCGCGGCCCCGTCGTAGAGACCTACCAGTGGTGATCCACCAGGTGTCCACGACGGGGCCGTCGGGCGTGCGGCTCAGTGCGCTCCGGTGCCCGTGAGGGAGCGGACCTCCAGCTCGGCGTACTTGCCGGCGTCGGGCTCCTCCTTGGACACGAGCGTGCCGATCCAGCCCAGCAGGAAGCCGACCGGGATGGAGATGATGCCGGGGTTCTCCAGCGGGAACCAGTGGAAGTCGACGTCGGGGAACATCGAGGTGGGCTTGCCGGAGACGACCGGCGAGAACAGCACCAGGCCGACGGCGGTGACGAGGCCGCCGTAGATCGACCAGAGGGCTCCCTGGGTCGTGAAGCGCTTCCAGAAGAGGCTGTAGAGGATCGTCGGCAGGTTGGCGGAGGCGGCGACCGCGAAGGCGAGGGCGACCAGGCCGGCCACGTTCAGGTCGCGGGCGAGGGCGCCGAGGCCGATCGACACCACACCGATGGCGATCGTGGCGTAGCGGGCGGCCCTGACCTCCTCCTTCTCGGTGGCGTTGCCTTTCCTGATCACGTTCGCGTAGATGTCGTGGGCGAACGAGGAGGACGAGGCCAGCGTCAGTCCGGCGACGACCGCGAGGATGGTGGCGAAGGCGACCGCCGAGATGGTGGCGAGCAGGATCGCGCCCCAGGTCGAGTCCACGCCGCCCAGGTGCAGCGCGAGCAGCGGGGCGGCCGTGTTGCCGGCCTTGTTGGAGGCGATGATCTCCTCCGGCTTGATGAGCGCGGCGGCGCCGAAGCCGAGGGCGATGGTCATCAGGTAGAAGCCGCCGATGATGCCGATGGCCCAGTTCACGGACTTCCGCGCGGCCTTGGAGTTCGGCACCGTGTAGAAGCGGATCAGGATGTGCGGCAGGCCGGCGGTGCCGAGGACCAGCGCGATGCCCAGGGAGATGAAGTCCACCTTGGAGGTCGAGGTCGCGCCGTACTTGAGGCCGGGTTCAAGGAACGACTTGCCCTTGCCGCTGTTGTCGGCCGCGGAGCCGAGCAGGTCGGAGATGTTGAAGTGGAACTTCAGCATCACCAGGAAGGTGATCAGGATGGTGCCGCTGATGAGCAGCACCGCCTTGATCATCTGCACCCAGGTGGTGCCCTTCATGCCGCCGATCGTGACGTAGACGATCATCAGGACGCCGACGAGGGCGACGATGGCGACCTTTCCGCCGTCGCTGGTGATGCCGAGGAGCAGCGACACCAGGACGCCCGCGCCCGCCATCTGCGCCAGCAGGTAGAAGATCGAGACGACGATCGTGGAGGTGCCGGCCGCCGTCCGCACCGGGCGCTGGCGCATCCGGTAGGCGAGGACGTCGCCCATCGTGTAGCGGCCGGAGTTGCGCAGCGGCTCGGCGACCAGGAGCAGCGCCACCAGCCACGCCACCAGGAAGCCGATGGAGTAGAGGAAGCCGTCGTAGCCGAAGAGGGCGATGGCGCCGGCGATGCCGAGGAAGGACGCGGCGGACATGTAGTCGCCGGAGACGGCGAGTCCGTTCTGGAAGGCGCTGAACTGGCGTCCGCCCGCGTAGAAGTCGGCGGCGCTCTTGGTCTGGCGGCCGGCCCAGACGGTGATGACGAGGGTGGCCACGACGAACACGGCGAACAGGGAGATGATCAGCGGCCGGTGCTCGCTCGCCTCGCCCGCCGCGAGCTGGACCTGGGTGATCGCGGGGCTCATGCGCCGCCCTCCATCCGGGACTTGATCGCCTCGGCCTTGGGGTCGAGCTGGGCGGCGGCGTGCCGCGAGTACCACCAGGCGATGAGGAACGTGGTGAGGAACTGGGCGAGGCCGAGCACCAGGGCGACGTTGATGTTGCCGAAGAGCTGGGTGCCCATGAAGTCGCCCGCGTAGTTCGAGAGCAGGACGTACAGCAGGTACCAGGAGATGAAGCCGATGGTCAGCGGGAAGGCGAAGGACCGGTGCGAGTGGCGCAGTTCACCGAACTCCGCACTCTGCTGGACCTCGACGAACTCCTCGGTGGAGGGGAGCGGGGGTTGGGATTTCGAGGGGGGCGGTGCGTCGGTGGCCACGGAGTCTCCTCGTGGTGCGGTTGCGACGATGGACGGTTTCGCCGAGGGGGACGGGGACGGACTGGGCACGGACATGGGCGACTTGACCTCATTGTGACGTGGATCACGTGGACCGGGAGGTGATGTTAGGGCCCCCGGGCGTGATCCGACAGGGGCTCGATCGTGCTCGTGCGCCCTGCTCAAGGTCACGGCGCCACGCGTGGACCGGTTCAACTCACCTGAGTACTTTCGGAAGTCGTCGCCGGATTTCATTGCTGGCCAGCTGGGGCGGGGGATAGCTTCGCCCTGCACGCCCGTCATGTACCTGCCCGAGCACCACCTGTGTTCGGGCAGTGCCCGTTTCCGGATGATGTGGAGATCCCATGGCTCATCTGCCTTCCAGACGCCGTCTCGCGCTCGCCGTGCCCGCCGCGCTGGCCCTCACCGCCTCCCTCGGCCTGCTGCCGGGTGTCGCGGCGGCCGCCCCCGGCAGCGCCGCCGCCTCCGCCTCCGCCTCGACGACCGCGGACGGCCCGAAGCTGGCGTACGTCGTCAACACCAGGACGGACCACCGCACGCTCGCGTCCGTGCGGCGGGCGATAGCCGAGGCCGACGGGACCGTCGTCGCCGCGTACGAGAAGATCGGCGTGTTCGTCGTCCAGTCGGCCGACCCGGACTTCGGCAAGCAGCTCCGTGCGGTGCGCGGCGTGCAGTCCGCCGGTGCCACCCGCACCGCGCCGCTGACCGCGGCGGGCACCACGGACGAAGGCGCCGCACAGTACCTGACGGCGGCTCAGGCGGCGAAGGCCGAGGCGGGCAGCACCGCTTCGGGCGAGGAGCCCCTCGAGGCCGACCAGTGGGACCTGCGGGCGATAGGCGCCGACAAGGCCGCCAAGATCAACCCCGGCAGCAGGAACGTGACCGTCGCCGTGATCGACACCGGCGTCGACGACACCCACCCGGACCTGGCCCCCAACTTCTCGGCCTCCCAGTCCGCGAACTGTGTCGGCGGCAAGGCGGACACCTCGCCGGGCGCCTGGCGTCCCGCGAACGCCGACCACTACCACGGCACGCACGTGGCGGGTGAGATAGCCGCGGCCCGCAACGGCATCGGCGTCGCCGGTGTCGCCCCGGGCGTGAAGGTCGCCGGCATCAAGGTGGCCGACCCGGTCAGCGAGCTGTTCTACCCGGAGGCCGTCGTCTGCGCCTTCGTCTTCGCCGCCGACCACGGCGTCGAGGTCACCAACAACAGCTACTACGTGGACCCGTGGCTCTACAACTGCATGGACGACCCCGACCAGCGGGCGATCGTCGACGCGGTGAACCGGGCCCAGCTGTACGCCCAGCAGAAGGGCACCCTGAACCTGGCCTCGGCGGGCAACTCCAACGACGACCTCGACGCGGACGCTCTCGTCGATGACTCCAGCCCCGACGACTCGACCCCGGTCCCCCGGACGATCGACCCGCACGAGTGCTTCGACGTGCCGACCCAGCTCCCGGGCGTCGTCACGGTCAGCGCGACCGGCGTCAAGGGTGCCAAGTCGTACTACTCCACCTACGGCGACGGTGTCATCGACATCGCGGCGCCCGGTGGCGACAAGTACCAGATCCCGGACACCCCGTCGAAGAACGGCCGGATCCTCTCCACGATGCCGAACAACCAGTACGGCTTCCTCCAGGGCACGTCGATGGCCTCGCCGCACGCCGCGGGTGTGGCCGCGCTCCTGAAGTCCGCGCACCCGCACGCGACTCCGGCCCAGCTCCAGGCGCTGCTCAAGGCGCAGGCCGACAACCCGGGCTGCCCGGCGGAGCCGTACGACGGCGACGGCGACGGTGTCGTGGACGCCACCTGCGAGGGCGGCAAGCGTGTGAACGGCTTCTACGGCTTCGGCGTCGTCAACGCGCTGCGGGCGGTCAAGTAGCCCCGGACGTCGGGCTCCTGCCCCGGACCTCCGACCTGTGAGCTTTCCGCACGGCTCGTACAGCTCGTACCGTTGAACGAACTGGAGACACCATGACAGCGCCTCAGTCGCGCTCGCGTCGCGCGATAGCCGTCCCCCTCGGGATGGCCATGGCGACGGCTCTCGCCTTCCTGCCGAACGTCAGCGCGTCCGCGGCGGACACCGCCGCGCCGCGCGCCGCGGCAGCGGACGCGACCTCGCTCAGCTATGTCGTCAACGTCCGCCCCGGGCACGGCCCTTCGGCGCACGTGAAGAAGGCCATCGCCGAGGCCGGCGGCACGATCGTGACGTCGTACGACCGGATCGGCGTGATCGTCGTCCACTCGTCGAACGCCGGCTTCGCCGCCACCGTCCGCACCGTACGCGGTGTGCAGTCGGCCGGCGCCACGCGCACCGCGCCGCTGCCCGCCCAGTCGACCACCGACGTGGGCACGCCCAAGGCGCTCAGCGCGAAGGACGTCGCCGGCGTCCAGGCGGCCGCCGGGCAGGACCCGTTGGAGCCGTTGCAGTGGGACCTGCCCGCCATCAAGGCGGACAAGGCGCACGAGAAGACGCTCGGCAGCCGGAAGGTCACGGTCGCCGTGATCGACACCGGCGTCGACGACTCCCACCCCGACATCGCCCCGAACTTCGACCGCGACGCCTCGGTCAACTGCGTGACGGGCAAGCCGGACACCACCGACGGGGCGTGGCGGCCGAGCGCCGAGGAGAGCCCGCACGGCACGCATGTCGCGGGTGAGATCGCGGGCGCCAAGAACGGCGTCGGCATCACCGGTGTCGCCCCGGGCGTGAAGGTCGCCGGCATCAAGGTGTCCACCACGGCCGGGTTCTTCTACACGGAGGCCGTGGTCTGCGGCTTCGTGTGGGCCGCGGAGCACGGCGTCGACGTGACCAACAACAGCTATTACACCGACCCCTGGTACTTCAACTGCAAGGACGACCCGGACCAGCGGGCCCTGGTCGACGCGATCACGCGCGCCTCGCGCTACGCGGAGAACAAGGGCGCGGTCAACGTCGCGGCGGCGGGCAACGAGAACTACGACCTGGCCGCGAACGAGATCACGGACCCGTCGTCCCCGAACGACACGACGCCGGGCGACCGGGTGATCGACCCGTCCGAGTGCTACGACATCCCCACGCAGCTGCCGGGTGTGGTCACCGTGGCGTCGACGGGTGCGAAGGGCATCAAGTCGTCCTTCTCCAATCACGGCCTGGGCGTCATCGACATCGCCGCGCCCGGCGGCGACTCGACGCGCTACCAGACCCCGGCCCCGCCCGCCACGAGCGGCCTGATCCTCGGCCCGCTGCCCGGCGGCGGCTGGGGCTACATGGCCGGTACGTCGATGGCGTCCCCGCACGTCGCGGGTGTCGCCGCGCTGATCAAGTCGACGCACCCGCACGCCTCCGCCGCCCTGGTGAAGGCGCTGCTGTACGCCGAGGCCGACGCCACGCCGTGCACCGACCCGTACGACATCGACGGTGACGGCAAGATCGACGCCGTCTGCGAGGGCACGAAGAACCGCAACGGCTTCTACGGCTGGGGCACCGCGGACGCGCTGGACGCGGTGACGAAGTAGCGGTGACGTAGTAGCGGCGACGTGGTCGGGACCACGCACCCGCAAAGGGGCCGGACGGCAGCACGCCGTCCGGCCCTTCGCCGTCCCCCGTCACGCCGCTCCCCGGGAGTCCCGTCCCAAGTACCCGGCCCGGTCGGCATGTTGATTCCGTACATCCGGCACAGTGCCGTCATGACGCACGCACCGGTGAA
Organism: Streptomyces sp. NPDC043867; assembly: GCF_056435845.1. Classification (NCBI taxonomy): domain Bacteria; kingdom Bacillati; phylum Actinomycetota; class Actinomycetes; order Kitasatosporales; family Streptomycetaceae; genus Streptomyces; species Streptomyces sp. NPDC043867. The sequence goes on along the minus strand of NZ_JBWKDS010000023.1, from coordinate 109,495 downwards.
TGTCGCCTGGGAGGCGCTGGGCGGCGACCCCGCACTCCTCTCCCGTCTCTCGGCCGTCGTACGGGACGGCGCGCTCGACGCCCGGCTGCCCGTACGGGAGGTGGCACGCGGCTGTGTGGGCGCCTGCGCGCTGGCGGCCGCCGAGCTGGCCGCCCGCCGCACCGGGCGGGCGATGCCCGCGGCCGAGGTCGACGACGGGGCCGTCGCCACGGCCTTCGTCAGCGAGCGGCACCTGCGCGTCGGCGGGCGGGCGCCGGTGAGCTTCGCGCCGCTGTCCCGGTTCTGGCGGACCGCGGACGGATGGGTGCGGACACACGCGAACTATCCGCATCACCGGGCACGGCTGTCGGTCGCGCTCGGCCTGCCCCCGGACCCCGCGGCGGAGACGGTCGCCGCCGCCCTGGCGGAACGGTCCGCGGGCGAGGTGGAGGAGTCCGTGTACGCGGCCGGGGGCCTCGCCGTCGCCCTGCGCACGGCGCGGGAGTGGGCGGCGCACGAGCAGGGTGCCGCCGTCGCGGGCATGCCCCTGGTCGCCCGGGAGCGGCTGGACGAGGGGCCACCGCGGACCTTCACGGACCTCGCCGGTGACCCCCTGCGGCCGGCCGCGGGCGTCCGTGTCCTGGACCTGACCAGGGTCATCGCAGGTCCCGTGGCCACCCGCACCCTCGCCCTCCTCGGCGCCGACGTGCTGCGGGTGGACCCACCGCGGCTGCCGGAACTCCCCGACCAGCACGCCGACACCGGCTTCGGGAAGCGCTCCGCCACGCTCGACCTGACGACTGACAGGCGTGCCCTGGAGGAGCTGCTCGACGCGGCCGACGTCGTCGTCACCGGCTACCGGCCCGGTGCCCTGGACCGGTTCGGGCTCGGTCCCCGGGCCCTGGCCGAGCGGCGGCCGGGTCTGGTGGTCGCGCAGCTGTCGGCCTGGGGGGACGGGGGGCCGTGGGCCGGGCGGCGCGGCTTCGACAGCCTGGTGCAGGCCGCCACCGGGATCGCGGTGGCCGAGGGCTCGGACGAGCGGCCCGGCGCCCTGCCGGCGCAGGCCCTCGACCACGGCACCGGCTATCTGCTGGCGGCGGCCGTGCTGCGGTCGCTGACCGAGCAGTCGCGCGAGGGCGGGACCCGGCTCGTACGGCTGTCGCTGGCCCGGACGGCGCAATGGCTGACGAACGGGCCGGCAGGAGTCCGGGACGACCGGCAGACGAACGGGCCGGTACGGGAGACCGGGCGCCGGACGAACGGGCCGGTCCCGGGCGACCGGCCGTCGGACGCCCCGTACGAGCGGGCGGACCGCTGGCTCACCGGGACGGACAGCCCGCTGGGGCCGCTGCGCCATGCCCGGTCGCCGGTCTCCTTCGACGGGGGACCGCGCGACTGGCTGCGGCCGCCGGGGCACTGGGGCGCAGATCCGGCGCGCTGGTGGTGAGCGGCGGCGTGGGCGGGGGCGCGGGTGGGGGCGCGGGCGCGGGCGGGCACCTCTGCTCCCGGGGGATGCCGTTCCGCCGATCGTTCTACCCGACTTGCCCGATTTTCAGAGAGATGATGAAGATCGTGACGTGAGTTCGACTGAACAGACGGCCGAGAGAGCCGCCACCGCCCCCGCGCAGCCCGCGTCCGCCGGCCGGGCCGTCGCCGTGCTCGGTCTGGTGACCCTGGCCGCTCTGATTCCGCTGCTCGGACCGTCAATCGCGCTGCGCGGCACCGGCGAGGCCGCCGCGCCGGGCGTCGCCGGGATCGCCCTGCTCCGGGCGGTGCTGTTCGCGGCCATGTGCGTCCCGGCGGGCGAGCTGTTCGCGGCCCGGCTGGTGCGCCGGGTTCCCGGCGCCCCCGCCGCGCGAGCGCCCCGCAGCTGGGCGCCCTTCGCGGCGGCCGCCGGATGTGTGGCGGCGCTGGGACTAGCTGCTTGCGCGGCCACCGGGAACCGGCTGCCCGGGGGCCTCGTCGGTCTGGACGTGGGCGCGCTGTACGGCTCCCGGGACGGCGCGCTGGCGCTCGTGGAGTTCAACGCGTTCGGGGCGGTCGGGCTGTGCACCCTCACGAACCGTCCTGGCTTCCAGGTGCTGCCGTCGGCCGCGGTGGCCGTGGCGGAGGCGCTGCGGGCCCATCCCGTCACGGAGCACCTCCCGCTGGTCGGCTCGGCCCTGACGCTCGTTCACGTCACCTGCACGGTGCTGTGGGCGGGCGGGCTGCTGCACGTGCTGCGGACGCTGCGGGCCTGGCGCGCCCCGGAGCAGGGCGCCGCGCTCCTCGGCCGCTACGCGCGCGTGGCGGCCTTCCTGTTCGCGGGGATCACCGCCACCGGGGTGTGCAGCACGCTGCGCCGTATGCCGCTGGGCACGGTCCTGGACCAGCTGGCGACGACGTCGTACGGGCGTGCCCTGCTCGCCAAGGTGCTCCTGGTGGCCGTCGTCGCCGGCCTCGCCCTGTGCGCGCGTCTGCGGATGGGCCGCGCGAACGACCCGCTCAGCGCCTGTTCGCCCGCTCGCGCGGAGGTGACGGTGCTGGGCGCGGTCGTCGTGGTGTCGGCCCTGCTGACGGCGCTGCCGCTCCCGGGCCGGTGAGCCCGGTCTCCCGGCAGCGGCTGCCCTCCCTCAGCCCGCGACCATGACCTTCAGCGCCGTCCGCTCGTCCATCGCGCGGTAGCCCTCCGGTACGTCCTGAAGGCCGACGGTCCGGTCGAAGACGGGCGACGGGTCGATCGTTCCGTCCAGGACGTCGGGCAGCAGTTCCGGGATGTACGCGCGCACCGGGGCGACGCCGCCGCGCAGGGCGATGTTCCGGTCGAACATGACGCTCAGGTCGAGGCCGGTGCCGCTGCCGTGGGGCACGCCGACGAAGCCGACGGCGCCGCCGTCGCGGGTGATGCCCACGGCGGTGCTCATCGACTGTTCGGTGCCGACCGCCTCGACGACGCAGTGCGCGCCCTGTCCGCGGGTGAGTTCGCGCACGGCCGCCACGGCGGCCTCCCCGCGCTCGGCGACGACGTCGGTGGCTCCGAAGCGGCGCGCGATGTCCGTCCGCGCCTCGTGGCGTCCGAGCGCGATGATCCGCTCGGCGCCCAGCCGCCGGGCGGCCAGGACGGCACACAGCCCGACGGCTCCGTCACCGACGACGGCGACCGTCGCGCCCGGCCGCGCCCCCGCGCCGAGGGCGGCGTGGTGACCGGTGCCCATGACGTCGGAGAGGGTGAGCAGGGCCGCCAGCAGACGGTCGTCGGAGGCGGCCTCCTTGGGCAGCCGGACGAGGGTGCCGTCGGCGAAGGGCACCCGCACGGCCTCGCCCTGCCCGCCGTCGTAGCCCACGGAACCCCAGAAGCCACCGTGCTCGCACGAGGTGGTGAGCCCCTCACGGCAGTAGTCGCAGGCGCCGTCGGACCACATGAACGGCGCGACGACGAGGTCCCCGCGGCGCACACCGGTCACCTCGGAGCCGGTCTCCTCGACGACGCCGAGGAACTCGTGCCCGATCCGCTGGCCCGGCTGCCGCGCCGCCTCGCCCCGGTACGCCCACAGGTCGCTGCCGCAGATACAGGACCGCAGCACCCGTACGACCGCGTCGGTGGGCAGCTGCGCCACGGGATCGGGGACGTCCTCCACGCGCATGTCGTAGGGGGCGTGGATGGTGGTGGCGCGCATGCGAGGGTCCTTCTCGGCTGATCGGCGGTGGTGCGCTCAGGGGGTGGTCGAGCGCGTCTCACCGTACGCCGGGGCGGGCACGGATGACTCGCCGAGGGTGCCGAGCACGCCGCGGACCAGCAGGTACTGCGCCGCGAGGTAGGTGAGCATGATCCAGAAGTCGGGGCGGGGAAGCTGCGGCCAGCCGGCGACCCCGGTCGCGATGAGGGTGTCCGAGAGCAGGAAGAGGGCGCCTCCCGCCCCTGCGACGGGACCGAGACGCGTGGCGGTGTACGCCATCGCGGTCAGCAGCAGGCTGTAGCCGGCGACGGGGACGCGCAGTTCGCCGGGGAGGCCGGGCCACAGGAGGGCGACGGTGACGACGAGGGCGGTGGTGTAGGCGGCGGCCCGCCACGGTCCCCACGCGGGGGCGGCACGCTTCCGGAAGAGCGCGAGGTAGCACACGTGCCCCGCCGCGAAGGACGCCATCCCGGCCAGGAAGGCCGCGTCGGCGCCGGACAGCAGGAGCACGTCGCCGCCCCAGCCGCACAGCAGGGCGGCGACGAGCAGCCGGGGGCCGCCGCGCAGGGCCGTGTGCGCGGCCAGGAGGGGCATCAACAGCGGCTTGGCGACGGCGTGTCCGGGGCCGAGGCCGGCCGCCAGGCAGACCAGATCCACCAGAACCGCGACGCCGAGGGCGACGAGCGGCACACGCGCGTGGCGTGGGTTCACGCGACGGGCTCCGCGACCGGCGTCGGTTCGGCGGCCGGCCGGGCGGGCTGCCAGCCCGGCCCGCGGAGGACGCGCCCCGCCCGCTCGCGCCAGCTGCGGGCCGCCTTCAGGTCCTTGGCGATGGCGACGTACTCGTGGGTGGCGACGCGCAGGGGGTTGTACGTGTCGATGTTCTTGGTGAGGCCGTAGACGGGCCGGTCGGTCTCGGGCACGAACGACCCGAAGAGCCGGTCCCAGACGATGAGGATCCCCCCGAAGTTCCGGTCCAGGTAACCGCCTTGGGAGGCGTGGTGGACACGGTGGTGCGAGGGCGTGTTGAACACGAACTCGACGGGCCGGGGCAGCTTGCCGATGCGCTCGGTGTGGATCCAGAACTGGTAGACGAGGCTGGCCGAGGAGCAGAAGGCCAGGGCGGCGGGGTGCACGCCGAGGGCGATCAGCGGGACGTAGAAGGGCCAGACGGTGAGGGAGGTCCAGGGCTGGCGCAGTGCGGTGGTGAGGTTGAACTTCCGGCTGGAGTGGTGGACGACGTGGCAGGCCCACAGGACGCGGATCACGTGGTGCCCGCGGTGCGACCAGTAGTAGAAGAAGTCCTGCGCGAGCAGCATCAGCGGGACGGTCCACCACAGGACGGGCACCCGCAGCGGCGTCAGTTCGTGGAGGGCCGTGTAGATCGCGACGATCGGGATCTTCCACAGGAAGTCGAAGGCGAGACTCCCCAGTCCCATGCCGAGACTCGTCGCGGCGTCCTTCGCCTCGTACCCCGCCTCCTCCTCGTCGGGACGGAGCCGGACGCTCACGATCTCGATGACCGTGAGCAGCACGAAGGCGGGTATCGACCACAGCACGACATCGGGCAGGTTCGGCATGTCTGCACCGTAGGACGGCATCCGGGCCGCGGCTAGACGGTGTTACTGACAAGTATTACCGGGGGTACGCGCTTGCTTCTTGGCGATCTCCACCAATCCCCGCCCCCGGCCACGGCACCCGGCTCCCCCGGACCGCCTGCCCGGTCGCGCTCCGGGCGACGTCAAGTGCGTACCGGCCCGTCACCACACCGCCACCGAACCTCCCTTCGCGGACACCACGGGTGAGTTCGCGGTGCGCGCGGCGGGAGGAGTGACGTAGTCGTACACGACGGACCCCGCCACCGGGACCGGTGAAGAGCGCCCGCTTTCAGATCAATTGTCCTGATAATCCGTCAGGAAGCCGCCCCCGCAGCGCATCGAGGCCACCGCGGCGCCACCGGCCGTTCGCCACACGCCGGGACCCGACGGCCTTCGGGTCCGGGCCGTCACTGTCGGCGCCGCCCCGTATCCTCGTGAACCATGCTCGAAGACCTCGCGACCGCAGCGTTCCCCGCCGTCTGGCCGGCCGCGTATCCGAAGGGATACGCGGTCGTTGACGTGGAGACCACCGGCCTGGCCCGGGACGACCGGATCATCTCGGCCGCCGTCTACCGGCTGGACGCGCGCGGCGAGGTCGAGGACCACTGGTACACGACGGTCAACCCGGAGCGGGACCCCGGCCCGGTGTGGATCCACGGCCTGACGAGCGAGGTGCTCGAAGGGGCACCGCTCTTCCCGGACATCGCCGAGGAGTTCGCGTCCCGGCTGGCGGACCGCGTACTCGTCGCGCACAACGCCGTCTTCGACTGGTCGATGATCGCCCGCGAGTACGCGCGCGCCGAGCGCGAGGCGCCGGTGCGCCAGCGGCTGTGCACCATCGCGCTCGCCAAGGAACTGGGGCTGCCGCTGCCGAACCACAAGCTGGAGTCGCTGGCCGCACACTTCGGCGTCGTGCAGCAGCGGGCGCACCACGCGCTGGACGACGCGCGCGTGCTGGCCGAGGCGTTCCGCCCGAGCCTGCGGGCGGCGGCGCGCGACGGTGTCCGGCTGCCCCTGCTCGAATGCCGGCCGCTCACCGAGTGGTCCGGCGCACCGCGGATCGGCCGGCAGCCCTCGGGCGGGTACCCCTCCGGCGGTTACCGGCCGGGCAGTTGGCGGCCGTCACGCAAGCGGCCCGTGTGCCCGCACCCCAACCCGGGACGGTACGAAGCGGGCAAACCCCTCAAGCAGGGCATGCGCGTCGCCTTCTCGGGTGACACGTCGGTCGAGCGGGAACTGCTGGAGGACCGGGCCGTCGAGGCCGGGCTGCACATCGCGACGAGCCTGTCCCGGCTCACCAGCCTGCTCGTCACGAACGACCCGGAGTCGGGTACGTCCAAGGTGGTCAAGGCCCGGCAGTACGGCACGCCGGTGATCGACGAGGCCGCGTTCGGCCAGCTGCTGCGGGACGTGGAGCCGGCGTCCGGAGCGTGACGGGGCACACGCCCCGGACGTCAGACGGGTGATTGCCGGGCGACTCGCCCGCCGCCCGCTCGCCCGGGCCGCGCCGGCGCCCCACCCTGTGGCGCATGGCGAGATGTGAAGTCTGTGGCAACGACTACGGCATGACGTTCGAGGTGCACGCGCAGGGCGCGGTGCACGTCTTCGACTGCTTCTCCTGCGCGATCCACCGGATGGCCCCCATCTGCGAGCACTGTCGCGTCCAGATCATCGGTCAGGGCGTCGAGGTCGAGGGGCACTGGTACTGCGGCGCGCACTGCGCCCGCGCCGAGGGGAGGGCCGGAATCACCGACAAGGTCTGAACCCGGCCGGACCCGGGTGCCGAGCCCCCGCCGGGACCCTCCCGGCGGGGGCCGGCACGTGCGGGGTACCGTCAGTGGGGTGTACCGCTTCCTGTTGTCCCGGCAGTGGGTGATCCTCACCCTCCTGACGCTCGCGCTCATCCCGACCATGATCGAGCTGGGCTTCTGGCAGCTGCACCGCCACGAGCACAAGGTGGCGCTCAACGAGGTGATCGCCACGTCGCTGGCCGCGAAGCCGGTGCCCGCCGAGACGCTCACCGCTCCCGGCAGGACCGTCGCGCACGACGACCTGTACCGCCGCGTCACCGCGCGGGGCACCTTCGACCCGGCGCACGAGGTCGTCGTCCGCCGCCGTACGAACGCCGACGGCGAGGTCGGCTTCCATGTGCTGACTCCGTTCGTCCTGGACGACGGTCGGGTGCTGCTGGTGAACCGGGGCTGGATCCCCGCGACCGGCGTGCAGACGCAGTTCCCGAAGGTCCCGGCGCCCGCGAGGGGCGAGATCACCGTCACCGGCCGGCTGATGGCCGACGAGACGACCGCCGGGAGCGGCATCAAGAACGTGCGGGGCCTGCCCGACCGCCAGATCATGCTGATCAGCAGCGGCCAGCGGGCCCGGCAGCTCGGCAGGCAGGTCCTCGGCGGCTATGTCGAGCAGACCGCGCCCGCGCCCCGGGGCGGCTCCCCCGAGCTGATCCCCGACCCCGAGCACGGCGACATCGGTCCGCACATGGCGTACGCCGTCCAGTGGTGGCTGTTCTCGGCCGGTGTCCCCGTGGGCTGGTTCGTCCTGGTCCGCCGTGAGCGCCGGGACCGGGCGGAGGCCGCCGCGAAGGAGTCCGCCCCCGAGGCGGCCCCGGCGGCCGTCTAGACCCTCCTCGGGCCGGCCCGGTGAACGGGCGTTCCGGCGGCGCGGCGCTGTCCCTCCTGCCGTCCGGTGTGCGGCCGTCCCGGCCGCTCGGCCGGGCCGCCTGGCCCCCGTGCCACTCCGGCGGCCCGATTGGCGGTCGCCGCACTCGGGAACCCAGTGTGGGTGCAACGACGCATCGAGGACTACGCGCTCATCGGGGACGAACAGACGGCCGCACTGGTGGGACGTGACGGTTCCATCGACTGGCTGTGCCTGCCGCGGTTCGACTCCCCGGCCTGCTTCGCGGCACTGCTGGGCGACGACGAACACGGCCAGTGGCGCATCGCCCCCAAGGACGCGGGGCTCTGCACCCGCCGCGCCTACCGGCCCGACTCGCTGGTGCTCGACACCGAGTGGGAGACGGCGGAGGGCGCGGTCCGCGTCACCGACCTGATGCCGCAGCGCGACCGTGCCCCCGACGTCGTACGCGTCGTCGAGGGCCTCAGCGGCCGGGTCACGGTACGCAGCGCCCTCAGGCTGCGCTTCGACTACGGCATCGTCGTGCCGTGGATGCGCAGGCTCGGGGACGGTCACCGGGTCGCCGTCGCCGGCCCGGACGCGGTATGGCTGCGCAGCGATCCGCCCGTGCGCACCTGGGGCAAGGACTTCTGCACGCACTCGGAGTTCACCGTCGGGGCGGGCGAGAAGGTCGCCTTCGTCCTCACGTGGCATCCCTCGCACCAGCCGCGCCCGCCGCTCGTGGATCCGTACGAGGCCCTGCGGTCCAGCCTGGACGACTGGCAGCGGTGGGCGGCACGCTGCAGCTACGGCGGCCCGCACCGGGACATCGTCGTACGCTCCCTGATCACCCTGAAGGCCCTCACGTACGCGCCGACCGGCGGGATCGTCGCCGCCCCCACCACCTCGCTCCCCGAGGAACTGGGCGGCATCCGCAACTGGGACTACCGCTACTGCTGGCTGCGCGACTCCACCCTCACGCTCGGCGCGCTGCTCTCGGCCGGGTACCACGAGGAGGCCGAGGCATGGCGTGACTGGCTGCTGCGGGCGGTCGCGGGCGACCCGGCGGAACTGCAGATCATGTACGGCCTCTCCGGCGAGCGCAGGCTGACCGAGTACGTGCTGCCGTGGCTGCCCGGCTTCGCGGACTCCTCACCGGTGCGCGTCGGCAACGACGCCGTGCGCCAGCTCCAACTGGACGTCTACGGCGAGGTCATCGACTCGCTCTCGCTGGCCCGTGAGGCCGGCCTGCCGATGAAACCGCACATGTGGCGGGTGCAGGTCGCGCTGATGGAGTTCCTGCGGACGGCGTGGCGGCAGCCGGACGAGGGGCTGTGGGAGGTGCGCGGACCGCGTCGGCACTTCGTGCACTCCAAGGTGATGGCGTGGGTTGCCGCCGACCGCGCTGTCCGTGCGCTGGAGCGCGACCCGCAGCTCAGCGGGGACCTGGAGGGTTGGCGTGCGATGCGCGACGAGGTGCACCGGGAGGTGTGCGAGCGCGGCTACGACCCCGGACGGAACAGCTTCACGCAGTCCTACGGCTCGCGGGAGCTGGACGCCTCCACGCTGCTCATCCCCCGCGTCGGTTTCCTGCCGCCCGACGATCCGCGGGTCGTCGGGACGGTCGAGGCGATCGCCCGGGAACTCGGCCACAGCGGCTTCGTCCGCCGCTACAGCACCGCCGCGAACCTCGTCGACGGGCTGCCGGGCGACGAGGCCACGTTCCTCGTCTGCTCCTTCTGGCTTGCGGACGCCCTGCATCTGATCGGCCGCAAGCAGGAGGCGCGCCGGATGTTCGACCGGCTGGTCGGGCTCACCAACGACGTCGGCCTGCTCTCCGAGGAGTACGACCCCGTCGCGGGCCGCCAGCTGGGCAACTTCCCGCAGGCGTTCAGTCACATCGGCCTGGTGAGCGCCGCCCTAGCCCTGTATGAGGGCGAGAGGGCAGGATAGGAGCCATGGATCTTGGACTGAAGGACCGGGTGTACGTCGTCACGGGGGCCACCCGCGGCCTGGGCAGCGCCGCCGCGCGCGAGCTGGTCGCCGACGGGGCGAAGGTGGTCATCACGGGGCGCGACGAGAAGAGCGTCGCCGAGGCCGCCGGGGTGCTCGGCCCGAACGCGGTCGGGGTCGCCGCGGACAACGCCGACCCGCGGACCACGGCCCGGCTGATCGAGGCGGCCCGTGAGCACTTCGGCGGCTTCGACGGGGTGCTGATCAGCGTCGGCGGCCCGGCGCCCGGGTTCGTCGCCGACACCACGGACGAGCAGTGGGCCGCGGCGTTCGAGTCCGTCTTCCTGGGCGCCGTACGACTGGCCCGGGCCGCCGCCGCGGAGCTCGGTGAGGGCGGGGTCATCGGGTTCGTGCTCTCCGGCTCGGTGCACGAGCCGATTCCGGGGCTGACCATCTCCAACGGTCTGCGCCCGGGCCTCGCGGGGTTCGCCAAGTCCCTCGCGGACGAACTGGGACCGCGCGGCATCCGCGTCGTCGGCCTGCTGCCCGCCCGCATCGACACGGACCGCGTCCGCGAGCTCGACGCCCTGTCCGCCGACCCGGAGGCCACCCGCGCGGCCAACGAGTCCCGTATCCCGCTGCGGCGGTACGGCAGGCCGGAGGAGTTCGGCCGCGCCGCCGCGTTTCTGCTCTCGCCCGCGGCGTCGTACCTGACGGGCGTCATGCTGTCGGTCGACGGCGGCATGCGCCACGGCTTCTAGAGCCCCGAGCGGCTCCGAAACCCCGGCCCCTGGTTCCAGCCCCGGGGCGGCTTCCGCGGTCCCGGCGGGTTCCGCACGCCCGGCCGGTTCCGCAGTCCCGCCGGTTCCGCAGTCCCGCCGGTTCCGCAGTCCCGCCGGTTCCGCACGCCCGGCCGTTTCGTAAGCCCGGGCGGGGCGGAGCCGGCAGGGGCGGGAGCCGAGCAGAGCCCAAGTCCCGGCAGGAGCGAGCGCCCAGCAGGGACGCCCGCCCCGGCGGGGTGGTTTCCGCTCAGGTGACGCGTTCGGGGCGGTGCTTGGCCGCGCGGAGGTGTACCTCCGAGGGCAGCGCCGCCAGGCCCGCCGATTCGCGGGCGTGCGCCAGCGCCTCCGTCGTGAGCAGGTTCAGCGTGTTGCCGGGGTCCGCGTACGGCTCCAGCACGAGCTGGACCCGCGTCCGCGGGGCGGTGCGGCGGCCGTCCAGCCGCACCTGTGCCCGCTCGACGCCGTCCAGCTCACCCGCCTCACCGGCCAGCACGCCCTCCACGGCGCGACCGCGCAGCAGCGCACCCTCGCCGTCACCGGTGTCGACGAGCACCTCGGCGAGCCTGCGCCGCCGCAGCACGGCCGCCAGCCACCACAGGGCCAGCAGCACCAGGACGGCGAGCGCGGCGATGACGGCCCACCACCACCAGCCCTCGTCCCGCCACCGGTTCCGCTCGGCAACGGTGAGCAGCACATCGTGCCGCCCGTCGTGGATCCACCAGGAGGGCGGTTTCAGCCCCAGCCCGACGGCGAGCACGGAACCCCCGAGGGCGACGAGCACCAGCCCGGCGATCCCCAGCAGCACACGGTTGACGGTCCTGAGCACCGGACCTCACCTATCCCTTCCGGCCGGGACGTCCGACGTGCAGCGTCAGCGCGGGCTGCCGGGCGAGCCCGAGCCCCCGGATGCCGTCGGTCAGCGTGGCGTCCAAGTCGGCGCGTACGTCGTCGAGTTCACGGAAGTGGCAGACCGCACGGACGTCGACTCTGCGGCGCTTGACACGCACCTTGGCCGAGCGCACCCCGGCGACCTCCATGGCCCGGTCCCGCAGCACCATGGCGGCCAGGCCCCGGTGCAGTCCGGCCCGGACGTCGGCGTGGCCGCGCCGCATCGGCAGCACGTCACGCAGACCGGGCGTCAGGGCGAGGAAGAGCAGCCAGAGGCCGAGCGCCGCGGCGATCCCTGCGCCGACGAGCACCCACGTGTCGTCGAGCGGCCGTTCGGCGAGCTCACGGGCCAGTGACCTGCGCCAGTGCAGGGCCTTGTGGCCGGCGCGGACGGCCACGACGTCGTAGAGGAGGAGACCGGCGCCCGCGAGGACCAGCAGCGCGACGATCCCGGCGGGCACGCGGCGGGACGACCAGAAGCGGCCCGCGCGTCCGCCCTCGTCGTCGAGGGTGGGCGGGGGTTCGGGGGTGGCCGCGGCGGACCGGCCGAGTCCGCCGTCCGTCCCGTCCTCGGCCCGCTTCTCCATGACGGGCAGCCGTCGGGTGCTGCCGCCGGACGGGTTCTCGTGCTCCCGGGGCTCGCTCACCGCGTCCTCCCCTGTGCCGCTCCGTAGGCCGGTGGCAGGTGCAGCCGCTCCACGTGCACGGCCACCTCCGGTACTTCCAGTCCCGCCAGGGCCTGCACCCGCCGGGCGACCTGACGACGCACCGCGTGGCACTGGCCGCCGATGTCTGAGGGGTAGTCGAGTTCGAGGCTGACGCTCACGCGGGCGGTCCCGTGGTGCACCGCGACCGAGGCGTGCGGGCGTCCCGTGCCGGCCAGCGGCACGTCCAGCGCCTCCGAGGCCGCCTGCGAGGCGATCTTCGCGACGACCCGGTCGGCGATCCGGGTGGCGCCTCGCTCCGCCGCCGCGACGGTATTCACCGGAGGTCGTGCCGCGGCGAGCCGGTCGGTCCGGGGCGGCACGCGTCACCGCCGCCGGTCGTCACGGCTGCGGAAGAAGTCACTGCTGTCCAGGTCGCCCTCGACGAACTTCCCGACGACGAATCCGACGGCCCCCAGGGCCGCCACCAGCAGGAAGGCCCCGAATCCGCCGAAGTACCCGGCGAAGCCCAGTGCCATTCCGGCGATCATGCCGATCACGGCCCAATTCATGTGCGCTCCTCAACAGTCCGGGCGTCCGGTGTCACTGCAGCCGTGACTCCGGCTCCTCGTCCTCCTCGTCCGGCAGCTTCACGTCGCTGACAGCGATGTTGACCTCGACGACCTCGAGCCCCGTCATGCGCTCGACGGCCGCGATCACGTTCTCCCGTACATCGCGGGACAGGTCCGTGATCGACACGCCGTACTCGACCACGATCTCCAGGTCGAGCGCGGTCTGCAGCTCGCCCACCTCGGCCTTGACGCCGCGTGTCACGGACTTCTGGCTGCCGCTGCCGGGCACCCGGTCGCGCATCGCTCCGAAGGTCCGGCTCATCCCGCTTCCCATGGCGTGCACGCCGAGCACGTCCCGGGTCGCGAGTCCGGCGATCTTCTCCACCACTCCGTCCGCGATGGTGGTCCGGCCCCGGCCGCCCGGGTCCCCACCGCCTCGCTTGGTCACGCTGGTCCTGCCCGTCTGCGTACCGCCCGCGTTCTCGCCCTCACGGCTGTCCGGGCGGTTCCGCTCCGTCATGTCGGTCATAGCCGTTTGTCCCTTTCGTTCGTCCTTCTTCACCCACAGTAAGCGGGGTTGCGCCATCTCGCGCCGGGGATGCGGCAGGCTGGAGGAATGACGGCGGACCGATGGACGCAAGCGGTACGGAATCAGCTGAGGCTCGGCCGGCTGCTGCCCCTGGGCAGCGCCCGCGACGGGGCCTGGATCACGGAGGCGGCGGTCGACTCGGTGCTGCGGCGTGCGGCACACCCGGTCGGCGGCGTCCGCCTGGGCACACTCAGGGTCGCCCTCGCCGACCCGGACGAGGTGTACGACGCAGCCGTGCCGGCGCCGCCCAGCGCCCTGCCGCCCGGGCCGCTCCGCGTGAACGCGGAGTTCCTGGCCTCGGCGGACCCCACCGCGCCGGGGGCGGAGCCTCTTCCGACGACGGCGGCCCGGCTGCGGGCGGCGCTGCTCACGGCGGCGACGGAGCGGCTGGGCCTGCGGGTCGCGGAGGTGGACCTGCGGGTGACGGGGCTGCTGGACGACGGCGGGACGCCCGCCGCCCGCGCCGACGAACGGCGGCCCGCGGCCGGACCCGCCGGTCCCGCTGAGGAGTCGCTGGTGGCCGCGGCCGCGCTGGCCGTCCCCGGAGTGGCCCGGCTGACGGAGGTGCTGGGCCGTCCGGTCGGCATCGAGGACCGAACGGGTGATTCCGCGGACGGCGGCGGCGCCCTGCCGCGCCGTCATGTCCGGGTGGAGATCGCGGTCACGGCGGACGCCCGGGCTCTCGACGCGGCCCGTGCCGTTCGGGCCGCGGTGGCGGACGTCCTGCCCGACCGCCCGTCCGTGGCGGTACTGGTCACCGCGGCCGACTGAGAACCGGACACCGGCCGTCCCCGTCCGGAGCGGAGCCGTCCGCACGTGCGGACGGCTCCGAGAACGCACCGCGGAGGGCGCCGTCGGAGAACCCCGGGTCCGGCCGCGGGCGCCCGTGTGCCGTGCACGGCGAGGTGAACACGACGCGCGCACACGGCGCCCGCCGGTGCCGCCGGTCGGGGTGCTCCTGACGGCGGCCCAAGGGGGCCGGCCGGGTGTCGCGGTTCCTCCGCAGTACGGGCCTGGTGCGTTCCAGGTCGCTGTCGAGGTCCGGGAACGCCCGGGCGAGGGCCTAGGGCCTGTCGTTTGGATCACGCCGGCGTCGCGGGGTCTGGCACGCACATCTGCGGCGTTGTCGTCGGTCGCCGACGCTCCGCGTCGACTCCCTCCTCCGCCTTGCAGCTGCACGCGCCAGACCCCGCTCGGGTCGGTCAGGACGAACCGTCGGTCACAGCCAGCCTGATCCAAACGACAGGCCCTAGTCGCCGACTCCGGCCAGGTCCCGCAGGCGGCGGGCCTGGGCCGCACGTTCGGCGGTCCGCTGCTCCTCGTAGGAGCGTTCCTGCGCACCGCGCAGCAGCGCCTTGGTCTCCACGACCGCGTCGCGCGGCGCGGCCAGCAGCGCGCCGGCCAGGTCCTGGACGGCGGCGTCGAGCTGCCCGGCAGGTACGGCGAGGTTGGCGAGCCCGGTGCGCTCGGCCTCCTCGGCCGTCACGAAGCGGCCGGTCGCGCAGATCTCCAGCGCGCGGGCGTACCCCACGAGGCTCACCAGCGGGTGCGTCCCCGTGAGGTCGGGCACCAGTCCCAGGCTGGTCTCGCGCATGGCGAACTGCACGTCGTCGGCGACGACACGCAGGTCACAGGCGAGCGCGAGCTGGAAACCCGCCCCGATGGCGTGCCCCTGCACGGCGGCGATGGACACGATGTCGCTGCGCCGCCACCAGGTGAACGCCTCCTGGTACTCGGCGATGGTCGCGTCGAGCTCGGCGTCGGACCCACGCGCGAGGTCGATGAACGACGGCTCGCCGTCGAACCCCTCGGGCGTGAACGCCTGCCGGTCGAGCCCCGCGGAGAAGGACTTGCCTTCGGCGCGCAGCACCACCACGCGGACGGTGCCCGGCAGTGACCGCCCGGCCTGCGTCAACGCCCGCCACAGAGCAGGACTCTGGGCATTGCGCTTGACCGGGTTGGTCAACGTCACCGTGGCGACTGCCTCGTCGACGGTGAGCCGTACGCCGTCCTTGTCGAGTACCGGGTCGAGCGAAGCCATGGCAAGCCTCCGATGGGTGCGGTCACAGCGGATGCCGTACGACGGCATCCTCAAGTGACTGCACAGTAACCACCCGGTCGATCAACCGACCGACCGGGTGGTCACCACCGAAAGCCGATGGGGACGTCCGGCCTCAGGCCGAAGCGGCCTTCTTGCCCCGCGTCGCACCGCCACGTCCTCGGAGTGTGACGCCGGACTCGCTGAGCATCCGGTGGACGAAGCCGTACGAGCGACCGGTTTCCTCGGCCAGCGCTCGGATGCTCGCACCGGAGTCGTACTTCTTCTTCAGGTCTGCCGCGAGCTTGTCACGCGCGGCGCCGGTTACCCGGCTGCCCTTCTTCAGAGTCTCGGCCACCCGTGCCTCCTCATGGGAAGTGCGCTCTGGACTTCTCATGATCACCCCTTCCGGGCCTGATGGCCACCCATTCGGCAAGGTCGGTAAGACAAGGTTTTGACGACAGGAGCCCGTCCCCACGAGTGGAACTAGCGCTTCCGCCCCGTCTCCGGCGTAAGGGTGAACGGGTTCGCGCGCGAAGCAGCAGGTCAGCGACGCGATGCGGCCGGGCCCCCGGAAACCGAGGACTCGGCCGCGAAATCGATGTAGGACACACCTCGGTATGAGGAGATCTCACACAGATGAGGGATCACGGATCGGCCGAATGATCCATGGCAAGTGGATCAGTCATTCGATCAAGCCCGGCCCGCGCCTCGGGCGGCCGGGCCGGGAGGTCAGGCGAGGGCGACCAGATCGGCGTAGTCGGCGCCCCACAGGTCCTCGACACCGTCGGGCAGCAGGATGATCCGCTCCGGCTGGAGGGCCTCGACCGCGCCCTCGTCGTGGGTCACGAGGACGACGGCGCCCTTGTAGGTGCGCAGCGCGCCCAGGATCTCCTCGCGGCTGGCCGGGTCGAGGTTGTTCGTCGGCTCGTCGAGGAGCAGGACGTTCGCGGAGGAGACGACCAGGGTCGCGAGCGCGAGACGGGTCTTCTCGCCGCCGGACAGCACACCGGCCGGCTTGTCGACGTCGTCACCGGAGAACAGGAAGGAGCCGAGGGTCTTGCGGACCTCGACCAGATCCAGGTCGGGGGCGGCGGAGCGCATGTTCTCCAGGACCGTGCGCTCGGGGTCGAGGGTCTCGTGCTCCTGCGCGTAGTAGCCGAGCTTGAGGCCGTGTCCCTCGATGACCTGGCCGGTGTCGGCCTTCTCGGCGCCGCCGAGCAGCCGCAGCAGCGTCGTCTTGCCGGCGCCGTTCAGCCCCAGGATGACGACGCGCGAGCCCTTGTCGATGGCCAGGTCGACGTCGGTGAAGATCTCCAGCGATCCGTACGACTTCGACAGGCCCTCGGCCATCAGGGGGGTCTTGCCGCAGGGTGCGGGCTCCGGGAAGCGGAGCTTGGCGACCTTGTCCGACTTCCGCTCGGCCTCGAGGCCGGCGAGCAGCTTGTCGGCGCGGCGGGCCATGTTCTGCGCGGCGACGGTCTTGGTGGCCTTGGCGCGCATCTTGTCGGCCTGCGAATGGAGTGCGGACGCCTTCTTCTCGGCGTTCTGCCGCTCGCGCTTGCGGCGTTTCTCGTCGGACTCGCGCTGCTGCTGGTAGAGCTTCCAGCCCATGTTGTAGACGTCGATCTGGGCGCGGTTGGCGTCCAGGTAGAAGACCTTGTTGACGACCGTCTCCACGAGGTCGACGTCGTGGGAGATCACGATGAAGCCGCCGCGGTAGGTCTTCAGGTAGTCGCGCAGCCAGACGATGGAGTCGGCGTCGAGGTGGTTCGTCGGCTCGTCGAGCAGCAGCGTGTCCGCGTCCGAGAAGAGGATGCGGGCCAGCTCGACACGGCGGCGCTGACCGCCGGAGAGCGTGTGCAGGGGCTGGCCGAGCACACGGTCGGGCAGGTTGAGCGCGGCGGCGATGGTGGCGGCCTCGGCCTCGGCGGAGTACCCGCCCTTGGTGAGGAACTCCGTCTCCTGGCGCTCGTACTGCCGCATGGCCTTCTCGCGGGTGGCGCCCGAGCCGTTGGCGATGCGCTGTTCGTTCTCCCGCATCTTGCGGATCAGGGTGTCGAGGCCGCGGGCGGAGAGGATGCGGTCGCTGGCGAGCACGTCGAGGTCGCCGGTGCGCGGGTCCTGCGGCAGGTAGCCGACTTCTCCGGAGCGGGTGACGGTGCCCGCGGCGGGGATGCCCTGACCCGCGAGGACCTTGGTGAGCGTGGTCTTGCCCGCGCCGTTGCGGCCGACCAGACCGATGCGGTCGCCCTTGGTGATGCGGAAGGTGGCGGACTCGATGAGGACACGGGCGCCGGCGCGCAGCTCGATACCGGAGGCGGAAATCACGGACAGACTCCTGGGCAGGGTCGTTGACGGACTGGACGGCTGATGACGTTCCCGCCGTCTAATGCGCGAGGAGAATGGCCATGGGCCAAGTCTAACGGGGCCGTGCAAGCACTTTTTCTGTGTACGGGTGTTCGGTGCCCGGCCGCCCGTTGCCCAGCGGTGTCCTGCGGGGTGTGACCCGGCCGAGGTCGTCCACGGCGACGATCTGGCCCGTCCAGGCGGCGTCGGCGGCGCACGGCTGCGCGAGCAGCAGTGTTCCGCGGTGGCGTACGGCCCGTCCGGGCGTGAAGGCGCAGCCCGGCCGGGCGGGCAGGACCCAGCGCAGGTCCCCGTCGGCGGTGCGGTAGGCGGCGATCCGCTCCGGGGTGATCACGGCGAGCATGCGGGCCCCCGGGCCGAGCGTCCGCAGGACGCCGCGTCCCCCGCGGGCGGCGAGCCAGCCGGCGGCTCCGGGCAGGGCGCGGTGCCAGCGGACCGAGGCGCCGTCCGGCGCGGTGTCGGTGACCAGCCCGTCGTCCCAGAGGGCGATCGCGTGCACGCGCGCGTGGAGCACGGCCAGCGGGCGCCGCCCGGCACGGGTGTAGGTCCAGCGGGGGCGTCCGGTCGCCCCGTCGTACGCCTCGACGGCGTTGCCGCCGGTCCGCAGCCGGACCGGTGCCGCGTGCTCCACGCGCGCGGGGACGGTGAGGTGGTCGCCGTAGGGGGCAGGCCGGACCCGGTGGGCCGCGGCCAGGAGGGGGACGGCGAGGAGAAGGGCGACGGCGGCGGGAAGGAACCGGCGCAGGGTTCGGGGAACGGTTCGCGGGTACAGGGGACGCGCCGTGGTGGTCACCCGGCCGGAATCAGTGGCCGACCCGTTGTACGGGGTCGCCGGATCCGGCCTGGTCTCCTCGATCGGCAGTACGACCACCCTTGTCCCCCTGCGGTTGCCCGGCCCCACGGATCAGGCGCAGAGCGTAGGCGGGGCCGGGTGCGGGGGCGTCGGGACACGGCGGCCGGACGGGGGCGCGTCGCCCGTTCGGACGTCCGCCCGACGCTGGACAGGGCGCCGTACAGAGGATGGCAGCCGCGGAACGAGAGACCCAGAGGGTGGTACGCCCATGCAGTTCGACGACAACGCACGTCTGGACACCTCGGAGGTGCAGGATGTGCGGGGCAGCCGGATTCCCGGCGGCGGCGCCACCATCGGCGGTGGCGTCGCCGGTGTGATCGCCCTCCTTCTGGGCCTGTTCTTCGGAGTGGGCCCCGACCAGCTGGGGCTCTCGTCGGACGACGGGCCCGCCCCGGCCTCCTCCTCCCTCGACCAGGTCCGCCAGGACTGCCGGACGGGGCGGGACGCGAACGCCAAGGAGGACTGCCGCGTCGTGGCGGTGGTCAACAGCGTCCAGGACTACTGGGGGCAGGAGCTGGAACGCCGCGGCGCCGCGTACACCTCGTCGCCGACGGTGTTCTTCAGCGAGCGGGTCGGCACCGGGTGCGGGACGGCGACGTCCGCCGTCGGGCCCTTCTACTGTCCCGGGGACCGCAAGGTCTATCTGGACCTGGACTTCTTCGGTGAGCTGCGGTCGAAGTTCGGTGCGCGGGGCGGCCCGTTCGCGCAGGCGTACGTGGTGGCCCACGAGTACGGACACCATGTGCAGGACCTCACGGGAACGCTGGGCCGGTCGCAGGACGGACGCACCGGCGCGGACAGCAACTCGGTACGGGTGGAGCTCCAGGCCGACTGCTATGCGGGCGTGTGGGCGCATCACGCGACCACCGCGAAGGACGAGTCCACCGGCCGGCCGCTGATCACCAGCCTCACGGCCGCCGACATCAGTGACGGCCTGGACGCGGCGGCGGCCGTCGGCGACGACCGGATCCAGGAGAAGTTCCAGGGCGGGGTGAACACGGACTCGTGGACGCACGGCTCGGCGGAGCAGCGCCAGCAGTGGTTCCGCGAGGGCTACCGCACCGGTGACATGACGCGGTGCGACACGTTCCGCTGAGGCGCGGTGTCTCCGCCGAGGCGGGGGTGCGGCCCGTCGTCCGGTCGCCGGGGCGTTGTCAGTGGGCGGTGCGAGACTGTGGAACAGGTCACATCCGGCACGGAGACGAGAGGGAGTGGTCGGTATGGCGGGCAAGGACGGCAGCCGCCCGAGCATCTGCCCGACGCTGCTGTACGCGGACGCCAAGGCGGCGATCAGGCAGCTGACGGAGGCCTTCGGCTTCACCGAGCTGTCGGTGTACGAGGGCGAGGACGGCGCGGTGACGCATGCGGAGCTGGTGCAGGGCAACGGCGCGGTGATGCTGGGCTCCAAAGGCCGCGGCGGCGTCTTCGACACGGCCATGAAGGACGCCGGGCCCGCCGGGGTGTACGTGGTGGTGGACGACGTCGACGCACATCACCAGCAGGCCGTGGACCACGGCGCGGAGATCCTGATGCCCCCCACGGACCAGGACTACGGCTCCCGGGACTACCTGGCCCGCGACCGCGAGGGCAACATATGGAGCTTCGGGACGTACGCCCCGGAGACCGGGGCGTAGGCGCCTCGCCTGAGACGGGGGCGTGGGCGCCCGGGACGGGGCGTAGACGTTTGGGACCGGGGCTTGGGGGCCCGCGACCGGGGTTTGGGGCCCCTCAGCCGGGGCTTGGGCCCCTCCGTCAGCTCCCCCCGGTGTGCACCTGGAACGCGGCCCGGCGCACGGCTTTGGCAAGGGCGGGGTCCGGGTGGGCCGCGGCGAGCGCGACCAGCACCTGGACGGTGCGGGGATGCCCGACCGCACGCACCTCGTCGAGCAGCGCCGGCACGGTCGGCTGCACGGCGGACTCCAAGTGCCGCACGAGCAGCGGGGCTTCCCCGTGGTCGGCGACGGCGGCCGCCGTGTCCACCCACAGCCAGGTGGCCTCCTCCCGGGTGAGCACCTCGTGGACGTCCTCCGGGTCGTGGCCCTCGTGCTCCGCGAGCCACAGCAGGGCGTAGGGGCGCAGCGGGGTCTCGTCGGAGACGGCGCGCACGTCGGGCTCGGCGGGGGCGCCGACGACGCGCAGGGCCTCGAAGGCGAGGCCGCGCAGCAGGGCGTCCTCGCCTCGGGCGGCGTTCAGGAGTTCGGTGACGGCGCTGCCGACGGGACGGGCCGCGAGCCACGCCCGGTACTCGGCGCGGGCCGCGTTGGGGCGCAGTTGGGCGCAGCCGCGGAGCATGTCCTCGGCGGGCTGCTCGATGTTCCCCGCGGGGCTCTGCGCGGCGACGCAGATCTGCTCCAGCTTGACCCAGACCGCCCAGCTGCCGAGCGGGGTGAGCGTGGCCTGCCCGTCGGCGAAGGTGAGAGCGCCCACGGAGGCGAGGGCGCGCAGGGCCCAGTCGAGGAGGGGGGCGAGCGGGGTGTCGGCGACCTCGGTCTCCGCAGCCGGTTCGGGCCGGGGGCCGTACGGAATCTCGCAGCGCTCGGTGCGCAGTTCGGTGACGCGCTGTTCGAGCAGGTCGAGCAGCTGGGCCACGTCCACGGGTCCCGCGGACAGCTGGAGGAAGGAGAGCACCTGGGGCATCGCGGAGACGACCTCGGCGACGGCGGCGGGCTCCCGGCCCGCGGGCTCCGGATACGCCAGGGACCAGGCGTCGAACAGAGCGACCCAGCCGCGCAGGACGGCACTGTCGTCGCGGTTCCAGGCGCGCAGGCGCCAGCCGGGGCGCGCGCTGTTGCCGTGCACCTCGATGAGGCCCGCCAGACGTGCGGTGTCCCAGTCGGCGCAGACCTGAGCGGGAGTCAGTCCCAGTTCGGCGGCGGCGCGTTCGGCGGTGGCCGCGGAGAGGGTGCCCCTGTCGTCGGGGGTCGCGCCGTCGCGGCCGGGACGCAGCGCGGCGTCGGCCCAGCGGGCGACACGGGCGGCGCCGGCCAGACCGGCGCGGGCCATACGGGCCAGTTCCGAGGGCGCCGGCGTGCCCTCGGGCGGCCGGGGTGCGGGGCGGCGTGAGCGGCGCTGGGTCACCGCTCGGGGAGCGGCGGCGAGGGGCCGCGGGCGGACGAGTCGGAGCCTGGAGTCGCGCGGGGTACGGGACGTCACAGGTGCAGTCTTCCGGTTGACAGTCCGAAAACCCAAACGGAATGCCCCGGTGGCCGATCGGGGAGGTCGTCGCACGGGGGTGCGTGGGGTGCGCGGGGCGTGCGAGCGGGCTCTCGCGCGAGGCGGAAACGGAAGGGTTGGGGTGTCGGGGGTGACTGTTCTCGGCCACCGGGGTGGGGGGGGGGGGGGGGGGGGGAAAGCACCACAGGGAAAACACCCCACCCAAAAGGGAAGGGGGGGGAACCCCCGCAGC